>JAYTXR010000231.1:0-2135 GCA_043742865.1 Acetobacteraceae bacterium
TGTTGACGGTGCCCTCTTTCCGCGCCCGCTCGATCAGATCATCCATCGGCGCCGCGCCGGCGCGCCGGGCCAGCACCGCCGCCATCGAAAGACCAAGACCGGCGCGTCTGCTGAGGAGGGTCATTGCAATGCCTTTTATAAAGAGGACCCGACCCTGCCGGACGGAATGCATCGGCGTCAACGCTCCAATCCATGACACGTCCGCCCTGAGCCGCGCCATCTGGACGACTCGCTTTATCGTACTTCGGCCTGGACCGCCCGGCACGTCCCTTGGGCCCACATCGCCATGACGTCCATGCGCATCGGGTTCGCATCCTCCTCCACCGCCGGTGGCTCCGGCGCGCGGGCTTGCGAAAGCCCGGCTTGTGCCAGCACACGGTCGCGGCAAGCGGCCGTCCATTGCCCATCGATGATGTCGCGCGCCACCGCCGAGAGCGACCAGCCCAGCGGCGCAGCCCGCCCAATGGGGGACTGGCCGAGGCGGACGGGCATGTAGGTGCCCCCCAGCGCCACGACAGGCCGGGCCAGCGATTCGGACGCGCTGACACCGCGCGCTTCCCGCGTGCGCAACAGAACGGTCGCGGGGCCCGTCACGCCGCGCGGCAGCAAGGACCAGGGGGTGGCGGGGGTTTGCGGCGTGTCCGACCCGTTATCCGGGTCGCTGATCAACTGCAGCACCACGAACCGCACAGCCCGGCCGTGCCGCCGCGCGGCGCCATCCAGCGCATCTAGCAGTTCCAGCAGCGTCGACGCACCTAAATTCTCGAAATAGCCGCCATCCGCCACGGCATCTTCGGCCCCGTCCGCCGTCCGAAAAGTGCCGAGTGGACTGATGAACGGAAATCGTGCGCTTGCACCGGCCGCCGCACTGACCGGCAGGTCACCGCCCAGCAACGCCAGCAGATCCGCACCGTCACCGCCGACGTGGTCCGCGCCCAGCGCGAGATTGCTCGCCACCAGCCGCCCCCCGCCGCGGAGTGAGGTCGCGTTCAGCAGCAATGCCGGCCAAGGCTGCTGCGGGGTCCATAAATCCAGAAACGGACCCGCCAGACGCTCGTCGCCAAACACCGCCCGCGACCGCGCTCCCCACGCTGATTCCAGCGCCGTGGACCGGTCGGCGAACACCGGCACCGGTAGAAACCGCTGCAGCAAGTCCGGATAGAGCAGGGCACCAATCGTCGGGCCAAGAAAATCGCCTCCGAGCGCCGATTGCAGACAGCTCCGCAAGCCTGTTGCGGGGTCTTGGCAGGCCGTGGCGCGCTGCCCTGACCCTGATCCGGCAGCATAAATCGTGAGGCCGAGCGCGCCGCCGCTGACGCCGCTCATGGCGAAGACCTGCCGGGCAAACGCTGGGGAGCTGTCCGCCAAGTCACCCAGCACCGTCGCCGTCCAATAGGCGGCCGCGATCCCCCCGCCGCTGGCCGCGACCAGCACCACCTGGACCGGACGCCCATCGGACGGTCCGGCGCAATCCAAGAAGCGCAGGAACGCCGACTCCACATCCGGACGGCTACGGAGGCCCGGCGGCAGCCGGCGGAGCTGATGGTTATCCGGCAGCACGCCATGATCGCGCAAAGCAGCCAGCACGGCCGCCAGGGCAAAGGCCAAGAACAGCAGCGGCACCCGCGTACGCCGCCCTGCATAGAGCAGCAGCGTGCCCCCACACATCAATCCCGCCGCGGCCAGCATGACGATGGACGCCGGCTGCAGCACGGATGCAGCCCGCACCGGGTCCACAGTAAATCCGGCCAGCCCAGCGACCCCGGTCCCAATGCTGAGTGCCAGCATGCGTAGCGCCCCCCAGCCCACGCCCGGCATGGCCGTGCGGTCCCCGTGCTCCGGCCCGTTTCTCGCCACCGCCCGCGACGCCAACAGTAGGAGCAGCGCGGATGCGGCCAGCAGCATCGCCGTGGCCGCCAGCAATCGCCCGCCGCCGCCGACCGATCCCATCGCTGGCGGTATGCTGGCGGCCGCCGTGCGCAGCACGTCTGCCACCGCCAACAACGACACCGCGGCCAGCATCCACGGCAGTGCCGCCGCAATCCGCCCGTGCTGCATTGATTGCCTCAGGCTGAAGGCCGACCAGAGCCACGCATTGAACGCGAGCCACGCCGTACTCGTGACCAAGCCCAGCC
>JAYTXR010000232.1:0-13482 GCA_043742865.1 Acetobacteraceae bacterium
GGCCAAGCCGCATCCTGCACCGCAACCTGCGCACCGGCCAGCCGATCGCCACCGGCGGACGTGGCATCTGGCTCAACACCGCCGACGGGCCCGACATCATCGACGCTTGCGGCGGCGCCGCCGTCTCATGCCTCGGGCACGGCCATGAGCGCATCGCACGGGCGATCCATGCGCAAACGGACCGGCTGGCCTACGCCCATTCCGGTTTGTTCACCAACGAGCCGGCGGAGGCCTTGGCCGATGCGCTGGTCGGGCACGAGCCAGGTGGCCTGGCCTACGCCTTCTTCACCTCCGGTGGATCCGAGGCGATCGAGGCCGCGATCAAGCTGGCCCGGCAGCACTTCCTCGAGCTCGGGCAACCCCGCCGCTCTCGCTTCATCGCCCGGCGGCAAAGCTACCACGGCAACACCCTGGGAGCGCTGGCGCTGAGCGGCAATGCGGCCCGGCGGGCGCCCTATCTGCCTCTGCTGTCGGACGCTTTCAGCCACGTCAGCCCGGCCTTCGCATACCGCGGGCAGCTCGAGGGCGAATCCGAGGCCGACTACGTCGCGCGCCTGGCAGCCGAGCTGGAAGCGGAATTCCAGCGGCTCGGCCCAGACACCGTGGCGGCATTCGCGGCCGAACCCGTGGTAGGCGCCACGACAGGCTGCGCCGTGGCCCCGGCCGGCTACTTCCCTGCCATCCGCGCCGTGTGCGACCGGCACGGCGCGCTGCTGATCCTAGACGAGATCATGTGCGGCATGGGCCGCACCGGCACGATGCATGCCTGGGAGCAGGAAGGCGTTTCCCCCGACATCGAAATCATCGCCAAGGGCCTGGGCGGCGGGTACCAGCCGATCGGCGGTATTCTGATCGGCGGCAAGATCGTCGATGCCGTCCGCGCCGGTTCGGGCGCGTTCCTGCACGGCCACACCTACCAGGCCCACCCGGTCGCCTGCGCCGCGGCGCTGGAGGTGCAGCGGATCATCCGGGACGATGATCTGCTGGAGAATGTCCGCGCCATGGGCGGCGTGCTGGAGGCCGGGCTGACCGAGCGTTTCGGCAACCATCGCCATGTCGGCGACATCCGCGGCCGCGGCCTGTTCTGGGCGATCGAACTGGTGGCCGACCGCGCCACCAAACAGGTCTTCGACCCCACACGGAAACTGCATGACCGGATAAAACGCGAAGCCCTGGCCCGCGGCCTCGCGGTCTATCCGATGGGGGGCACGATCGACGGCCTGCGCGGGGATCACATCGTCATCGCCCCGCCCTATATCTGCACACCGTCCGATATTGGCCGGATCGTGGACCGCCTGGGTGCTGCCGTGGATGGCGCACTCGCGTCCTGAGGGAGTAGTTTATGGACGAAACGATCCAGGCCGATGTCTGCGTGGTCGGGGCCGGCCCGGTCGGCGGCACGCTGGCCTGCCGGCTGGCGGCCGGCGGCATATCCACCGTCGTCATCGACCGCGCCGCACTGGCGCCGATGGAACACCCGGAATTCGACGGCCGCGCCTATGCCATCGCCGCCGGCTCGCGCCGATTGCTGCAGGATGCCGGAATGTGGGACCGGCTCAGCGAACCGGCCTGCCCGATCGAGAGGATCCGGGTTACCGATGGCCGCGTCGGCCAGCCGGCGTCCCGGCTGTCGTTGGCCTTCGATCATCGGGAGGCGCGCGACCCGCCGGAACCGTTCGGCTGGATGGTGGAGGCGCGCAGCCTGCGGGTCGCGCTGAACGCGCATCTGCACGCCAACCGATCGATCCGTGTGTTCGCCCCGGCCGAAGCCCGGGTGGAACGCTCGGAGGCAGGCGCGCGGGTGACAATCGTCGGCGGGCCGAGCATCGCCTGCCGCCTGGTGGTGGCAGCGGAGGGCCGCAACTCGCCGCTGCGCGAGGCGGCCGGCATTCCCGTCACCCGCCTGGCCTATGGTCAGACCGGCATCGTCAGCGCCATCGGCCATGAATTGCCGCACAACAACGGGGCGCTCGAACATTTCCTGCCCGGCGGGCCGTTCGCGCAGTTGCCGATGGGCGCCAGCCCCGACGCCGAAGCGGGCGGCGTGGCGCATGTTTCCGCCATCGTCTGGACCGAACGCGATGCGTTGGCCGACCGCATCCTGGCATTGGATGATGCCCGTTTCGCCCGCGAGATCGCGCGCCGTCTGGGTGGGTATCTCGGTGCGGTCCGCCCGCTGGGCCGGCGCTGGAGCTACCGGCTGTCGGCGATGCACGCGCATCGCTACACCGACACAAGGCTGGTTCTGGTCGGCGACGCCGCGCACGGCATTCACCCGATCGCCGGCCAGGGGCTCAATCTCGGGTTTCGTGATTCGATCGCGCTGGCGGAAAAGCTGATCGACGCGCACCGCAACAACGAGGATCTGGGCGCGGCTTGCGTGCTGGCCAGCTATCAGCGCGCCCGCCGCGGCGCCAACCTGACGATGCTGGCCGCCACCGACGGGCTGGACCGGCTGTTCAGTTCCGATAACCGCCTGTTGCGCGCCGCCCGCGATGTCGGCATCGGCGCGGTGGACCGGCTGCCGCGGCTGAAACGCGCCTTCATGCGTCAGGCGATGGGCAGCTAACCCGCGGCGAACTTTGCGTCCGGGGTCCAGTGCCGGCACGATGCGGGGGTTTGGTTTTGTGCCGACCGGCTGACGAGGGGCGTCCACGACAGTGAACAGGATGGAGGCGGTGCAGTACCGCCCACCGGCCCGCGCCGCTTTGATGCGCCAGCCGGATTTTCTGCGGCTGTGGTTTGTCGGCCTGGTGGTGTTCGTGGTGCGCTGGCTGGAGATGCTGGCGGTCGGCGTGTTCGTCTACCAGAAGACCGGCTCGGCCTTTCAGGTGGCGATGATGACCATGCTGCGGCTGTTGCCGATGGGGCTGTTCGGCGCCTGGTTCGGCGCCGCGCTGGACCGGATGGAGCGGCGCACGACCTTGATCGTCGTCGTGGGGATGATGCTGACCAGCTCCGTCGTGCTGGCCCTGCTGGCCTGGAGCGGGCAGCTCCAGGTCTGGCATTTGGGCGCTGCCAGTTTCTGGAACGGCATGGGCTGGGCCACCGACAACTCGGTGCGCCGGGTCATGATCGGCGAGGTGGCCGGGCCGGACCGGATGAGCCAGGCGATGTCGATCGATGTCGGCAGCAACAACGCCAGCCGCATGCTCGGCCCCCCCGTCGGCGGCCTGCTGCTGGCCGTGGTGGGGATCGAGGGCGCGTTCAGCGTCGGCGTGGTGCTGTATCTGTTGGCGCTGCTGGCGGCCTTTGGCGTGCGCTACCGCAACGAGGGGACCGGAAGTGGGCGTGGCTCGGTGCTGGCGCGCATGGCCGAGGGGTTCGCGCTGGTGCGGCGCGACCGCAAGCTGATCGGCACGTTGACGATCACCGTGATCTACAACGTGTTCGGCTGGCCGTTCGTCTCGATGGTCCCGGTGATCGGCAAGGACAATCTGCACCTCGATGCGGTCGGCGTCGGCATGCTCGCCAGCATGGACGGGCTGGGCGCGTTCGCCGGGGCGATCCTGGTGGCGCTGTATATCCGCCCGGCGCTGTACAAGGGCATCTATGTCGGCAGCGTGGCGGTCTATCTGACCATGCTGACGGTGTTCGCGCTGCTGGCCGATCCCCTGCTGGCCGGCATCACGCTGCTGCTGCTGGGGTTCGGCAGTTCCGGCTTCAGCATCATGCAGGCAACCCTGGTGTATCTGGCGGCGCCGCCGGATATGCGATCGCGCGTGATGGGGGTGCTGTCGGTCTGCATCGGTGTCGGGCCGATCGGTTTTCTGCTGCTCGGCGTGACCGCGGAACAGATCGGCGCGCAATGGGCCACGGTCGCCACCGGCGTGGAGGGCCTGCTGGCCATGGCCCTCACCTATCGCTGGTGGCGGGATATTTAGCCTACCCCACTTTCGTGATGGCCCATTTGACCTGCTGGGGTCCGTCGGCGAACCCGCTGAGTACCACCTGTTCGCTGCGCCTGGGCTCCGGTCCGCCCAGATAGATGCTTTCCTCCAAAGTCAGCTTGGCGCCGTCCGCCTTCAGCCGCCAGCCGCCACCGGCCGGCAGGCGCAGCAGCACGGTCTGGCCGTCCTGCTGCAGGCTGGCACTGACCGCGGGGTGCAGATGAAAGCGCAGCGTGAAGGGCTGCGGGCCGGCGGCCTCCACCACGTCCTCGCCGCGCAGATCCTCGCCGCTTTCGGCCAGATACAGGCGCCGGCGATGCAGCGCGCCGAACGGGCGTTTCCAGCCGTCATGGCTGGCCTCCAGCCAATGCGCGCCGTTGGCTTCCTGGCGCTGCACCTCGACCTTTTCGGGGCGGCGGCCAAGACCGTCGGGGCGGATCTCGGCCGAATTCACATCCGCGATGGTCAGCGTGGAATGCGCGGCGGTGGCGCGGCTGGCGTCGCGCCAATCCTGCGGCCCGGCGACATAGGCGCCGCAATTGACGATCAGCCGGTCCCGTCCGACCGACATCTCCATCGACAGCGTGCCGGCATGGGCGAAACGGTCGATCCCCGGCGGTGGCGGGGCGCCGCAATCGACGATCAGCACGGTTCGCCCGGCCTGCAACCGCTGAAAGCCGCCCTCGGCCATCGAGGACGGGCCGCGCCCGCCGCGGCCGGCCTGGGTCAGGGTCAGATCGATCAGCGCCGGCAGTTCCTCGCGCGCGCCGTTGAACAGCGCCAGTCCGCCATCGCCGTGGCGCAGCATCCGCAGTGCCGGCGCCATGCGCTCGATGGCGGCAGACAGCGTCGGCGGCGGCTGGGTCTGGGCGGCGTGCAGCAGCGCCCGGATCTCCGTCAGATCCTGCAACGCCGCCAGATGCGCCGCCGGACTGCGCTCGACATGGCAGCCATCGCCCAGCACCTGACGGCCGATCTCCGCCGGCAGGAAACGCAGCGCCCGGGTCAGGAACGCGGCATGATCGGGCAGCGCCACCGCGGCGGCGATCAGGCCCTTCAGCGCGGTCAGCGCGCGGGCGTCCTGCTCCTCGGCCGGCAGCTTCGCCGCCAGCGCGCGCGCGTCGCCGACCAGGCGCGCCATCAGCTTCTGGCGGAACAGATCGTCGGCCGAGGCGGCGAAGAAATCGTAATGGCCGAGCCAGGCGGCGATCCGCGCGCCGATCACGTCGGGGCGATAGACCAGCGGCTCGTTCGGCGGGGCGCTGATCCATTCGGCCACCAGCGCGCGGGCGCGCAGCCGGGCGTTGTCGGTGCCAAGCGCGCGCAGGTCGCGCAGCCAGGTGAAGCCATGCGCGGTGGCGCGCAGCAGGGGCGAGGCCGCCAGCATGTTCCAGCCGCCCGGCCGCAGCAGGCAGACCGCGCCGCCGAATTCCAGCTCGCCCTTCAACAGCCGGGCGCCGCGCACGGGATCGCCGGGCCAGGGGTCGCGCACCGGCAGCGCCGGGGCGTCCGGCACCCGGGTCATGCCCAAGGTCATGCCGACATCCGGCAGCCGCGCCAATGCGCGTCTGGCCCCACGCAGCCAGTTTTTGGGCGCGCTGCCAATCATGTCCAGCACTTCATGTCCAACACTTCATGTATGGCACTTCATGTGTGATGCATGTCCGCGCGCAAGGCGGCGATGGCGGCGGCATAGTCGGTGGCGCCGAACACCGCCGAGCCGGCCACCAGCGTATCCGCACCGGCCCCGATCGCCTGCCGCGCCGTGCCCGTCCCGTCCGCCGCCGCGGCGATGCCGCCATCGACCTGCAGCCGGATCGGCCGGCCGGAGGCGTCGATCCGGCGGCGCAATTCGGCGATCTTCGGCAATTGCGACGGCAGGAACGCCTGGCCGCCGAAGCCGGGATTGACCGTCATCACCATTAGAACATCGACCAGATCCATCGCCCACTCCACGGCCTCGATGGGAGTGGCCGGGTTCAGCACCAGGCCGCCTTTCATCCCCAGCGAGCGGATCAGCTGCAGCGTGCGATGCGCGTGCGGGCCGGCCTCCGGATGGAAACTGATATGGTTCGCGCCGGCTTCGGCGAAGGCGGCGATGTAGGGATCGACCGGGGCGATCATCAGATGCACGTCGAACGCCAGCCGGGAATGCCGCCGCAATGCCTTCAGCACCAGCGGGCCGAAGCTGATATTGGGCACGAAATGCCCGTCCATGACATCCAGATGCAGCCAGTCGGCGCCGGCTTGCTCAACCGCCCGCACTTCCTCGCCCAGCCGCGCGAAATCCGCGGCGAGCAGGCTGGGGGCGACGAGGATGGATTTTTCTGGACCCTTCCGGGGGGGTGATTGCGGCATAGCTCGGTTCTAGACAGGGGTTTGGTTCAATGACAAGCGAACAAACGACAAGCGAACAAACTGCCCGAAGCGCCGGTCAGGTCCGGACCAGCCGGGCGGCGAAGAAGCCGTCCATGCCGCCGCGCTCAGGCCACAGGGCGGGATGGGTGCGCAGGAACCCCTCCTGCGTGCGTGCCTCCGGCAGGCAGGCGAGCTCCGCCGCGCTGAACGGGTCCAGCGTCAGGCCCATTTGCAGGGCGGCGGCAATCCGGGCCGGGCCTTCCTCCGGCTGCAGCGAGCAGACCGCGTAGATCAGCCGCCCGCCCGGCCGCAGCCGCGCGGCGCCGGCGCGCAGCAGCCGATCCTGGGTTTGGGTGAACCGGTCGAGGTCGCGCGGGCGCTTCAGATGCGGCACATCCGGGTGGCGGCGGATCGTGCCGGTGGCGCTGCATGGCGCGTCCAGCAGCACGGCATCGAAGCTCTGCCCGGGTTGCCAGGTTTCGGCATCGGCCAGCAGGGTCTCCACGGTCAGCCGCAGCCGGGCCAAATTCTCGTTCAGCCTGGCCAGGCGCCCGGCATCCTGTTCGACCGCGGTCACAACCGCCCCGGCGGCGGCGAGCTGCGCGGTCTTTCCGCCGGGGGCGGCGCAAAGATCGACGATCCGCTCCCCCGCCAGCGGCGCCAGCAGCCGCGCCGGCAGCGCCGCGGCGGCGTCCTGCACCCAGAACGCGCCCTGCTCATAGCCGGCCAGCTCGGCGACGCGCGTGCCCGGCGGAAAGCGGACCGATCCGGTGGGCAGGGCCACGCCGCCCTCGGGAGGCGTGGCACCTGGGCGCAGCGTGATGTCCAGAGGCGCCTCGGCCTGATGCGCGATGGCGATCGCCCGCGCCTCGCGGCCCCAGGCGGACCAGAGCCAGGACGGCGTGTCCAGCCGCGGCCCGTCCAGCGCCGCCAGGGCCGCCGGACCCGCCTCGCTGACCCGTCGCAGCACGGCGTTGATCAGTCCGGCGAACGGGGCCAGTTTGCGCGCCCGGGCCAGCGCCACCGCGGTTGCGACAGCGGCATGGCTGGGGGTGCCCAGCAGCAGCGCGCCAGCGGCACCCAGGCGCAGGATCTGGCGCACCGGCCCCGGCGGCGCCTTGGTCAGAAACGGTTCCAGCACCGCATCCAGCGTGCCGGAACGGCGCAGCACGGTGGCGGCCAGCCGATGCGCGGCGGCCCGGTCGCGCGCCTCGATCGCCGGCAGCGCATCAAGCGCCTCCTCCAGCGTCCGGTGGCCTTCGAGCACGCCGGTCAACAGATCGAACGCCGCCTCCCGGGTCGGGTCTGGGGCCGGGTGGGGGGTCTGGCCCGACCCGGCTGGAGATTTAGCCGCCAAATCGCGTTCCGTAGGTCTTCGCCATCAGCTCATCGAGCGGCGTGCCCGGTTGGAATTCCGCCATCCCCGCCGGCATTGCCAGGCCCGGGATCTGCCGCTCGCATTCGGATTTCTCGCCCAGCACCTGGGTGATCGGATACAGCGCGGACCAGGCCGGCACGCCGGCATAGTCCTCCTCCTCATCGGCCACATGCTTGTCGCGGATTTTGCCCGACGCGGTTTCGATCTCCATGCCCAGCATCGTGGTCGCCTTGAACTCCTGCGGGTTCGGCTGGCGGATCAGCTTGGACCGGCCGGGATAGATGCGCTCGATGAAATTATCCATCAGCCGCAGCTTCTCGGCCTCGTCCTCGATCTTGTGCGCGTGGCCGTAGGCCATCACCGAGCGGTAGTTCACCGAGTGATGAAACCCCGACCGCGCCATCACCAGCGCGTCCAGATGGGTCACGGTCAGGCATACCGGGATGCCTTTCGCCTCCGCCCGGATCATCCGGCTGGCCGAGGACCCGTGCCAGTACAGGTGGTCGCCCTCCCGCCAGAACGCGGTCGGCGTGCAATAGGGCTGCCCGTCGATCACATAGGCGATATGGCAGACCAGGGCGGCGTCCAGGATTTCATAGACCGTCTTGCGGTCGTACCGCCCCCGGTCGTGCACGCGCTTGACCCGGTTGACCGCCGTGATCTCGAAGGCAGGGGGGGTCTCAAACGCGGGCGATTTTGCGGTTTCGGTTTCGGACATGCGACCTCATCCCAGGGCTGGAACCCTGATGGATACCGCAATTCAGGCGATCCTTCCACCGGTGCCGCCCACCGGTGCCGCCCACCGGTGCCGCGGGACGGTTGCTTTCCGCGCCCGGCGAATGCAGGCCTACTGCCTGGCAATCCCGACAGGAGACCCCGTGCCGATGCTCCGCCCCCTTCTTGTGCTGTGCTTGCTCGCAGCCTGGCTCGCGCCCGCCGACGCGGCCGATCTGCGGATCGGCCAGGCCGCCGCGGCGACCTCGGTGGACCCGCATTTCTATAACGCTTCGCCCAATAACAGCCTGGCGATGCATTTGTTCGACCGGCTGACCGAGCGCGCGCCGGATGGCGGGCTGAAGCCGGGCCTGGCCGTCAGTTGGTCGATGGTCGGGGAGACGGTGTGGGAATTCAAGCTGCGTCCGGGGGTCAAATTCCAGGATGGCTCGGACCTGACGGCCGAGGATGTCGTCTTCAGCCTCGCCCGCGCCGCGAATGTCCCCAACAGCCCCGGCGGTTTTGCCGGTCTGGTGCGCGCGATCGAGCGGGCGGAAATCATTGACCCCACCACGATCCGCCTGCACACCGCAGCGCCGGCCCCGAACCTGCCCGGGGACCTCTCGGACATTGCCATCCTGTCGCGCAGGATCGCCGGGAACGCGACCACGGAGGACTATAATTCCGGCAAGGCGGCGATCGGCAGCGGCCCCTACAAATTGGTCCGCTACGCGCCGGGGGACCGGGTGGAGCTGATACGCAACGATGCCTGGTGGGGGGGCAAGCCCGAATGGGACCGCGTGAGCATCCGCTTCATCGCCAATTCCACCGCCCGCGTGGCAGCCTTGCTGGCCGGCGATGTTGATATCATCGACGTCCCGCCGACGTCCGACCTGTCCCGGCTTAAGGCCGATGTCCGGCTGTCGGTCTACAACACCGACAGCCAGCGCATGATCTATCTGCAACCGGATTTCTCCCGCATCGCCGAACCGGCGTTCATCACCGATCTGGCCGGCAACCGGCTGGGGTGGAACCCGATGCGCGATGTGCGCGTGCGCCGCGCGCTGTCGCTCGCGATCAACCGCGAGGCGCTGACCAACCGGGTGATGGAGCGCACCGCCTCCCCGACCGGCCAGTGGCTGACCTCCGGCATGTTCGGCTTCAACCGCGACGTGCCTACGCCGCCCTTCGACCTCAACCTTGCCAAGTCGCTGCTGATCGAAGCCGGGTTCCCGCTCGGCTTCCGGATCACCTTGCACACCCCGAACGACCGTTATCCCAATGACAGCGCCACCGCCCAGGCGATCGCGCAGATGTGGAGCCGTGTCGGCGTGCAGACCGAGGTGCAGGCGCTGCCCTGGTCCATCTACACCGCCCGCGGTTCGCATCAGGAATGGTCGATCGGCCTGTGGGGCTGGGGCAGCAACACCGCCGAGGCCGGGAACGCGCTGATCAACGTGCTCGGCACCTACGACCCCGCGCACGGCCGTGGCGCCAGCAACCAGGGCCGCTATGCGAACCCCGCCCTGGATGCGCTGACCGACCGGGCGCTGGCCACCATCGACGACGGAAGCCGCGAAGACCTGCTTCGCCAGGCGGTGGCGATGGCGATGGACGATGTCGCGATCATTCCGCTGTTCCAGCTGGTCAATTACTGGGCGGTGCGAAAGGACCTGTTCTACGAAGCCCGCGGCGACGAACGAACCATCGCCATGAACGCGCATAGAATCAAATGAATGCCTCCATCAGATCCCCTTGGGGTCGTCGCTGAAACGATAGCCCACGCCAGGCTCGGTTTGGATCAGCGCCCCCGCGCGGCCTAGTTTCTGGCGCAACTGGCGGATATATACCCGTAGATACTGCACATCCTCCGCGTGCGCCGGGCCCCAGACGCCGGTCAGCAGCTGGCGATGGGTGACCACCTTGCCGACGCTGCGCACCAGCCGTTCCAACAGCGCGTATTCGCGCGGCGTCAGTACCAGCTTGACGTCGTCCAGGCTCACCTGCCGGCGTTCCAGGTCGATTTCCACCGGCCCGGCCCGATACAGCGGGCCCAGGCCCTGCTGTGCCAGCCGATGGCGCAACGCGGTGCGGATGCGCGCCAGCAATTCGCCGACGCCAAACGGCTTTTCCACATAGTCGTCGGCACCGCAATCGAGTGCCGCGATCTTGTCCTGTTCGCGCTCGCGCGCCGACAGCACGATCACCGGCACGGTGCTGAACTGGCGCAGCTGGCGCAGCACGGCGTGACCGTCCATGTCGGGCAGACCGAGATCCAGCAGCACCACATCGGGTGCGCGCGCCGCCGCCAGCCGCAGCCCTTCGGCGCCGGTTTCCGCCCGCTCCACGCCATAGCCGGCGGCTTCCAGCGCTGGCTTCAGGAAGCGGTGGATCTGGGTCTCGTCATCGATCACCAGCACGCGGCCGATCTCGGTCATGCCGCCACCGGCAGCGTGATCGTCACCACGGTGCCGGGCGAGCCGTCCGCCGGCGCGTCGGGGCGGGGGCTGACCGCGGCGATGGTCCCGCCCATCGCTTCCATCAGCCCGCGCGCGATCGCCAGACCAAGGCCGGTGCCCACGCCGCGATGGCCATGCCGGGCGCGATAGAAGCTGTCAAACACATGCGGCAAATCCTCAACAGCGATGCCGCCGCCCTCATCGGCCAGGCGGATGGTCATTTCCCGGCCGAAGGTCGTTGCCGAAATTCGGACGAAGCCGCCCGCCGGGCCGTATTTGCAGGCATTGTCCAGCACGTTCACCAGCACCTGTTCCAGCAGCGCCGGATCGGCGGCCACGCGCGCCAGGTCATCGGGCAGGTTCAGCCCGACATGCCCCAGCTGCGGCACCCGGGCGATCGCGGCCTCCAATACCTCCGCCAGCGCCACCGGCACGATCCGCGGGACGATTTCTCCGCTTTCCAGCCGGGTCATCTCCAGGATGTTGGCCAGGAAGCGGGTCATGCGCGCGGTGTCCTGCTCGATGCTGGCCAGCAGATCCTCGCGCGTGGCCGGATCCAGCCCCTCCCAAGCGGTGCGCAGCGTTTCCGCCGCCCCCCGGATGCCGGCCAGCGGGGTGCGCAGATCATGCGACAGCGACGACAGCAGGGCGGTGCGCAATTTCTGGGTTTCCGACTGCGCCTCGCTGCGCGCGGTGTCGTTGGCCAGCCGCACGCGCTCCATCGCCTGCGCCGCCTGATCTGCCAGCGCCCTCAGCGCCTGCAGCCGCGCCGGATCCAGATCGCCTGGCGGGCGCACGCCGAGCACGCCAAGCTGGCCCCGTGCGGTGCCCATCGGCAGGAAGCGCCAGGGCGAGGATGGTAGGGTGGCGGTGCCCTTTCCGGCCGGGGTCTGATGCGAATAGCACCATCGCGCCGCCGCCCAGCCGGCGGCGTCGATCGTGTCGATCCGGGGCTCGGCGGCGCGGATGTTCAGGTCCTCGCCCTGCAGCGACAACAGCAGCGCGGCACCGGCGATGTCCGCCGCCTGGTGCACGATCACCGCCTGCAATTCCCGTTCGGTCGCGGGTTCGCCCAGCGCCCGGCTGAAGGCGCCGATGCGCGCCAACCCCTCGATGCGGCCTTCCGCGGTGCGCGCCGCATTGCGCAGCCGGCTCGCCAGCGCCCCGGTGGCGGTCGCCACGCCCAGGAACAGCACGATGGCCACCACGTCGCGCGGCTCATGCACCGTTAGCCGGTAGATCGGCGGGATGAAGAAGAAGTTCCAGGACAGAAAGCTCAGCACGGCGGCGAACAGCGCGACCCGCAGGCCCCAGATGGAGGCGGCGACGACGACCGCCGCCAGGAACACCATGCCCAACGCCTCCTGCGAGACATAGTAGATCAATCCCTCGCAGAACCCGGTCACCGCCGCCACCAGGGCAAGGCTGGCCAGCCAGGCGAACCAGGGTTCGGGCAGGCGCGGCACGGCCGGCCGGGTGGCCGTCAGCACCGGCAGCGGCACGATATGCAGCGCGAAATCCGGCGCGCGCCGCAGCAGGCTGCGCATCACCCCGCGGTGGAACCAGCTTTCCGGCGACAGAAGCCGCCAGGCCGGTCGCCGCGTGCGTCCGACGACGATCCGCGTGGCGTTGCGCCGGCGCGCCAGCTCGATGGCGGCGCCGGCCAGGTCGGTGCCCGAGACGACCACCGTTTCGGCGCCAAGTCCCTCCGCCAGATCCATCGCGGCGCGCGAGTGGCCGCGGTCGCTGGTCTGTTCGACATGCAGCGCGATCCAGGGTCCGCGCAGGGCTTCGGCCAGCAGGCGCGCCTCGCGCACCACGGCCTCCGCGCCGGCGCCGCCACTAACCAGCGCCAGCACCCGCTCCCCGGCCGGCCACGGGCCGGCGATCGATTTGGCGTGCATATACGAGGAGATATCGGCGTCCACCCGCTGGGCCGTGCGGCGCAGCGCCATCTCCCGCAGCGACGCCAGATTGCCCTCGCGGAAGAAGCCGTCCATCGCCCGCTTCGCCACGTCCGGCCGATAGATCCGCCCCTGCGCCAGCCGGCCGCGCAACTCGGCCGGTGACAGGTCGATCAGCTCGATCTCGTCGGCCTGCTCCAGCACCTTGTCGGGCAGCGTCTCGCGCACCCGCACGCCGGTGATGCGCGCCACCGCGTCGTTCAGGCTTTCCAGATGCTGCACATTCAACGTCGCCCAGACATCGATGCCGGCATCGAGCAGCTCCTCGACATCCTCCCAGCGCTTGTGGTGCCGGCTGCCGGGGGCGTTGGTGTGCGCCAGCTCGTCCATCAACAGCAGCTTCGGCCGTTGTCTGAGGGCCGCGTCGAGATCGAATTCCTCCAGTTCCTGGCCGCGATACTGCAATTTTTGCCGCGGCAGAATGGGTAAATCAGCGATCTGCGCCTCGGTTTCCGCCCGGCCGTGGCTTTCGACGATGCCGATCAGCAGTTCCGTGCCCTCCGCGCGCTTCTGACGCGCGGCGGTCAGCATTTCCCAGGTCTTGCCGACCCCCGGGGCGGACCCCAGAAAAACCTTGAGCCGCCCCCGCCCTTCCCGGGCGGCGGCGGCGATCAAGGCGTCGGGGTCGGGTCGTCGGTCGCGATCGTCTGGCGTCATGCCGCCAGTTTAGCCCGGTGGCAGCGCGTCGAGGGCAAGATTTAATCGCAGCACGTTCACCC
>JAYTXR010000233.1:0-4187 GCA_043742865.1 Acetobacteraceae bacterium
GAGGATCGAGAGCTCCTCGACCATGAAGATCGAGAAATTCGTTGATGCGGGATCGATCGACCCGATCTATTTCGACTCCACCTATTACCTGGCCAGCGACGGCCGCGGCGGCGAGGACGTTTACCTGGTGCTGCGGGAGGCGATCTTGAAAACCGCCAAGATCGCGATTTCCAGCGTCGTCATCGCCCGGCGGGAGCGCGTGGTGGCAATCCGGCCAATGGGCAAAGGGCTGGTCGTGCATACACTGCACGAGCAGCGCGACCTAAACAGCGCCGAGGCGGCGTTTGACGATGTGGCGGACGGCAAGGCCGATCCGGAGATGGTGACGCTGGCCGAACAACTGATCCGCCGCCAGAGCGGCGGGTTCGATCCCGACGATTTCGAGGACCGATACGAAACCCGGCTGCGGGACCTGATCGAGGCCAAGCTGAAGGGCCAGGGTATCGAGCCGGTCGAGCCGGAGGCCGGCGACCGAGACAATGTCATCGACCTGATGGATGCCCTACGCCGCAGCCTGAGTAAATCCGGTGAGAAAATGCCTGCCAAAGCGGCACGAGCGCCTGTGGCGGCGAAACGCTCGATCAAGCCACCGGAAAAGACCGCGACCAAACCCTCTAAGAATCCGACTTCGCCTGCACGGGAAAAGCTGAGTTCGCCGGCACGGCGCGCAAAATAGCAATCCACTGGCTGGGGCGGGAGGGATCGAACCTCCGCATGGCGGAATCAAAATCCGCTGCCTTACCGCTTGGCTACGCCCCATCCGGCGAAGTGGTGCCCGGCTGAGGGGGTGATAGGTCGGCGGAGCATCCACGTAAAGTGTTTGCGTCCTCAAGCCGGCAAATCAGCCGCCCCCAAAATCCTCAGATCGGCGGATTGTAGCAGCAGAACCGCGCCGTCGCCTGGGGCCGGCGCGGGCAAGTCGAAGTGGCGGGACTCGCCGCTCCAGCTGCCCAAAGTCCGCACTTCCCGCACGATCCGGTATTCGGTCAGCTTGCGCCCGCCATTCTCGCCGGCGCCGATCTGCGTCGTGTGTTCCGGCACGTAGAAGATCAGCAGGGCGGTGACCGGCTGCGCGGCGGATCCGATGTCCCCGGCCAGACCCGCCGCATTGCGGCTCAGTCCGACCGGCACAAGCGCGCCCGCTTGCCTGGAGATCGCGGCCTCGATGGAGTCCGCATCCGAGCCCACCGCGATCCGTGCGCCGCCAACCACCATCGCCGGGGTGTACACCTCGGCGTTCAGGCTTCGCGCATACGCCTGTTGGCGAAGCGTCGCCTGATGGGAGGAAAACGGATCCCGCCAACCCAGCCGGTCCCAGTAATCCACGTGCCAGGCCAACGCGATCACGCCGGGACGCTGCACGAGCCGCCCCAGCAGCCGGTCGGCCGGCGGGCAGGAGGAACAGCCCTGGGAGGTGAACAGCTCCAGCACGGTCGGCGGGCTCGCGGCCAGGGCGGTTCGCCACAGCGCGGCGGCAATCGGAGCGATCAGCAGGGTGCGTCGTTGCATGAAAAATCTCCTTTACTCCGCCAGATGCCTCCGGCATGTGCGCAAGCGTTACATCTCGATCGGGCGGCGACCTGCAGAGAGCTACAGCGCCCCTCCGCGCCGCCCAGCCATCGCGCCCAGCCGCAACCGCAGCGCGTTCAGTTTGATGAACCCCTGGGCATCGAACTGGTCATAGGCCCCCTGGTCATCCTCGAACGTCACCGTCTTCATCGAATACAGGCTGTGCGGCGATTCCCGCCCGATAATCGTGGTGTTGCCCTTGTACAGCTTCACCCGCACCCGCCCGGTGACCGAATGCTGGCTGGCGTCGATCGCCGCTTGCAGCATCCGCCGTTCCGGGCTGAACCAAAAACCATTATACAGCATCTCAGCGTAGCGCGGCATCAAACTGTCCTTCAGATGCGCGGCCTCGCGGTCCAACGTGATACTCTCGATACCGCGATGCGCGGCCAGCAGGATGGTGCCGCCCGGCGTCTCGTAGACACCGCGCGACTTCATGCCGACGAAGCGGTTCTCCACCAAATCCAGCCGGCCGATCCCGTTGGCGCGGCCGTATTCGTTCAGTTTCGTCAGCAGGCTCGCCGGCGACAGGGTTTCGCCGTTAATCGCCACCGGGTCGCCTTGCACGAAATCGATCGCGATCTCGGTAGCCCGGTTGGGCGCTGCCTCCGGGCTGATGGTGCGCTGATACACCGCCTCATCGGCCTCCATTGCCGGGTCTTCGAGGATTTTTCCCTCCGACGAGGAATGCAGCAGGTTGGCGTCGACCGAGAACGGCGCCTCGCCGCGTTTGTCCTTAGAAATGGGAATCTGATGGGTTTCGGCGAATTCCAGCAGCTTGGTGCGGCTGGTCAAATCCCATTCGCGCCACGGGGCGATCACCTTGATATCGGGCTTCAGGGCATAATAAGCCAGTTCGAACCGCACCTGGTCATTGCCCTTGCCGGTTGCGCCATGCGCCACCGCGTCGGCGCCGACCATTTCGGCGATTTCGATCTGGCGCTGGGCGATCAGCGGACGGGCGATGGAGGTGCCTAAAAGATACTGGCCTTCATACAGCGCGTTGGCGCGGAACATCGGAAAGACGAAATCGCGGACAAAGACCTCGCGCAGATCATCGATAAAAATTTCCTTGATCCCAGCCATTTCGGCTTTCTTGCGCGCCGGCTCCAGTTCCTCGCCCTGGCCGAGATCGGCCGTGAAGGTGACGACCTCGCACTGATACGTGGTCTGCAGCCAGCGCAGGATCACACTGGTGTCCAGCCCGCCGGAATAGGCCAGCACGATTTTCTTCACATCCTTTACGCGCATCGGCCTCTCCCTTGGAATCCTTGCGTAGTGTGGGGTTCTAAGGGCTAGCCCTTAGCGGGGTCCAGGGGCAGCGCCCCTTGCCTTACTTGGTCTAAGCCGCCGGACGGTTTTTGTCAGGCTGGCTGTCCGTACGCAGCTGTCCACAAGCCGCCAGGATATCGCGTCCGCGGGGGCTGCGCACCGGCGAGGAAAATCCGGCATCCATGACGATATTGGCAAAACGGTCGATCGCGGCGCCGGAGCTGGTCTCGTAGGCGCTACCGGGCCAGGGGTTGAACGGGATCAGGTTCACCTTGGCCGGAATGCCCGCGATCAGCCGGACCAGTTCGTGCGCGTCGGCCGGGCTATCGTTGACATCCTTCAGCATGACGTATTCGAACGTGATCCGCCGCGCGTTAGAGGCGGCCGGATAGCGCCGGCAGGCCGCGATCAGCTCGGCGATCGGGTATTTGCGGTTCAGCGGCACCAGTTCGTCGCGCAGCTCGTCGCGCACCGCGTGCAGCGAAACCGCCAGGTTTACCCCCAGCTCCGTCCCCGCCCGGTCCATCATCGGCACCACGCCGGAGGTGGACAGCGTGATCCGTCGGCGCGACAGCGCGATGCCTTCATTATCCATCACGATGACCATCGCCTTGGCGACGTTCTCGTAGTTGTACAGCGGCTCGCCCATGCCCATCAGCACGATGGTGGACAGCAGCCGCGGGGTTTCGCCGCGCGGGCTGGGCCATTCGCCGTAGCTGTCACGCGCGGCCATGAACTGGCCGACGATCTCGGCCGCGCCCAGGTTGCGCACCAGCGTCTGGGTTCCGGTGTGGCAGAACCGGCAGGACAGCGTGCAGCCGACCTGCGAGGAGATGCACACCGCACCGCGATCTTCCTGGCGATCGGGAATGTAGACGGTCTCGGCTTCCTGGCCATCACGGAAGCGAAACAGGAATTTTCGCGTCTCGTCGATGCTGGTCTGCACCACCGCCGCCTCCGGCCGGCCGATGACAAAATTCTCCGCGAGGGTCTGTTGCAGCGGCCGGGCGATCGAGCTCATCAAGGAAAAATCCGTGACGCCCTGATGATACATCCAATGCCAGACCTGCTTGGCGCGGAACGGCTTTTCGCCGATCGCTGCGAGTTCGGCGCCCAGTTCGGCCCGTGACAGGCCGATCAGCTCGCGCCGCCCGTCGGCCAGCCGGGCCGGCGGCGGGTTGAAGCGCGCGGTTTTGGCCAGGATACGGGTCCGCTCGGCTTCAGTCAGGTCCTGGGAAACGGCTTCCATCAGCGTGCCGCGGGGCATTCCTTGACGATCGCGGCATAGGCCTGGACAAATCCCTTCAGGCTGAACGTATCCACCACCTGGCCCTTGTTCGGACCGG
>JAYTXR010000234.1:0-10984 GCA_043742865.1 Acetobacteraceae bacterium
GTATCGAGCTGCTGGCGCGACGCGGCTTCCTGCCTGGCCAGCGTGGCGTAGCGCGCCTGATCGAGCCGGGCATTGGCCAGCATCGCCTGATCCTGCGCCTTCTTTGCCTCCGCCTGATCCAAGGCGGCCTTGAACGGGCGCGGATCGATCACCGCGAGCAGCTCGCCCTGCTTGACGGTCTGCCCCTCGGTGACCGGCACCTGCATCAGCGTGCCGTCGACGCGGGCGCGCACCAGCACCGCGGCGGAGGCCTGCACCTGACCGAGGCCACGCAGAAAAACCGGAAAATCCATCCGCTTCGCATGGACCGTGGTGACGGGCACCGACATGGCCAGCGCGGATGCGGCCGGCACTGGCGCGACCTGAGCGATCGCCGGGGTTACCGACCCCAGCACCAACCCGGCGGCGAATGCCCGTAAACCCTGGCACCGCAGCCACGGACGGTTGGCCAGAACTAGTCGATGGTTCATTCTCTGCAACCCGTACTAAAATCCCTTTGGCGCCGGACCGGTCCGGTCCGTCACCGCGATGTACGAGCCCTCGCCCACGCCCTTCAGGGTCTTTGGACAGCTGAACTCCCCGTAGCGCGAATTTGACTGAAAACCCGACGCCGCGCCAGTTCATACTGCCCGGCGACGCCAAAATGGCTCGATTTTAACCCAAGATGATTTTTTTTGCCTACGGCTCGGCGACGCCAAGCGCCGCCTGGAACCGGTGCGTCAGATAGGCGCCGTCGCGCGGCGGCAGCACACGGGGAACCTCGGCGGTGGAGATCTTGATGACCGCGAACAGCGCCTCGCGGCGCAGCCGGCCGGCCAGAAGCTCGATTTCAGCCATCGTCGTCGCAATGGTCGTGGCCGGCCAGCCGCAGGCGGCGGCGATTGCGGCCAGGTCGGTGCCGTGCCCGGTATGGCTGCGCTGCGCGCCGGTTTCGCCGAACTGGCCATTATCCAGCACCGCCACGGCGAGGTTTTTCGGCGCCTGCGCGGCCACGGTGGCCAACGATCCCATGCCCATCAGCATCTCGCCATCGCCGGTGATCACCAGCACCCGCCGGGTCGGCTGAGCGATCGCCAGACCGAGGCCGATCATCACCGACCCGCCCATGGCGCCCCAAAGGTAGAAATTCTCCGCCCGGTCGCCGGCCGCGCCGGCATCGTAGGTTGCCGAACCCAGCCCGGTCACCACCAGCAGCTCGCCAGGGTCGGCCAGCAGCTTGGCGACGACCGCGCGGCGGTCCAGATTATATTTCTCGCTGCCGCTCATTTCACCCACACCTTGGCGCCAATCAGCCTTTGCGACAGCAGCACCGCCACCGGAATATGGCTGTCGAACGCCAGCGCGGCGGCAGCGGCCACCATCTCCGGCACTTCCTCGGCCTGATCGGCCCGCTTCACGTGCACCCCGGTTTTTTCCAGCACCCCCTGGGTGGCGCTGCCCATCGGCACCTGCCAGGGATTGAACTCGCCCCACTCGCCGCGCATGGTCACCAGCATCAGGAGCGGCATCCGGCAATTGATCGGCAGCGACAGCATGTTGATGCAGTTGCCAACGCCCGAGGACTGCATCAGCAGCACCGAGCGCTGCCCGCCCAGCCAGGCGCCGGCGGCCAGCGCGATGCCCTCCTCCTCGGTGGTCATCACCACCGGGCGCATCTCGTTATCGGCGTGCGCCGCGCGGATCAGATCGGCGTGGCCGGCATCGGGCACATAGCCCAATTGCTTCACGCCAGCAGCTTTCAGCGCGGCGTAGACGCCTTGCTGCCAGGTTGGCGGTTGCATCGCGGCGTCTCAGCGCAGGCTGCGGTCGGGGCGGTCGAAAGCCCTGCCGCCGGCCGGCGCTTCGGCCACCTCGTCGTAGCTATAGCCCCCGATCTTGAAAATCTGCCGGCCATAGGCGGGCCGCAGATCCGCCGGCGCGGGGTTCAGCGCCAGCGCCGGCTCCGGGCGGGACGACGATGCCGTGCGCACGCCGTTATCGGGGCGATCGTAGATGAAGCCATAGGTCGGGTAGACGCTGCCGAAATCGCCGCCCCGCGACAGGCCGACGCGAACCGCCGTCCAGTCATTGTTCGGCGACACATCCACCACCGGCACGCCGCGCGCGACGGTGCCGTGGTAGCCGCCCCAGTTGGCGTGGTCGACCTCGACCTCGCGCCCGTTGATCACATGGCTGACGACGGCGACATGGCCCAGGCGCATCCGCCCGTTGGCGCTGAAGGCCAGCACGCTACCGGCAACCGGGCGGTTGCCGCGGGCATACAGGCCGGCCGCGTTATCCCACCAATCCGCGGCGTTGCCGGACAGCGATATGTTGCTGGCGGAGCGGGCATACGCCACGCATTGCAGCGTCGGTCCGCGATAGCCGCGATAGACGGCCAGATGATAGCCGCCGCGGCCATAATGGGCGTAGCGCGAGACATTGCCGCGGGGGAATACCGCCCCCCTCGAAGATGGGGCGGCGTGGCCGGCGAAAACCCGGCTTGGGCTGGATTTCATCCCGGATTTCGCTCCCGATTTCACCAGGGCAGTGGTCTTTTCGGGATGGGCGGCCTGAGCGTGTTTCGCGCCGTGCTGGCTGCCCGGAGGCGAGGCCGTGGCGATGTGGGACGTGAGCAGCAGTGAAAAGACCCAACCGGTTCCGAAAAACCAGGTTTTAGTGCCGACGGCCCTAGCTCGCATGCAGGCGATCCCAACTTTTTTGTTTTAACCCGGTATCCGCTGAAGCCCGATCGTCAGGGGTTCAGATACGATGTTGGGTAGCTTCCGGGTTGCAGGGATGACAACCCTTGAACCGCTTTTTCTTGCCAATGTGGCGCAATTCGCCGATCTGCCCCTGTGGATAACCGCGTAAAGCGGGATAATTGTCCTAAATTCCTGAAAACAGTCGGCAAGGTCGACCCATCGTTTCGGTCGCATAGTGGGCGGCCGGAGCGACGAATCGAGTTGAGCCTTCGCCGCCCCGGAACTTATTCAGAATCGCGATGCCGACTACTTGCAGGCAGTGATCATGATTTCGACCAGCACGCGCGGGTCGGCCATGTTGGACTCGACGCAGGCACGCGCCGGTGCGCCGCCGACCGGCACCCAGGCGGTCCATAATTCGTTCATCGCCGGACGGTCGGCGATATGCTTCACCCAGATGATCGCCTGCAACAGCCGGGTCTTGTCGGTGCCATGGATCTCCAGCAGCGCATCGATCTGCGCCAGCACCTCGGCGGTCTGGCCGCGTATGTCCTTGCCGAGATCGCTGGCGGTGCAGCCCTGAAGATAGACGAAGCCATGATATTCCACGGCCTTGGACAGGATCTGGTTCGGATCCGTGCGGATGATCTTACTCATTGTCTGGCTCCCGGTTGACTTTCGGGCGCTTTTTTAGGACGGCGATAGAACCGGGGCAAGACGGGAGCGCAAGATGGGGGGCAAGACGGGACGCGTTCAGGCGTTCCGCTCCAGCGCCGCCTCGATGGCGGGCAGCCGGGTCCAGGCCCACAGGAACGCGACGCAGGCAAGCAGGCATCCCGCCAGGACCGGGATCTGCAAACCGGCGAATTCCGACGCCGCGCCATAGACCAGCGCGCCGACCGCGGGTCCCGCCCGCACCACCATGCCCCACAGGCTGAGCACCCGCCCGATCATGCCCGGCGCGCAGGAACTCTGCAGCAGGGTCTGGATGGAAATGCCGTGGATCGTGGTCGCCGCCCCCATCATCCCCATGCAGATCACGCCCATGGTGAATGAATGGGTGGCGACGAAACCGGCCGTCGCCAGGGTCAGCAGCAGGCCGGCGAACAGCGCGATGCGCGCCAGCCCGTCCAGCCGCGCCCGCATCGCCACCGCCAGACCGCCGGCCAGGGCCGCCAGCCCCATCGTGCTGGCCAGGATCGCCAGCCCCTCGGCGCCGCGCGAAAACAGCTGCGCGACGAACGGCGGCAGCATTTCCGGCACCGAGCGCAACAGCATCCCCAGCGACGCCGCGAACAGGAAGATCGGCCCCATCCCGCCATTGCGGGCGACATAGCGCAGCCCCTCCACCGCATCGTGCCAGACGCTGTGGTTGGATTTGTGGCCATGGCGGTATTCCGGCGCCAGATCCAGCATCGGCAGGGTGAGGCTGGCATACAGATAGCCCACACAGTTACAGGCGATGGACGGCACAACCCCGAACGCGGCGATCATCACGCCCGACACCGCAGGGCCGACGCAGCGGGCCAGGTTGAAGGTCAGCGAGTTCAGCGCCACCGCCGCCGGCAGCTCGCTTCGCGGCACCAGGCCAGGCACCAGGCATTGCCGCGCCGGCTGGGAGATGGTCTGCGAAATACCCAGCAGCAATTCCAGCGCGGCGATTATCTCCACCCGGATCAGGCCGGACAGGATCAGCCCCACCAGCGTCGCGGCATGCAGGGCGGCGATCATCTGGGTGATGGTGGTCAGCCGCACCCGGTCCAGACGGTCGGCCACCGCGCCGGCGAATGGCGAGACGATCATCGACGGCCCGAGGCTGCAAAACGCGATGGTCCCGACCCAGAGCGGCGAATGCGTCAGCTGCCAGGCCAGCCAATCGATGGCGACCCGCTGCATCCACAGCCCGGTCCAGGCAATGGCGCTGCCGGAGTAGAAGATGCGCGCGTTGCGATACGACACCACGCGCCCGATGGCGGAGAAGCTGGCCACCGGGCGCGAATTCCGCCGGCTAGCGCGACAGCGCCGGCGGCCGGGACAGATCGGACGCGGAAGCGGGGCCGGAATTGGGGCTGGGGGAGGCAGCCGGAGGGAGTGCCCCCGGGGACGGCGAGCGGGGCAGCGGCGGCTGGCCCGCTATGGCCGGCAGCGCCGCCGGCGTTTGGCGCGCGCCCCGGCTGCGCAGGCAATCCTGATAATCCTGCCCGTAGCTGTAACGATCTACCAGCCCACGATCGATCGACGGCGCGGCCTGACCCGACAGCGGCGAATCGCGGCCGTATTCGGGTTTGTAGAGATCCGACCGGTTGCGGATGGCGAACGATTGCTCGGCCTGCTGCCGGCACGCCGCCCGGGCCGCCTGATCGACGGTCGGCAGAGCGTCGGGCGCAGGCGCAGGCGCGCAGCAGGCCAGCGCCAAAGTCAGCGACACCAGGCCGGCCATGCGAGCGGTCGGAATCATCGGGGGCTCCTGTCAGGGGGTGAGGAAGATTTACAAACGCAAGGATGGACCGCCGCGCCGGGCTGCGCCAGCCTGTGGTTTCCCGCCAACCCCGATCCGCCAGGAGCTTCACAGATGCAGGACCTCTCGCGCCTCACCGCCACCGAGGCGGTAAAGCGGATCCGCGACGGCCAGATCGAGCCGATGGAGTTGATGGAAGCCTGCCTCGACCGGATCGACCAGCGCGAGCCCGAGCGCCATGCATTGGTGCATTTTGCCCCCGAAAGCGCCAGCCGGGCCGCCTCCCGCCCGCGCCCCGGTCCGTTGGCGGGGCTGCCGATCGGGGTCAAGGACGTGTTGGATACCGCCGATATGCCCACCCAATACGGATCGCCGATCTGGCAGGGCTGGCAGCCGAAGGCCGATTGCGCCGCGGTCGCCGCCGCCCGCGCCGCCGGCGCGGTGGTGGTCGGCAAGACCGTGACCACCGAATTCGCCACCCGCACCCCCGGCCCCACCACCAACCCGGCCAACCCCGGCCACACCCCCGGCGGTTCCTCCAGCGGCTCGGCCGCCGGCGTTGCGGATTTCTTCTTCCCCCTCGCTTTGGGCACGCAGACCGCCGGCAGCATCCTCCGCCCCGCCGCCTATTGCGGCGTGGTCGGCTACAAGCCGAGCTTCGGCCTGATCAGCCGGATCGGCATGAAGCTGATGTCCGACAGCCTCGATACGGTCGGGGTCCTGGCCCGCTCGGTGGCCGATTGCGCGCTGTTCGCCGCCGCGATGTCCGGGCGCAACCTCGGCAACCCCGATGCCAGACCGGACCGGGCACCCCGGATCGGCATCTGCAAGACGATCTCGTGGGACCAGGCCATCCCGGAAACCCAGGCGCTGCTCGCGCGCCTTGCCGACCGGCTCGCCCGCGCCGGCGCCACGGTGAGCGACCGCGAATTGCCGGCGGATTTCGCCGATCTGGCAACCGCCCACCCCATCGTCATGAACAACGAAAGCGCCCGCGCGCTGGGCTGGGAAATGAACCATCATCGCGCCCGGCTCTCCCCGGCTTTGCGCGACCGGCTGGATTTCGGTCTGGCGCAAACCGAGGCGGCGCTGGATGCCGCCTGCGCCACGTTCCTGCGCACCCAGGCCGCCTTCCCCGCCGCGATGGAAGGGCTGGACATCCTGCTGACCCCCGCCGCCCCCGGAGAAGCGCCCGTCGGCCTGGAATGGACCGGCGATCCCAGCTTCAATTATATCTGGACCACGCTGCACGGCCCCTGCATCACCGTGCCCGCCGGCACCGGCCCAAATGGCCTGCCGCTCGGCATCCAGATCTGCGGCCGGCCGAACGAGGACCGCGCCATGTTGGCCTGGGCCGCGTGGGTGGCGGCAGCGATTCAGTAACCGTTCGGAAAAGAAGCTTGGGCTCTCCCCAAACCCGCCAGAGGCTGAGCCCCTGGACCTCATCTTTATGATAAGTATCGGGTTTCCAAAGGGCGACTTCCCTTTGGCGGGTCCAGAGCAGAGCCCTGGCCTTCACTATGCTAACCGTCAGCATCCATAACGGTTGGTATCAGTCCGTGTCGACAGCCCGACGGAACGGCGATTGTTCGGCCAGGGCGGCCATGTGGGCGAGGATTTCCGGTCGCTCTTCGGCCAGGAAATTCTCCACCGCGCGGGAAAAACCGGCATTGGCGATCCAGTGCGCGGAGTAGGTGGCCTGGGGCAGGTAGCCGCGCTGGATTTTGTGCTGGCCTTGCGCGCCGGCTTCCACCCGCTTCAGACCGTGGGCGATCGCCCAGTCGATGGCGCGGTAGTAGCAAAGCTCGAAATGCAGGAACGGAAAATCGCCCCGGCATCCCCAGTTGCGGCCATACAGCGTGTCCGCACCCGCCAGGTTTAGCGCCCCGGCGACCGGCTTGCCGCCATTTTCGGCCAGCATCAGCACTACCTTGTCGCCAAGCCGTTCGGACAGCAGGGAGAAGAACTCGCGGGTCAGATAGGCCGAGCCCCATTTGCGGTCCACCGTGCCCTGATAGAAGCGATAGAACGCATCCCAGTGGCGTTCCTGGATGTCGGCGCCGGTCAGCGCGTGGAACTCCAGGCCGCAGGCATTGGCGTCGCGGCGTTCGCGCCGCAGCACCTTGCGTTTGCGCGAGGCCAGCGCGCCGAGGAAATCGTCGAAATCCCGGTATCCCGGGTTCTCCCAGTGAAACTGCGTGCCGAGCCGTTGCAGCCAGCCGGCGCGGCCCAGCGCGTCCCATTCCGCCTCGGTGCAGAACGTGGCGTGGATCGAGGAGAGTTTCAGCTGCCGGCAGGCCTGCACCAGCGCGCTGGCCAATCCCTCGATCGAAATGCCGCTACCGGGGCGGCACAGCAATCGGGGTCCCGGCACCGGACTAAACGGGATGCCCACCTGCAATTTGGGGTAATATTCCCCGCCCGCACGCTCGAACGCATTGGCCCAGCCGTGGTCGAAAACATATTCGCCATAGCTGTGCGATTTCGCATACATCGGCGCGACCGCGACGATTTCGCCGGCCGGGTCACGCAGCGCCGCGTGCTGGGGCAGCCAGCCGGTGCGCGGACCGGCCGAACCGCTGTCTTCCATGGCGCCGAGAAAGGCGTGACTGACGAACGGGTTGTCATCGCCGGCACAGGCATCCCAGGCAGCCCGATCGATGTCGGCGATCCGGGGATGTAGGGTCAGGGTCAATTTTACGGAATCGTCGGGCATGTCGGCCTATGTGGGGAGCGGCTCACAAGGTTAGGGCTTGTCCGACCGGTTAACGAGGCTTTTTCGTCGATCCACATACCATCGCAAGATCTCATACCATCGCAAGATAACCAGCCGGAACCCGCTTCCGCTCCGGTGATTAAAACATCAGCCTGCCGACGACGATCCCGGCCACAGCATCGAAAATGAAACGGATACCATGATCTCTAAAATAATATCCGGCACAGTGCCAATAATATCCAGCAAGGTGCCTGAGGTGACGATCGTTTTCTGGATCATCAAGATCGCCGCGACGACCTTGGGCGAGACCGCGGGGGACGCCGTGTCGATGTCGATGCAGCTGGGCTACGCGATCGGCAGCGCCATTTTTATCAGCATTTTCGTCGTCGCCGTCGCCACCCAGATTGCGGCGAAGTCGTTCCACCCATTCCTGTACTGGGCCGTGATCGTCGCGACCACGACGGCCGGCACGACGATGGCGGATTTTGCCGATCGCTCCGTTGGCATCGGCTATGCAGGCGGGTCCTTGATCCTGTTCGGGCTGCTGATCGCGTCCCTCGGCGTCTGGTACTGGTCGGCCGGATCCGTTTCGGTCAATACCATCACCTCGCCCAAGGTCGAAATGTTCTATTGGGCGACGATTTTGTTCTCCCAAACCCTGGGCACGGCGCTCGGCGATTGGATGGCCGGCAAGGGCGGGCCGGGGCTCGGCTACGAAGGCGGGGCGCTGGTGTTCGCCGCCAGCCTGGCGCTGGTCGTGGCCGGGTATTTCTACACAAAAATCTCCCGCACGTTGCTGTTCTGGAGCGCGTTCATCCTCACGCGGCCGCTCGGGGCCACGGTGGGCGATCTGCTCGACAAGTCGCAGGCGCAAGGCGGGCTCGCGCTGAACCGTTTCTACGCCTCGGCCATTCTTGCAACTTTCATCGTCGCTTGCATCCTGCTGGTCCCGAACAAGGCCGGCCAGCATCCTGCCTCATGAGGCAGGCAGCCTTGTCTCAGTCGATCTCGAACAGGCCCTCTACCTCAACCAAAGCATCGGCCGGCAGCGAGGGGACGCCGATCGTGGTGCGGGCGTGTCGGCCGATCTCGCCGAACACCGCCACCGCCAGGTCCGACGCGCCGTTCATCACCTGCGCGTGCGCGGTGAAATCCGGCGGGGCGGCGATGAAGCCGCCGAGCCGGACGACCTGGCGCACGCGGTCCAGATTGCCGCCGCAGGCGTTCCGCAGCTGCGCCAGCAGATTGATGAAGCATAGCCGCGCGGCGTCCTGGCCGTCGTTGATCGACATGCCCTGGCTGATCTTGCCGGTATAGGCTACTCGGCCATCGCGCGCCGGCAGCTGGCCGGAGACCACCACCAGCCGGCCGGCGATGACGAACGGGACGTAGTTGGCGATCGGGGCGAACGGGGCCGGCAGCGTGATGCCAAGCTCCGCCAACCTGGTTTCGATCTTTCCGGTCATCCGAAACTCCTGTCAGATCAAGCCGCGACGATGCCTATTTCGCCACCAGGCGCAAGCCGCGGCGGCGCATTCGGGGGGCGGTGTCCGGCAGATCGAACGGCAGCAGCGGCGCATGGTCGCGCGCGCCATTGCCCAACGTGTCGGCCGCCTCCAATTCGGCCTCGGGGATATCGTGCCGTCCCAGATAGTTCGAGGCCAAATTGCGGAACACGTAATCCAACAGCGAGGTGGCGTTGGCGACCGCGGGATCGCCCTCCACGCAGCCAGCCGGGCCGAAACGGGTGAAGATGAAGGCCTCGGCGAACGCAGCGAGCGGCACGCCGCGTTGCAGGCCGAGGCTGACCGCGATGGCGAAATTATCCATCAGGCCGCGGAACGCCGCCCCTTCCTTGTGCAGCGAGATCGCGATCTCGCCGAGTTCGCCGGTTTCGTATTCGCCGGTGCGCAGATACAGCCGGTGGCCGCCGACCGTGGCTTTCTGGGTGTAGCCGGCGCGGCGGGCCGGCAGCTTGCGCCGCGGCGGCGGCGGCGACATGGCCGGGCGGATCGCCGGCACGGCCGCCAGCGTGTCGATGAACGGTGCGATTGCTGCGTAAATGACCGCCTGCCCGGCGGCGTCGGCCTGCGGCAGCTTTGGTTCGCCGCGCAGCATCGCCGCGAGAGCCGCACCCGGCGACGTGCCGCTGGCGGCGAGATAGGCCAGGCTGGCGCGGCTCAGCTCGCCGTTTTGGGCCAGCGGCGAAAACGCCGCCGAGATGCCGCCGGTCTCCACGCCCAATAGCGCCTCCGTTGCGCCAGGTGGCGCGATCGCGGTCAGGGTTTCATGGCGCAGGCCGGTATTCGCGTGCGATTGCGCCGCCGTGTATGCGGCGTGCGCAGTATCGGCCAATCCGGCCAGACGGGCGGAGGCCGGCGGCGGCGGGGCATTCCGTGCGGTCGCGGCAACCCCGAAAAACGCGGCCATCGCGCCAGAGGCAGCTTCGGCGCGATAGCGCAGGATGGCGGCGATGCAGCCGGCGATGTCGCGCGAATCCGGCTCGCCATAGGCCAGCCCGAGGGCAGCCAGCAGCCCGGCCAGGTCGGCGATGCCCAGCGCGAGGCGGCGCGCCGTGGGCGCGGCCAAGGTCAGCGCGACCGTGGCGGTTTCCACCGCATCGGCGAACCCGGCGGCGTCAAAACCCTGGGCCGGGTCGAAGAAGCCGGGCAGGTTGAACACGAAACCCGGCTCAAAATTCGCCAGCTCGCCATGCCAGACCGGTGCGGTAGGGGCGCCCCGACGATGCAGCAGCAGCACGTGCAGCCGCTCGGCAAGCCCCAGCCCCAGCCCGATCCCCGCCTGCGTGGCCCGCTCGGCGATCGGGCGGATCCAGCCATCGGCGACCTGTGTCAGGCTGGCCGGCCCGATGCCGGGGGCCAGTTCCGCCAGCGCGGCGGCGGCGGCATCGTCCCAGGCCGCCGGCAGGCTCAGCGCGCGCAGTGGCTGGTCGGGATCGGCCCCAAGCGCGATCCGCCGCATCCGCACGCCCTGCCAAATCACCGGGGATGTTTTTGGAGTTCTCATACCCGGGATGCTAGTCCGGGAAGACTGCCCCGGAAAGCATATTTTGCGGTCAATGAGGGAGGTGGACGCAAAATGTTGTGGATGAATTGCGCAACAGGC
>JAYTXR010000235.1:0-24792 GCA_043742865.1 Acetobacteraceae bacterium
CTAAACCCAGGGTTGCATCGGTTTGTGGTTGACCCCAACTCTGACTCGATATCTCGATTTTACCCGGGTATAACAGCTGCACTGAGATCCGCAGGTCAAGTCCTTAGACGTTGATATCGCACCTAAAAAAATTAAAACCTGCGTCACGCCGGTCCGATGGAAGGGCAAAGCGAATGCCGTTGTCCTATCGAAACTCTGACATCGGATGCTTATCACAAAATCGTGATAATTGGCGTTGGATGCCGGCTGTGGCGGAAGGGGTGGGATTCGAACCCACGGTACGCTTTCACGCACGGCGGTTTTCAAGACCGCTGCCTTAAACCGCTCGGCCACCCTTCCGTCCTATCCCGCCTGTTATCCCGACCAGCGGGGTCAATCAAGGTTGCGGCCAGTCAGGAATTTCGTCCGACCACCGCGTCCAGTTCGGTTTCGGCAATCCCTACTTTGGCGGCGGCCGCGCGAATGTCGCGCCAGGTGGTCTCATCGACCTGTATCCCCGTTACCAGACGCTCGGCCGCATAGCGCCGCTCCGGGTCGCCGGGCATCAGGATTTCGTCAAAGCCGGGGGCGAGGCGCGCGGCGGTGATATGGCGTCGGGTCGCGGCTACCTGGGCGGCCACATGCTGCACCCCGCCCAATCGAGATACATCGATGATCGTCGCCAGCATGGAGTTCATGGTGCCGCCCTCGCTGGGCTCGTCGGCACGTTTGCCGCCGGCGATCGCGGTGGTCAGGATCTCCGCCATGATGGCGAGGCCGGAGCCCTTGTGCTTACCAAACGACATCAGCGCGCCGACATGATCGCGGATCAGCCCGGTGGGGTCGTTGGTCGGGTTGCCGTCGGCATCGATCAATGAGCCCTCGGGCACCGGCACTCCCTTGTTAAAGGCGACCCGGGCCTTGCCGCCGGCGATCGTGGTGGTGGCCATGTCCAGCATCGCCGCCGGGCGGCCGTCGTCACCCGGCACCGCAGCGGTGAACGGGTTGGTGCCAAGCAAGGCATCGGCGCTGCCATAGGTCGCCTGCACCCCGTGATGGTCGGAGACGTTGACGAACGAGATGAATGCCATGCCGGAAGCCGCGCATTGCTCCCCATAGGTGCCGATGCGGCCGATATGCGCGCTGTTACGCAGGCTCAGCACGCAAGCCCCCATTGCTTTCGCTTTGGCGATGCCGCGGCGGATCGCCTCGGCGCCCATTCGCTGGCCGTAGCCGCGCTTGGCATCCAGCACCAGCAACGCGCCGTCATCGAGCACGGTTTCCAGCGTCTGGTTCGGCACCAGAAAGCCGTCGCCAAGCAGCCTTACATAGGTCGGCAGCATCCCCACGCCATGGCTGTCATGGCCCGCCAGATTGGCGCGAACCAGGTGGTCGGCGATTTCGGTTGCCTCGTCCTCGGCGCTCCCCATGCGGCTGGCGATCAGATGGGTGAGCGCGTACAGCGCCTTGGAGCTGAAATTCGGCATCTTCCTACTCGCCCGCCAGACGAACCGCGGCGAGCGGTGTGGACAGCCGGATCAGCGAGGCCATTTCGTTGGCGCGGTCGATCGCCAGTACCGCATCCGCCAGTTGCGCGGCCCGCTCCTCGCCCAGCACCGCGTCCGCCAGGCCGCGGAATTTGGCCCGCAATTCGCCCTCGGTCAAAAAATTATCCGGCTCGCCCTTTGGGATCACCACTTTCTGCACGAAATCGCGGCCGCGCGCGTGGATGGTGACCTTGCCCGACATGTTCGCGGGATATTCGGCCTCGATTTCCGGATCGAACTCGCTGCGGATTTTCGGCAGCAGCGCGCGAATATCCATGTCTTGCAGCAGCTTGTAGCTGTCCCATCCCATGCTGCCGGTGGTCAGAGCGGAGGCGACCACGAACGGGCCGCTGAACTGTCCGTCGACCACGTTCTCGGGGTTCGACTTCTTCTCGGCCGGCTGGCCGATCAGCAGCATCCCCGCCTTGGGCAACCCGAGCAGCACGCTGTCGATCTCGGATGGCTTCAGGTCGTTGGCGGCACGCAGCATCAGCGCGGCATCCACCGCCGCATGGCCGTAGCGGCAGGACGGATAGGGTTTGACCGCGGTGTGCATCAACTCGAACACCACGCCGAGGTCCTGCACGGCGCGTTCCGGCACCGGGTTCGGCGCATAGGCCTGGAGGAAGCCATGTGGCCCTTCAAAGGCTTGCGCGGCGCCTTTGAAGCCCTCGCGCACCAGGGATGCGGCCATCAAGCCGTTGCTGGCGGCCCAGCCGACCTGGAATCGTTTCGTCCAGGCGCCGTTGACCAGGAATTCCAGGCTGCCGGCGGTCTGGCTCAAGACAGTACCCAGCGCCCCGGCGATCTGATCGGCGTCAAAGCCGAACACCCGCCCGGCCGCCGCGGCGGCGCCGAACGCGCCGCAGGTGGCGGTGGGATGAAAGCCGCGGCTGTAGTGATCGCCCGCCGGCAATGCCAGCGCGATCCGGCAGGTGATCTCATAGCCGGCAATGATCGCGGCCAGCACTTCGGCACCGGAGGCGCCGACCATCTCGCCGGCGGCGATCGCGGCCGGGATCACCGGCGCACCGGGATGCAAGGAGCCGGCGGCATGGGTGTCGTCGAAATCCAGCGAATGGGCCAGCGCGCCATTCAGGAACGCCGCCCCCAGCGGGGTGTAGCGGGCGTTGTCGCCGAACACGCCGAAATTGCCGCCCGCCATGCCCATCGCCCGCGCGGCACCCAGGAACGAGGCGGTGCTTTCCGCATCGTGGCGGGCGCGCACGATGTTGCCGACCAGGTCGAGCACCAGGAAGCGAGCCCGGTCCACCACGTCCCGGGGCAATTTATCCAGCGTGATACCGGCGGAAAATTCTGCCAATTGCTGCGTGATACCCATCGGACGATCTCCTGTTTTGCTTGGTTACACCAGAGTTTGGCGCAAACCGACGCCCGGGCCAAGACGGCGTTGCCCAGGGCGATCGGGGTGAATGAAGCAGGCCAGGGGGCTCCGCCCCCTGAACCCCCGCCAAAGGCGAGCCTTTGGAAACCTTCCATTAGTTGAGGGAGCAAGGGGGCCTACTCAGACCCGGCGAGGTCATGGACGGCCCCCTTGCTCCCTCAAATAAAAGTATGGGTTCTAAGGGCTTGCCCTTAGCAGGGTCCAGGGGCGGAGCCCCCTGGCCTTACTTCATTCACCCCGATCGCCCTGGGCATTGCTGGGACTTTGTGCCAAGAACCGGCCCATGCAAACACGACGTATTCTCCTGGCTGCCACTCTGGCTGCGGGCGCATGGGTGCCCCTTCATGGTGTGCTGGCGGCTGACAGCTTTCAGGGTTTTCTGAATGGGGTGCGTGCGGACGCGCGCAAGCAGGGTATCTCCCCGGAGACGCTCGATGCGGCGTTTCGGGGGATCGTGCCCAACGACCGCGTGCTGGAACGCGACCGCCATCAGCCCGAATTCACCATGACCTGGGATCGCTACCGGGCGCTGGTGATCAACGACCAGCGGGTGGTGAACGGCCGCGAAGCCTGGAAGCAGAACCGCGCTTTGCTCGGGCAGGTGCAGTCGCGCTACGGCGTCGATCCCCGGGTCATTCTGGGCATCTGGGGCCTGGAGTCCAGTTTCGGCACATCGACCGGCAGCTTCAACGTGATCGAGGCGCTGGCCACTCTGGCCTGGGAGGGCAGGCGGGCCAGCTTCTTTCGCGGCGAGTTGATGGCGGCGCTGAAAATCCTGCAAGCCGGTGATGTCGCGCCTTCCCGCATGACCGGCAGCTACGCCGGGGCGATGGGTCAGCCGCAATTCATGCCGAGTTCGTATCTGCGGTTCGCGGTGGATTTCAACGGCGATGGCCGGCGCGACATCTGGAACGACCGCGCCGATGTGTTCGGCTCGATCGCCAATTATCTGGCGAAATCCGGCTGGGTGGCCGGCCAGGTCTGGGGCGTGCGGGCCGTTGTCGCCGCCGGGTTCGATGCCGGCCAGGCCGGCCGCGAATTCCGCCGGACCCCGGCCGAGTGGAACCGGCTGGGAGTACGCGCCGATGGCCGCCTCTGGCCGGGCGTGGATGGGCCGGCGGCGCTGGTGCTGCCGGACGGCGCCGACGGGGCGGCCAATGGCGAGGCCTATCTGGTTGGGGCCAACTTCTTCGCCATTCGGCGCTACAACCCGTCCGATTTCTACGCCCTCGGGGTTGCCCTGCTGGGCGACCTGGTTGCCGCGTGAACCCAAGCTATTCGACCTTGCTGGCGAGCTTGCTGGCGCTGGCAGGCTGCGCCAGGCCGGCGCCGACCGCCAATCCACATTTTGTCCTGGGTGCGGCGTGGCAGGCCGAGGGTGTCTGGCATTATCCCGCGCTGAGTTTCGACCTGACCGAGACCGGGCTGGCCTCGGTTTACGGGGCGAACGCCGCAAAGCTGACAACCGATGGGGAAGTCTTCGATCCCACCGCCCTTACCGCCGCCCACCCGATTTTGCAGCTGCCCGCGATCCTCCGACTGACCAATCTGGAAACTGGGCTGCAATTGCGGGTACGGGTCAATGATCGCGGCCCGGCCAATCCGGGGCGGGTGCTGGCGGTGACGCCGCGCGTCGCTGCCCTGCTCGAATTTCCGCCCGGGGGCGTTGCCCGCGTGCGGCTGGAAGTGCTGCAGGCCGAAAGCCGGGAGGCGGCCGAGACGGTCCAGGGCGGCAATGCGGCCAGGCTGGAGGTCGCGACCGCGCCGCGGCAATCGGTGCAACAGGAAACCCTGCCGCCGCCGCAGGGGACACCCGCCTCCGGACGCCCCGAGCAACCGCCTCAGGCGTCGGGCACCGGAGCCGATACAGGCGCCGTTGTCGACAGTATTGCAGTGCCGCGCCTGGCGGAGATTGTCACGCGTGTGGCGCCGGAGCCGGGCCGGCTCTGGCTGCGGCTCGGCCGTTTCAGCCGCAGCGAATTCGCCCGCATGCAGCTTGTCCGGGTGGCGCATCTTGGCGCCGAGATCGAGACGGTCCGCAACGGGCGCGTAATCGAATATCGGGTTAATATGGGACCCTATGGCCGAGTCGCGGATGCGGACGCGGCGTTGGGGCAGGTCATCGCCGCCGGCATAACCGATGGTCAGATCGTGATCGAATAGGGAGTTGGACAGCATGCCAGACCGTTGCAGGACGGTTCATACCGGGCTTGGCCGCCGCTTTCTTCTGCTGGCCGGAGCGGCGTCGGCCGGCATCGCCGCCGATCCGGCCGACGCCCAGCCGCGCCACCCGCTGCCGGCCCGCCACGGGGCGAAGGGCGCCGAGCCCGCGCCCACCGGCACGCCGGCGCAGACCCCGGTGGGTCCGCTCGATCTGGAGTCCCGCTGGGCCGTGGTGATCGACTTCACCACCGGGACCGTGTTGCTGGACAAGGAGGCGGACAAGGTGATCGCACCGTCCTCGATGACCAAGCTGATGACCGCTTATCTGGTCTATGAACGGCTGCAGAAAGGCCAGCTGAAGCTAAGCGACGAACTGCCAGTGTCGGAACGCGCCTGGCGCATGGGCGGGTCGAAGATGTTCGTGCAGCTCGGCTCCACGGTGAAGGTGGAGGATCTGATCCGCGGCATGATCGTGCAGTCGGGCAACGATGCCTGCATCGTGCTGGCCGAGGGCATCGCCGGTTCCGAGGAGGGGTTTGCCGAGCTGATGAACAAGAAGGCGGTCCAGCTCGGCCTGACCGCGTCGAATTTCCGCAACGCGACCGGCTGGCCCGACCCGGAGCATCGCATGAGCGTGCACGATATCGCCAATCTGGCGCGGCGGATCATTCAGGATTTTCCTGAATACTACCACTATGATTCGGAAAAATCGTTCAAATTCAATGGAATCGAACAGGAAAACCGCAATCCCCTGGTGCAGAAGGGCACCGGCGACGGATTGAAGACCGGACATACCGAGGAAGGTGGCTACGGCCTCGCCGCCAGTTCGCTGCGCGGCGGGCGGCGGGTGATCGTGGTGCTGGCGGGGATGAACTCCATGCGCCAGCGCCGCGAGGAGGGCGAGCGGGTGATGGACTGGGCGTTCCGCGAATTCGAGAACGTGACGCTGTTTTCGGCCAGCGATGTGATCGAGACGGTGCCGGTCTGGCTCGGCACCAGCAAGACCGTGCCGCTGGTGGGTGGGCGGGATCTGGTTGTGACCATGCCGCGGCAGTGGCGCGGGCGGGCGAAAGTGATGGTCCAATACAGCATCCCGGTGCGGGCCCCGGTCGCGCGCGGCGACACGCTCGGCAAGCTCACGGTGTCGGGTCAGGGGGTTCCGGCGATGGATGTGCCGCTGCTGGCCGGTGCGGACGTGGCCAGGCTCAACCTGCCCGGCCGGGCCATGGCGCTGATCTCCCATTACGTCGCCGGCAGTTGAGCCGCGCGACGGTCGGGCAGTTCATCACGCTGGAAGGCGGGGAGGGGGCCGGCAAATCGACCCAGGCGCGAATGCTGGCGCAGGCGCTGGTGTTGCGCGGCGTGCCGGTGCTGCGAACCCGGGAGCCCGGCGGCGCCCCAGGGGCTGAATTCCTGCGGGGCGTGCTGTTGGGCGGCGCCATCGACTGGTCGGCGCCGGCCGAAACCCTGCTGCATTTCGCCGCCCGCGCCGAGCATGTGGAACGCAGCATCCGCCCCGCGATCGCGGCCGGAATGTGGGTGGTTTGTGACAGGTTCGCGGACTCGACGCTGGCCTATCAAGGCTATGGCCAGGGCGCCGACCGAGCCATGATCGCCGGCTTGACGACATTGCTGGCAATGCCTCCGGACCTGACCCTGATGCTGGAAGTTTCAGAATCCGTCGCCGCCGAACGATTGTCCCGGCGTGCGGATGCCGCGGATCGGTACGAACGCCTGGACGGCGATTTCCATCGTCGGGTCAGTGCCGGATTTCGCGCCATCGCCGCGGCCGAACCCGCGCGCTGCGTGACAATCGCCGCCGATGGCACGGTCGAGCAGGTTCACGCCGCCATTCTGGCCGCGATCGAAACTCGGTTCGGCCTGCCGCGATGATCGCTCCGGAACCGCGCGCCAATCCATTGCTGCTGGGCCACGAGCCCGCCGAGGCGCTGCTGCTGGACGCCATGCGGTCCCAGCGGATGCACCACGCCTGGCTGATCACCGGGCCGGATGGGGTGGGCAAGGCCACGCTGGCGTTTCGCTTCGCGCGGCGGCTGCTGGCCGGCATGTCCGAAGAAAACCCGCTTAGTCTGGAGGTTGCGGCCGGTCATCCGGTGTTTCGCCGGGTCGCCGCCCGCTCGCATGCCGACCTGCTGACGATCGAGCTGGCCTACGACACCAAGCGCAAGCGGATGAAGACGCAGATCGCGGTCGAGGATGTCCGCGGGATCGCCAAATTCATGAGCCTGACCCCGGCCGAAGGCGGCTGGCGCGTGGTTGTGGTGGACGGTGCCGAGGAATTGAACGCCAACTCGGCCAATGCGCTGCTGAAAATGCTGGAGGAGCCGCCGCCGCGCGCGATTCTGCTGCTGGCTACCGGCGCGCCCGGACGGCTGCTGCCCACCATCCGCAGCCGCTGCCGCCGGTTGGCCCTGTCGGCGCTGGACGACACAGCGATGGGCCGGCTGCTGGGCATCTATCTGCCCGAAATGCCGCAACATGAACGCGATCGGCTGGTTACCCTGGCCGACGGATCGCCCGGCCGGGCGCTGCTGCTGGCCGAGGAGCAGGGCCTGGCGCTGGCGACCCTGGTGGATGAAGTGCTGGCCGCCAGCCCGAACCTGAAAATGGGCCGCGCCTACGAACTGGCGGACAGCATCTCGCGCGGGGAGGGGGCATTCTCTACTTTCATGGACCTGCTGCGCGCCGCAATCACCGCAGCGGTGCGCGACGCGGTGCGTGGACGCGCCGATCCCGGCCAGTTGCGGCTGGTGGCAACCCGTCCCCTTGATGCCTGGGGCGAAGTGTGGGACGCGCTGAGCCGGCTGCAGGACGAGACCGAGCGGTTCAACCTGGACAAGCGCCAGGCGATCGTCGCCGGGTTGGGAATGCTTGGTCAAAGCAACAGAGTGGGCACAGCAACAGAGTGATTTCCGCATGACCAAGCGCTTCTACGTCACCACCCCGATCTACTACGTCAATGCGGCCCCGCATGTCGGCCACGCCTATACCTCGATTGCCGCCGACGTGCTGGCCCGTTTCAAGCGTCTGGACGGCTACGACGTGTTGTTCGTGACCGGCACCGACGAGCACGGCCAGAAGGTGGAAAAGGCCGCCGCCGATGCCGGGCTGGATGTGCAGGCGTTCACCGACCTTGTGTCGGACGATTTCCGCGACATGACGCGGCGCATGGGCGTGTCGAATGACGACTTCGTCCGCACCACCGAAGCACGCCACAAGGTGTCCACCACGGAACTCTGGCGCCGGCTGGTGGCTGCCGACCAGATCTATCTCGGGCATTACGAGGGTTTTTACGCGGTCCGGGATGAAGCGTTTTACGACGAAGACGAACTGACCAGCCGCCCGGACGGTAGCAAGATCGCACCCTCCGGTGCCCCGGTGGAATGGGTTCGCGAGCCGTCGTATTTCTTTCGCCTGTCCGCCTGGCAGGACAAGCTGCTGGAATTATACGAAACCCGTCCCGATTTTATCGGCCCGACCGCGCGCCGCAACGAAATCCTCAGCTTTGTTCGCGGCGGGCTGCGTGACCTGTCGGTCAGCCGCACCAGCTTTCGCTGGGGCATTCCGGTGCCCGGAGCCCCCGATCACGTGATGTATGTCTGGCTGGACGCGCTGAACAACTACGCCACGGCCTGCGGCTTTCCCGATCAGACCGATCCGCGCTGGAAATTCTGGCCCGCCGATGTCCACATGGTCGGCAAGGACATCACCCGGTTTCACGCGGTCTATTGGCCGGCTTTCGTGATGGCCGCCGGGCTGGAGCCACCAAAACGCATCGCCTCGCATGGCTGGTGGACGATCGAGGGCGAGAAAATGAGCAAGTCGCTGGGCAACGTGATCGACCCGCGGGAACTGGTGGACAGCTTCGGCCTCGATGCCGTGCGGTTCTTCCTGCTGCGCGAGGTGCCGTTCGGCAATGACGGAGATTTTTCCCGCAAGGCGCTGATTACCCGAATGAATGTGGAGCTGGCCAACGATCTCGGCAATCTGGCGCAGCGCTCGCTGTCGCTGATCGCCAAGAACTGCGGCGGCATTCTGCCGGGCAGGGGGGTGCCTAACGAAGCCGACGCCGTCATCCTCGCCGCCGCCGGCGCGCTGCCCGCGACCCTGCGCGGCCAACTTGACCGCCAGGCGTTCCACGAAGCGCTGGAGGAGGTGTGGAAAGTCATCCGCTCGGCCAACGCCTATATCGACCATCAGGCGCCCTGGGCGCTGCGCCGGACCGATCCGGCGCGGATGGCCGACGTGCTGCGGGTGCTGGTCGATGTCCAGCGCGCGATCGCCATCGTATTGCAGCCGTTCATGCCGGATGCGATGGGTCGGATGCTCGACCAACTTGGCGTGCCCGTGGATGCACGCATGCTGGTCGCGCTGGCCGATCCGCTACAAGCCGGGATTGCGTTGCCGCCGCCGCAGGCGATCTTCCCACGTTTTGTCGAAGAAACCGTATAGTCGTTTGATGTTGATAGATTCGCACTGCCATCTGGACTATTTTACGCCGGCCGAACTGCCCGATGTGCTGGCCCGCGCGGCGCAGGCCGGTGTCGGCGAAATGGTCACCATCGGCACACGCTTGCAGCAATCCATCGAGATGCGGTCGCTGGCCGAGGCGCATGAGAATCTCTGGTGCACAATCGGGATCCATCCGCACTCGGCCGCGGAGTTTCCGGTTCCCGAGCCAGAGGCGATCGCGGCCCTTGCCGATCATCCGAAGGTCATCGGCATCGGCGAGTCCGGTCTTGATTACTTCTATGACAAGGCGCCCCGCGATATCCAGCAGGCCAGCTTCCGCGCCCATATCCGCGCGGCGGCGCTGGCCGGCCTGCCGCTGGCGATCCATGCCAGGGATGCCGATTCGGATATCGCCAGAATCCTGCGGGAAGAGCGCGATAGCGGCCAAAATTTCCAGTTCCTGCTGCACTGTTTCAGCTCCACCCGCATGCTGGCCGAGGCGGCGATCGCGATGGACGGGTATTTCAGCTTTTCCGGCATTCTGACCTTCCCGAAATCCAGCGAACTCCGCGACATCGCCCGCGATGTTCCGCTCGACCGGCTGCTGGTGGAAACCGACGCGCCATATCTCGCGCCCGTCCCGTTTCGCGGCAAGCGCAACGAACCGGCCTGGGTCGCGCATACCGCCAAAGTGCTGGCTCAGGTGCGCGTCATGCCGGCAGAGGCACTGGCGGATCAGACGACGCAAAATTTCCGCCGTCTGTTCCGCAAGGCTGCGCCCGTAATGGCAGCAGACTAAACGATCATGCGCATTATCCTGCTCGGCACCGGCGGATCGGCTGGCGTTCCGATGATCGGCGGCCCGGACGGTCGCGGCGACTGGGGCCTGTGCGATCCGGCCGAACCGCGCAACCGGCGCACCCGGGCCAGCATCGTGATCGAGAGCAGCGCCGGACGGCGGCTGCTGGTCGACACATCGCCCGACATGCGCAGCCAGCTGCTCGCCTGCGCCATTCCGTCGGCCGATGCGATCCTGTTCACCCACGCCCATGCCGACCACATCACCGGCCTGGACGATGTGCGCATATTGAACCGGATCGCCGGCCGGCCGTTGGAGGCATTCGCAACACCGAGAACGTTAGACGAACTCCGAAATCGCTTCGGCTATGCGTTTCAGCCCTGGAACGGCCAGGGGTTTTTCCGCCCGGCGCTGGTGGAACGGCCGGTTCGGCCTGGGGAGACCGTGACCATCGCGGATTTCAAGGTGGAAATATTCGATCAGGATCATGGCTTCACCCGGTCGCTGGGTTTGCGCATCGGCGGTTTCGCGTATTCGACCGACGTGGTCGGGCTGGACGACGCGGCCTTCGCGATACTGGCGGGCGTGGATACCTGGGTGGTCGATTGCTTCCAGCGCCTGGAGCCGCACAACACCCATGCGCATCTGGAACTGGCGATCGCCTGGGCACGGCGCGTCGGCGCGAGGCGCACCTTGCTGACCCATATGGGCACGGAGATGGACTGGGCCTGGCTATGCGCCAATCTGCCCGCCGGCATCGAACCGGCCCATGACGGCCAAACATTGGATATCGCCTGATGTCGAATTTCCATAATATATCTTCTGCGGCATCCAGATGCCCGATCAGATGCCGGGCCTGACCGCATCAGCCGAGGCCGAACTGCGCCGCCTGCTCGGCGTCATGGCGGCGCTACGCCATCCACAGACCGGCTGCCCCTGGGATAAATTGCAGGATTTCAACACGATCGCGCCGTATACGATTGAAGAAGCCTATGAAGTCGCGGATGCGATCGAGCGGCGTGACTTTGCCGCGTTGCCGGACGAACTTGGCGATCTGCTGTTCCAGGTCGTCTATCATGCCCGCATGGCCGAGGAGGAAAACCGCTTCGGGTTCGCCGACGTGGCCCGCAGGATCGCCGACAAGATGATCCGCCGTCATCCGCATGTGTTCGCCGACGCGGCTGTGCGCGATATATTCTCCAACGCGGCTGCGCGCGATGTGTTCGCCGACGCGGCCGCGCAGACCGACGCCTGGGAGGCGCAGAAGCGCGCCGAGCGCCTCGCGTGCTCGCAAACCGGCATGATCGAAACGGGCATCCTGGCGGGCATTCCGACCGCCCTGCCCGCGCTGACCCGCGCTGCCAAGCTTACCGCCCGCGCCGCGCGGGTTGGCTTCGACTGGCCCGATGCGGCCGGCGTGCTGGAAAAACTGGAGGAAGAGGTGCTGGAACTTCGTGCCGAACTGCCCGGCGCGGACCCGGCGCGGCTGGCCGACGAGGTGGGCGATCTGTTGTTTGTGCTGGCCAATCTGGCGCGAAAGCTTGATCTCGATCCTGAAGCCTGCCTGCGCCAAGCCAATGACAAATTCACACGTCGGTTTCAAGGCATAGAGCAGCTTCTTGCATCAGAAGGAAAATCGCCCCCGGACGCCACGCTGGAAGAAATGGAGTCGTTGTGGCGCGCGGTGAAGCACGCGGAGCGCGCGCTGGGGCAGGATAGCTTCAGCTAGCTGATAAATACCGGGTTTCCAAAGGGCGACTGCCCTTTGGCGGGTCCAGGGCGTAGCTGGCCAAGGTTCCGTCTGCCCGCTTGGGCGGTTGGAATGCCAGCGGAGGGAGAGCCCTGGACTTCCCTATGCTAACGAACCGTATAGAAGCTCCCGCCAGGGATATGGCTCTATAGGTCCCGATGGCTGAAATCCGGCCGCTCGAACCGCGCCCGATCGGCTTGCAGCAGGCGGACCTGCACATGGATCGCCTCGTCGCCGTCCTGGCGCGCGATCACCTCGCCATGCGCATACAGCCAGGCAAGTCGGGCACCGTCCGCGGCGGGAATGTCGTATTCGGCGGTTTCCATGCCGGCGGCGATGTGCCGATCGATCGCATCCTGCAACGCCAGCAGCCCCTCCCCGGTGATGGCGGACACGGCGACGCTGTGGCCCCTTGTCTCCACCTCTGCCACGCCGCCGAGCAGATCGGCCTTATTCAGCACCTCGATACAGCGCAGCGGCCACTCTTCGTCCAGCGTGTCGTCGCGGACCATGCCCTCCAGCACGGCGATGACATCGGCCCGCTGCGCCATCGTGTCGGGGTGGGCGGCGTCGCGGACATGCAGAATGACGTCCGCCTCCGCGACCTCCTCCAGCGTAGCGCGGAACGCCGCCACCAGCTCGGTCGGCAGCTCGCTGATGAAACCGACGGTGTCCGACAGGATCGCCCGCCGCCCCGATGGCAGACGCAAGCCCCGCATGGTCGGGTCGAGGGTGGCGAAAAGCTGGTCCTTGGCGGCCACCTCCGCACCGGTCAGCGCGTTGAACAGCGTGGATTTGCCGGCATTGGTGTAGCCAACCAGCGCCACCACCGGAAACGGCGTCCGCCGGCGCGCCGATCGGTGCAGACCACGGGTGCGGCGCACCTGCTCCAGCTCCTTCTTCAGCCGCACGATCCGGTCCAGGATCAGCCGCCGGTCGGCCTCGATCTGGGTCTCGCCGGGACCGCCCAGGAAGCCGAAGCCGCCGCGCTGGCGCTCCAGATGGGTCCAGGACCGCACCAGGCGGGAGCGCTGATAATCCAGATGCGCCAGCTCGACCTGCAAGCTGCCTTCCCTGGTGACCGCGCGCTCGCCAAAAATATCAAGGATCAGACCGGTCCGGTCGATCACCTTGCAGCCCCAGCCGCGCTCCAGATTGCGCTGCTGCACCGGGGACAGCGTGGCATCGACGATGGCCACCTCGACCTCGTTCTCTTTGATCGCCTGGCCCTGGGTATCCATCTGTCCGGATCCCAAAAGCGTGGACGGACGGCGGGCCCGCAGCGGCACGATCGCGGTGTGCACCACCACCAGGCCGATCGACGATGCCAGCCCGACCGCCTCCTCCAGCCTGGCCTCGGCCAGCCGGGCGTGATCCGCGGTGGCGTCGTGCCGCTCCCACGCCAGCACCACGGCTGCCCGCGTGGGATGCGGCGCACTTACCCCCATCCCTTTGCCACCGGGCGTCTTGGCCGGCTTCAGGATCAACGCTTCAAGATCGAGATCCTCGGGAGGATCGTCCGAACCGGAAGCACGGTTCGGCTTTTTGCGGGTCACGCCATACCCGTTTTGGCTGCGCTTGCGGTGTCAGGCCTCACCGGCAGCGTTCTCCTGCATGCCGGCGGCCTCGACCTTGCTGGCGTCGAAGAGTTGGATCGGCGCGCCTGGCATGACCGTGCTGATGGCGTGTTTGTAGACGAGCTGGGTGTGCCCGTCGCGGCGCAACAACACGGAAAAGTTATCGAACCAGGTGATAATGCCCTGCAGTTTGACCCCGTTGACCAAAAATACAGTCACCGGGGTCTTGCTTTTGCGCACGTGGTTCAGAAACACGTCCTGAACGTTTTGCGACTTCTCGTTGGCCACGTCGTTGATCCTTTTTTGTTTTTCAATCGTCGTTCGGGTCGTCACGTTGAATTCTGCGGCGGCGAAAACGGGCGTGGCACGGCCATTTTCGCGGAAATCCAGGTGACGATTCGTCCAGGTGCCGCTTAATCCAGGCGATGGCAGAGCTCAGACATAGGCTTCAGGCAAGCAACGCCAACCGGGCGGCCAACAATCCCGCAGACGGGATGTGGATATCCGGCGCCGCATTGTCGATACCCCCATCATGCGAGGCATCGCCCACCAACACCGCGGTCACGCCGGCCGCGCGGGCGGCCTGCATGTCGCTGGCAGTATCGCCAAGATACCACACGGACCGATCGGGCGCACGCCCCAGGCGCGACAGGGCGAGCAGGATGGAATCCGGCGCCGGCTTGTCCGCCGCCGCGTCTCCGGCGCCGATGATGGTCTGAAAATGTACATCCCAGCCCAGATGCGTCACCTCCCGGCGCAAAAACGCGCCGGTCTTATTGGACACCACGCCCTGCGGGAACCGGGATCCGGCCCGCAGCACCTCCAGCACGTCGGGCAACGGGCGCAGATCGTCCAGGTGGCGCTCCGTCAGCGCGGCGTAGAACAGGTCCCGCGCCCGCTCCCATTGCGGCCCGAACATCGGCGGGAAGCTCTCGCGCAGACTGGTGCGCACGCGCTGGCGGGTGTCGGTATCGGTCCAGCGCGGCATCGAGAACGCGTCGAACACCGCATTCAGCGCGCCGGTGATGGCGGACCAGCCATCTACCAGGGTGTTGTCCCAGTCATAGAGCAGGACAGTAGGCACCAGGAAAGCGGGAGAGGACACGGGCTGGGCCAACAGGCTATCCCACCTGAAAGGCTCGCCGGCGGCGAACGGTTATGCCTGCGGTGCGGCTGGTGTAGTCGAACGCGGTCAGAAATTCGGAAAACTGGTCGGCAAAGAGTTGAGTTTCCGCGGCATTCAGCTCTTTGCGCCATCTGCCGACCGAGGCCGCGACGTCCTCGCTGGTCGCGTGTTTCTGGAACAGCTTCCGATCCGCTGCCGCATCGGCGCGGAGGAGGTCGTCGAGTTCCAGGAATTTTGAGATTTTGTGCAGCGTATCGTCTCGCCGCCGCACGAGGTCCTCGTATTTGACGAAAATCATTCGGTTGCTGTCGAGCGATCGGCTCAGTGTCAGGATGCGGTCCGTGATGTCCTTCAAAGCGGCGATCGATTCGTCCGGACGCGATTGCCAGAAGGCCCTATAGGAGCAGAACAGGTCCCGTGGGTCTCGGATCAGAACGATTTCCTTGACCCCGCTGAAAGCGATCCGGGAAAAATTGCGGGTCGCATGGCGAATATCCACCTTCTCGGCGAAATAGCGGCAATCAAACCGGCCGGTCCGATCTGCCAGAAGATTGTAAAAATCCGAGATGATCGACGTGAAAGTCTGAACGAGTTTCGGCGGCACGTCTTTTTCAAAGAAACTATAAACGGCGCTTGAATCCGGCAATATACTTTCGAACTCGTGATGGTTGAACGGATTCGACCCGAGATGATCCCGATCGAAATTCAGCGCGTCCGACTGACTGGAAACCGTGTGATTTCCTGGCGCCGTCAGTAGATCGAACGCCTTGCTGTAATAGGTCAGCAGTTTCATCTCGAATGGATATTTATCCGCGATGACGATGGTTGGGCTTTTGCGTAGATGGTTCATCAACACCGTCGTTCCGGATCTGCCGCTGGCGGTGATCAGGATCGGTTGTTTTTGCTGGGCGATCGCCGGGATTTTCGCGACCAGCGTCGCCGCCAAGGGCTTGGTCGTGCCGTGGAGACGCCCCACGATCTCGACCCGGTAGGACTCCAGGACCGACATCGGCCGGTCGAACAGATAGGTGAAACCATGGCACCCATCGCCGTAGGAGCCGTGTTTTTTCATGTCTTCCCGCGGGCTGTCCGCGATCACACGCTTCCACTGCTGGTCGTTCACCACCACGCTGACTTCTACATGCGCCTCTGGATGATCGGTATCGACGGCCCATCCGGCTAGATAATGACGATCTGCTCGATCGATGTGGCCGATAAGCATTCTACCTCTGATTCACCAACTTGTGGGCTTAGCTTGTGGCCCACTAAAACGCCGACGTAAACTCGAATCGGCACCTTGTCGTTCCGAAATCGACATGTTCCTGGCCCCGGCAAAGCCGGCAAAGCCGGCAATCCAGCGTCTGGCGCCTTAATCTCCGTTTATGGCCGAGCGTTCAGTTGCTCCGCAGCGCATCCCACCAGGCGCATTCCCCTGGTGTCAGGCTGACGCTGCCTTCCAGAACCTGCAATTTCTGCCGCATCCCCGCCGCCCCGGCAGCCAGGCGCATCGTCCGTGCCTCGGCGCGAGGCTCCGGCGGCAGCCAGCCGCGCTCATGGCCCCATAGGCTTGGGCCGGCTTCCATTTTTTGCGGCTCCCAGGTCGCCGGGTCGATCGCCCGCCCGCCCCAGCCATATTCCACCTGAAACCCACCCGGCGAGCGCATGTAGAACGAGGTCATCCAGTCATTGGTGTGCCGGCCCAGCGTGGCGGTAACCCGGCTGGGGTCGGAATCGGTGCCGTCGCCGAGCGCCAGATCGTAGCCCTGGCCGATATCGTCCAGCGCGCAGAGCTCGACATTGAAATGGTGCAACCCGTTGCTGCCGGTCTCCAGCATCGCGAAGCTGTGCTGGCGCGGATTGACGTGAAAGAACGCGGCGCCGAACGGCTGCTCCATGATGTCGCTGACACCGAAGCCGAGCACGTCGCGATAGAACGCCAGCGCGATGTCCAACCGCTCCACGGTCAGCACCACGTGGCCCATGCCCATGGCGCCGGTCCGAAAGCCGGAAATCGACCGGCCTGGGGTGAAAATCGTATCGGCGAGGGCGGCGCCATAAAACGCCTCCAGCCGGTTGCCCATCGGATCGGCGAACGATATCAGCCCCGCGACCGCCCGCCTGCCGGCCAGGGCGGCCGGTTCTAGCGTCACTCCGACCCCTGCCCGTTCCAGCCGAGCCGCCAGCGCCGCCAGCGCCGCCGCATCGGCGACCTGCCAGCCGATATAACGCTGCCCCTCCGCCAGGTCGCGGTCGATGATCAGCCGCTGGGCACGGTCGTCCATGCGGAACGCGCGCGACGTGTTGCCCTTATCGACCGCCTGCATGCCGAGCAGCGAGGTTGCGAAATCCGACCATTGGTCCAGATCATCCGATCCGAACCCGAGATAGCCGAGCGCCTCGATGTGCATGATCCGTACCCCTTCCATGGAAGGCCGATCTTAGAGCATTTATGAACCGATCTTAAGCGGAAACATACGGCGCCGGCACGAAGAACCGGCCGCCGACGGTTTTCAGCGCGTTGTTGGGGCTGTCCATCGCCGTTTGCCGCAGCGCCAGCAACAATTGCCCGGCGATTGTCTGGCGCCAGAACCACCTATCGATCTGGCGGGCCGAGGGCGGACCGCCCGCCTCCTGCACCGCCTCGCCATAGAGCGCCTTCAAATCGTCGGCGAGGAAGCGCAGCGCCAGCGCCGGCGTGTCGTGCAAGGCTACCGTCGGCAGCGCGCCGTCCAAAAACGACGCCGCGAAAGTCGGCCATGCCTGCGGTTGCTGGCCGGATAATCCAACGGTGGTGCGGCCGAACCGCGCCTTGAAGCGTTCCCAGGCCGGCAGCACACGGGCCAGTTCGGCGCGCAAGGCCGCCTCCCACGCCAAGGCGGTGGCGGGTAAGCCGGGCGGTGCAGGCTCTGGAGCAAAATCCTTCGCCGGCTGCCAGTCCGGCCGGTCGAACCAACTGGGGTTGTCATCGGGGAAAGGCTCCAGGATCACCGGTCCATCGCGGCGTTCCAGCAGGGCAAGCGCCTGGATCAGCACCCGGCGCTGAAATGGCGGATCGTTCGGCTCGCCCAAGGGACGGCCCAGCATGAACGGCACGAACACCGCGCGCGGCGGTCGGGTCTTTGCCACCTGCGGCAGAACCAATGCCAGCACGGTCGTCGGCAGGCCGAGCTCTTCCAACCTATGGGCCAGCGCGCTCACGGCGCGCGTGCACAGCGGTCAGACGGGGGCGAGAAGGACCGCGTTGCAGCCCTCGGCCAGCAGCGCGGCGGCGATGCCCTCGGCGGAGGCGGCCATCGCCGCCGGGTCGGTCGAGCCCATCACCGTGTAATGGGTCTCGGTGATGCCGCCGATCACCCCCTCGGCCGCCAGTTCGCGCAGCCGGTCGATGGGATAGATGACGTTGAGGTCGCGCTGGAACCCGGCACGGTCGAAATTGATCGAGACATGGCTGACCAGGATTTCGTTGGTCGGCCAGGCGGCCGGCACGGCGCGGTATTCGCCGGAGCCGAAAGCGAACGGCTTGTCGCCGCGGCGGATCAGCGCCGCGGAGCTGACGATCGCCACCTTACGCTCGGACAGCTTCGGGCCGGACACGAATGGCGCAGTGGCGAAATCCGGACAGGGTATGTCGCGCACCGCGGTGCGCGTCGGTTCTGGAATATCCTCGAGACGGGCCAAAATGCTTACTCCTGTTGGTGACGCGGAGGGGACTACAGCGGAGCCGGCAAAGCAAGCGCGTCAGGCCTGCTTCCCTCCCCCTTTCCTACCCGGCAAACCAAGGTAACCTGTCGGGGATGATTACTCTCCAGGATTCGTCCGCCAGCTTGCCGCCGGGGCAGCGGATTTATGCCATCGGCGACGTGCACGGCCTGGCCCAGCGGCTGATCGCCCTGCATGCGTCGATCCGCAGCGATCTGCACCGCCGGCCGGTCGCGCAGCCGCTGCTGATCCATCTCGGCGATTACGTCGATCGCGGGCCGGACAGCGCGGGGGTGATTGCCCTGCTCGCCGCCGGGCCGCCGATCGCCGGCATGCCCACGATCAATCTGATCGGCAATCACGAGAACACCATGATCGAGGCGGTCGGCGGCGATGCCGCCTCGGCCACCGATTGGCTGTTCAACGGCGGCGAGCCGGCGCTGACCAGCTACGGCATCGCGCCGGGCACGCCGCGCCAGGAATGGGCGGCGTCCATCCCAAGCCTGCATATGGATTTCCTGCACGGCCTCGGCGTCAGCCATCGTGCGGGCGGCTACATGTTCGTGCATGGCGGGATCCGCCCCGGCATACCGCTGGACGAACAGCTGCGCGACGAGATGATCCGCATGCGCCATCCGTTCCTGAACTCCGAAGCCGATCACGGAGCGGTGATCGTGCATGGTCACACCCCGATCAAGACGCCGGTGATCCGCCCCAACCGCATCGGCATCGACACCGGGGCGATTTTCGGCGGACCGCTGACCTGCCTGGTGCTGGAAGCGGGCCGGATGGGTTTTCTGTACGCCTGAGGCCGAATGGGCCCCGCCTCAATGCGCGCCCCTCAACGCGGCTTGGTCACGCTGCGGGCCATCTCGATTTCATTCAGCTGGATCGGTTCCTTGCGCAGCATGTCCTCGACGAAGGCGCGGGCGTTCGCCTGAGCGCGCTGTTGGCGCAACGCCTGGATGATGCCGTCCTTCACCTCCGCCAGCGGTGCCACCGCGGCCGGCCGGGTGCCCAACAGCTTGACGATGTGCCATCCCTCGGACGTGCGCACCGGCTCGCTGATCGCATTATCCTGCAGCGGGCTGACCGCTTCCCTGACCGCTGGCAGCAGTTGATCCTCCCGCAGCCAGCCCAGATCGCCAGCTTTTTCCGCCGAGGCGCGGTCGTCGGAATATTTCCGCACCATGCCGGCGAAATCGGCCTTCTTGTTCAGCTGCTGGCGGATATCCAGGATCTTCGCCTTCGCCTCCTCATCGGCGCGGGAGGAGGACCCGACCGGCAGGCGCACCGCGATCTGGGCGATGTGGTACTCCCGCGGCACCAGAAAGCGCGACTTGTTGTTCTCATACACCGCGGCGATCTCGGCCTGGCTGGGATAGCTGGGATCGGGCTCGGTCAACGAGGCGACATAGGCGGTGACCACGGCCGTGTCGCGGGCATCGTTGGCGCGCTGGGCGATCTCCGGCGTTTGGTCAAAGCCGGCAGTCTTGGCCTGGTCGAGCAGGGCCTGGCGCAACAGCCGGTCGCGCACGAATTCCGACAGCGCCGCGGGGGTGGCGAGCAACTGCGCGCGCAATGCCGGGTCCGCACGGGCCACGAGGTCGCGCACATCCTCCGCGGTCAGCTTCAGATTGCCGCGCTGCGCCACCGTGTCGCCCAACGCGGGGGTGGACGTGACCGGGGTCGACGTGACCGGGGCTGGGGCCGGATTGGGGGCCGCCAATAACGGCGAAATCCCGAGAGCGGCGATAACGGCGATGGGCAACAGGCGCGAAAACAGGGTCATGGACAAATCCAGCGTCGGTTTGGGGAGAAGTTCGTTGCGCGCCGCTTGTGTAACGTCAAATCCGCGGTTTGTCCCGCGTTGTTTGTGACCGGCACCGGCGTTAACCTGATACGATGTAGCTTTGGTAGCAGCGCGGGGGACAGCGAGCTTGAAAACCACATTCACCGTCGACGACATGACGATCCACCGTATCGTCGAGGACGAGAAGGGCTACACCCCGGCGCTGGAGTTCCTGCCCGGCCTGAGCCCGGAGCTGCTGGACGAAAACCGGTCCTGGCTGGAACCGGCCGCACTCGATCCGGTCGATGGCACCTTGATCCTTTGTTTCCAGTCCTATGTCGTGCGCACCCCGCACCACAATGTGCTGATCGACAGCTGCATCGGCAATGACAAGACCCGCCCGGCGCGTGCCGCCTGGAACCGCAAGCAGGACGGCAACTACATGGGTGCCCTGGCCGCCGCCGGGCTCGGCGTGCACGACATCGACTACGTGATGTGCACGCATCTGCATGTCGATCATGTCGGCTGGAACACCAGGCTGGAAAACGGGCGCTGGGTACCGACCTTCCCCCGCGCACGCTATCTGTTCTCCAAAACCGAGTACGATTACTGGGAGGCGCAGAACGCCCGCGAGCCGATCGAATGCATCGTCGACAGCGTGCTGCCGATCGTTGCCGCCGGGCGCGCCGATTTGATCAAAAGCGCCGATGCGCTGAACGACCATATCCGCCTGCTGCCGACGCCCGGCCACACCATCGACCATTATGCGGTGGCGCTGGGCCGGGGTGCGGACCGCGCGGTGATGACCGGCGATCTGATCCATTCGCCGCTGCAGGCCCGCTATCCCGAGCTTTCGATGCGGGTGGATCACGACCCCGCCCAGGGCGTGGCGTCGCGGCGCGCGTTCCTGGAAAAATACTGCGACACCAATACGCTATGCTGCACCGCGCATTTCCCCTCCCCCTCGGTCGGCCACATCAGGCGCTGGGGCGAGGGCTTTCGTTGCGAAATGGTCGAAAACTGACGGAACGAACACCGGAGAACCCAACCCATGATCACCGTGGTAGCCGAGCAGGAACATTATCTGCTGATAACCGACGGCAGCCGCTTCGCGGTTATCGAGCGACGGGCCGGTTTATACTACCGGCTGACGCATCGGGCGCCGCACGGCGTGACGCTCGACGATAACGGCGCGGAGGAGTTGTTCCGCGCCGACACGCTGGCGCAGGAAGCCGAAGCCCGCAAGCGGTTGAGCGAGGTGGCGACCGAGTGGCGGGGCCTGGCCGAACATGTGAGATGAAGCTGCCGGGCCCGACTATTTCGCGCTGACCAGGTAGGCTTGCGCGCGGGCGATGTCGGCCCGGTCCACGCTCGCATCCGACGCCAGCGCGACCGCGGCGGTGTAGTATTGCCGCGCCTTGAGCGCATTGCCCGCCATGGCGGCGGCGTTCGCGGCGCCCAGCGTAGCATTCAGGCGGTTCGGCTCCTTGCGCATCGTCGCCTCGAACGCCGCCAACGCGCCGGCCGCGTCGCCATGTTGCAGCAGCATCGCGCCATATAATTCCCGGGCCGGTGCCGGCGGTCCCGGAGTCACCGGGGATTTTTCGGTTTTGTCCTCGGCATCCGCGGCCTCGCTCATGGTCCGCAGCGCTTCCTGCTGCGCGCCCGAAGCGAATTGCGCCCAGGCGGTCACGATCCGCGACTGGATGTCCACCTGCTCGGCCCAATAGCTGTCTTTTTTTTCTCGCAACTGATCACGTAACGATACCAGTTTCGCCGTCGCCAGTGCAGCCTGCGCCGTGTCGCCCGACCGCGCCGCGCCGAGCCCCTTGGCGAACCACGAAATCGCCATGACATGGGGCAGAGGACTAGGTCGGACTTCCAACGCCGCCGCCCCTTTCCAGTCCGCGCGTTCCACCGCATAGCGCGCCGGGGAGGCCGCGAGCGCGAACGGCCCGGCCAGGGAGGTTTCACTGGACCCGGATACCTGTTTCATTTCATCGACGATCGCCTTCGCGCGCCCGTCCTGCCCGAGCTGCAGATAGGCGTAGACCTCGTAGTCCATCGCGTGCAGCTGATCGGCCGCTTCCCCGTCCGCCTTGGCGGAACGCGCCGAGGCCGCGTTCGACTGGATCGACTCCCGCCAATAGCCGACCCGGGTAAAGATATGCGACGGCATGTGCAGCGCATGGGGCGCATCGGGCGCCACCTGCGCATAGCGCCGCGCCGCAGCAAGTCCCTTTTCGGCCAGCGCCGGCGTGTCGTATAAATGGATGAGATAATGCGCGACGCCGGGGTGATTAGGCTGGCGCACCCAGATCGCCTCCAGGATCGCCGCCCCCTTCAGCTGGTTGGCGTAGGTCTTGTCGGCAGGCGACGCGCCGACATTCAGCGCCAGCGCGTAATAGATCTGCGCCTCGTCGTCGTTCGGATATTTTGCCGCCAGCTGTTCCATCGCCCGCATATAGGCCAGCACGCGAGTGCGATGATCGAGCTTGTCGAAATCGGTGTACATCGCCGACAGCGCGGCCAAGTAGTCGCGCTCCCGCTCGGTCCTGGCCCCGACCTCCCTGCCCTTCGCCAATGCCGCGGCGCCGTCGGCAAGATTTTTCGCGGGGGGCGCGCTATGCGGATTCCACAGCAGACTCAGCGCAATCCCCCAATAGGCGATGGCGCAGCCGGGATCTGCCTGCAACGCCGCCTCGAAGGATTTTTGCGACTCGCGGTACCAGAACGAGTGCTGGAACAGCATCCCCCGATCGAACGCGGCGGCCGCTGCCGGGGTGCAGGATGTTTCAAAATGAACTTTGCCGAGTTTTTCGTCCGCATTTTGGGCCAACGCGGGCTGGCTGAGCGCGATGCCAGCGGCGATCGTGAGAACCCGAGACAACCTGAACGATTTCATCGGCGCAACCCCCCTGAACGAACAGCAAGATCCACAATGAGCCTGTCATTTTCCAGCCCGCCGGTCAATCCGGGCGCCGGAGCCGCCTCGGGCGCGGCGTCAGACCTGGCGGACCGCGCCGGGATATTGCGCGACCCGCCGGTCGGTGGTCAGCCTCGTGCCGGGCATCGCATCCCCATTTCGGCCAACAAGCCGATGATGAACGCGGGCGCAAGCGGGGCAGCCAAATGGTATTGCCGGTCAGAGGATTTGACCAGATCGTGTCCGCGCGGCACGATGCTCCAAGGCGTCACGCTGATGGCGGTCCCGGTCCTGTCGCCGCCCTCTCGGTCCATTCTGCCCCTTACCGCGGGCGGACATTCACACGGTCTGGACGACGATGCGGTGGGAGCGCTGAGGCGTGCGTTGCAATGTAAGGCAGGCCGGCGCTCGGACCGTTTGTCTTTGCTACGGCTTCGATAATTCCGACGCAGCCAAACGAAGGGGGAGACAGCATGGTCGCGGCACAAATGGTCCGGCACGAGGCTCAGGCGGAGATCGGCACCGAGTTTGACGCGATCGTCATCGGCGCCGGCGTCGCCGGGCTCTACCAGCTCTACCGGCTACGCGAGCTTGGCTTGAGCGTGCGGGTAATTGAGGCGGGCAGCGGGGTTGGCGGCACGTGGTACTGGAACCGCTACCCAGGTGCGCGCTTCGACTCAGAAAGCTGGACCTACGGCTACTCGTTCTCCAAAGAACTACTCGAAGAATGGGACTGGGACGAGCACTTCGCCGCCCAGCCGCAGACCGAGCGGTATCTCAACCATGTCGCCGACAGGTTCGACCTGCGCCGCGACATTCAATTCAACAGCCGGGTCGCCGCGGCGCACTACCGCGACGAAACGCGGAGCTGGGAAATCGTGCTGGAGGATGGCAATCGCTATTCGACGCGGTTTTTGATCACCGCCATCGGGATTCTCTCCGCGGCAACGATGCCGAACATTCCCGGCATAGAGATTTTCAACGGCCTGTCCTGCCACACCCATCGATGGCCGAAGGAAGGGGTCGATTTCGCCGGCAAGCGTGTCGGCATCATCGGCACCGGCGCGACCGCGGTGCAGACGATCCAGGAACTTGCAAAGACCGCCGATCACCTGACCGTGTTTCAGCGAACTCCCAACTGGTGCGCCCCGCTGCACAACGCGAAGATCACCCGGCAGGAGATGATCGATATCCGGGCGCGCTACGAAGAGATATTCGCGCTCTGTCACGGCTCGCCGGGATGCTACATCCACGCCCCAGACCCCCGATCGACCCTGGACCTCTCACCCGATGAACGCGAAGCGTTCTGGGAGAAGCTCTATGCCGAGCCTGGTTTCGGCATCTGGATGGGCAATTTCAGCGACATGCTGACCAACCGCGAGGCCAATGCGCTCGCCTCCGACTTCATCGCCCGCAAAATTCGCCAGCGCGTCAAAGACCCGGCGGTGGCGGAAAAGCTGATCCCGAAGAACCATGGGCTTGGGACCCGCCGCGTGCCGCTCGAAACGGGCTATTACGAGGTCTACAACCAGCCCAATGTCGAACTCGTCGACCTC
>JAYTXR010000236.1:0-2782 GCA_043742865.1 Acetobacteraceae bacterium
AGAGCGGCTGGTCGTATTGGGCAGCTTTTCTGGTCACGGTGGCGATCTCATTCACAGCTGGGCTGGTGCTGCAACGCGTGATCCTGCGCCCCGTCGAGAAAGCGCCGGTTCTCACCAATGTGATTGTGTTCATTGGCCTTCTGCTGATCTTCAACGCACTGTCGGGCTGGATTTTTGAGCACACGCTGAAGTCATTCCCCAGCCCCTTCCCCAAAGATTCCATGTTTGCCACGCAGTACTTCACGGCGCATGACGTGGGCTCGGTGGGGGTGATGCTGGCGGTACTGTTGACGCTGTTTGCGTTCTTCCGCTTCACGCCGCTGGGCCTGGCGATGCGGGCGGCCGCGCAAAACCCGGATTCGGCGCGGCTGGTGGGCATCCGCGTGTCGTGGATGCTGGCGCTGGGCTGGGGCCTGGCGGCGGCGATCGGGTCGGTGGCGGGGATGCTGGTGGCACCGATTGTTTTTCTCGATCCGAACATGATGACCGGAATTCTGATCTACGGCTTCGCCGGTGCCCTGGTCGGCGGGATCGGCAACCCTGGCGGTGCGGTGGTCGGCGGCTTCGTGGTCGGGGTGCTGGAGAATTTGGTCGGCACCTACCTGATCGGCAACGAACTGAAGCTGACCTTCGCGCTGGTGATCGTGGTGGGCGTACTGATCCTGAAGCCGGCCGGCCTGTTCGGGCGCGTCAACGTGAAACGGGTCTGACCATGGCAGCGGTGACGAATTCCTGGGCGACCCGGCGCGGCATCGGCGCGGTGGCCATATTGTTCTGGCTGGCCATGCTGGCGCTGCCGCTGCTGGGCAACGTGTTTCCGTCCGATAGTTTCGATTATTACATGTTCATGGGCCAGTCGATGCTGGTCTATGCCATCGCGGTGCTGGGGCTGAACCTGCTGACCGGGTTCAACGGGCAGATTTCGCTGGGGCACGGGGCGTTCTTCGCGCTTGGGGCCTATGGGACCGCGATCCTGATGAACGATGGCGGCTGGCCTTACTGGGCGACCCTGCCGGCGGTGGCGATCCTGTGTTTCGGCGCCGGCTTTCTGTTCGGCTTTCCGGCGCTGAAGCTGGAGAGCCATTATCTGGCCCTGGCCACGTTCACCCTGGCGATCGCAGTGCCGCAGATCCTCAAACACAAGGCGATCGCCCATTGGACCGGCGGGGTTTCCGGCCTGGTGCTGGAAAAGCCGGACCCGCCATTCGGGCTGCCATTGAGTGCCGATCAATGGCTGTTCTATTTCTGCCTGCTGGTGGCGATGGGGCTGTTCTGGACCGCGTTCAACCTGCTGCGCGGGCGCAGCGGGCGGGCCATGATGGCGATCCGCGACCACGGCATGGCGGCCGGGACGATGGGCATCGATACCTCGTTGTACAAGACCATCACGTTCGGCATCAGTGCGCTGTACACCGGCATCGCCGGCGCGCTGTCGGCGATCACGGTGGCCTATGTCGCCCCCGACAGCTTCGCGCTGCCGCTGTCGATCGCGTTCCTGGTCGGCCTGGTGGTCGGCGGGCTGTCCTCGCTATCGGGCTGCCTGATCGGCGGGATCTTTCTGGTGCTGGTGCAGAACTGGTCGCAATCGCTGTCGGACTGGATGAAATCGACGTTCGATCTGCGCTACGACGTGCCGTCCTGGGCGATCTACGGCGTGCTGCTGCTGTTGCTGATGTACGTAATGCCGACCGGGGTCGCCGGCGGCGTGGGCCGGCTTTTTCGTTTCGTGACTCGCCGTTGGTTGCGCTAGCAGGTCCGGCAGGCAGGTTGGGGCGCTGCCCCAAAACTCCGCCAAGGGCCGGGCCCTTGGAACCCCTTACCGGGTCAGGAAGCGGCGCGAACCGGCGGCAGCCAGAGTCTCGGCGGCGTCTCAGAACGCGGGAGAAGGGATTTTATCACACGATCCGTGTCCAGTCTGAATTTTCCGACATCCCTCGGCACCATTGCCACCCTGCCGCCACCCGCCGCCTCGGCCGCGAATGGCAGCGGCTGAACCTCGCGCACAGCCGCCGCCTCCGGCTCGACGGATGCGACGGGCATGTCTGGCTCGTCGGCAAGATTATACCCCAGCGCCTCGCCCATCATCCCCGCCGCGCCATGCTCAACCCGGGAGGCACGGTCGGCCGCTTCCTCCTCTCCCGCGGTCGCCCTGCGCGCCGCCTGCAGCCGCAGCAGCAGGGTCATCGCCCGGTTGCTCTCCCGCATCAGGCTGATCGCCTGCGCCTTGGATTTGAACGCGACCTCCGGCTTGTGCCGCCGCTCCCTGGCCTCGCGCAAACTGTCCGACGACCAGGCATCCGCCAGCACGAACCGCGCCGCGAGCCGCCCCTCGGTCGCATTTTCCGGCTGCAAGGCCGCGACCGCCGCCATCGCCGCCCGGTCCCGCCGCGCCCAGTCCTGCCACGTCATCCCGTCGGGATCGTCCAACCCAGGCGGCGGCAACGCCCCGCGCAGGACCAAGATGATCTCCTGAAAAAAATCCTGGGGCAGCGGGCACGCCCAATCCTTTGCCAGAACGGGTTCAGGGTCAGCCGGCGCGTTGGATGAGTTTTGCATCGTGCCATCATACAGGTAAATAATCCTAGTTGCAAGCGATAAGATTTTCCAACCGTGTCATAATTTGAACGTCCGCTGATGGGCGGACTTAGGACAGTTGTGCCTTCGACGTCTGGTTTGTGTCCAACTAGCCCATCTTATTCATCGCATGTCAGGGATTCTGTGGCGGGTGTCGCCTAAGCTTTTGATCTTGTTTAGGGATTGGGTGTCGAGACCATCCATCCAC
>JAYTXR010000237.1:0-3070 GCA_043742865.1 Acetobacteraceae bacterium
GGCCTGCCGGCGATGACCTGGAGCGCGATCCTGCCCGCGAGCGCGCGCTGCAACGGCACCGTGCTGAACCTGGCCTTCGTGTTCCTGCTGCTGGGTTACGGCACCAAGGCGGGGCTGGCGCCGCTGCATAGCTGGATGCCGGATGCGCATGCCGAGGGCCCGACCCCGGTTTCCGCCGTGCTAGCCGGCTCGATCCTGAACGTCGCGCTGGTGGTGATCCTGCGGCTGCGCCAGCTGATGGCCGGCAATGCCGATGCGATCGACCCCGGCCCGCCGATCCTGGCGCTGGGCCTGCTGTCGCTGCTGCTGGGCGCGTTCAGCCTGTGGCCGCGGCGCGACGCCAAGCGGTTCTTCGCCTTCTCCACGATCGAGCAGAGCGGGGTGGCCGCGTTCGCGTTCGGCCTCGGCAGCAGCGCCGCGATCTTTGCCGGCGTGCTGCATCTGACCCTGCACACGCTGATCAAGGCCTCGATCTTCCAGTGCATCGGCCGCGCGACGCAGCTGAAGGGCGGCCAGAAATTTGCTCAGATCGGCGGCTTGATCGCCTCGCATCGGATGCTCGGGCTGACCTTCGCCGCCGGTATCCTGGCGGTGGCGGCGCTGCCGCCGTTCGGGCTGTTCACCAGCGAGTTCCTGATTGTCTCGGAAACCTTCCGCCGGCTGCCGCTGCTGTCCCTGCCGCTGGGCATCGGCCTGGTGGTCGGCGCCTGGGCGCTGCTGATGCGGCTGCAATCGTTGTGTCTGGGCGTGCCGACGCCCGATGGCGGCCGGGCGTCGGCGCCGGGCGGCATTCACGGTGCGCTGGCGCTGGCGCCGGTATGGGCGCAGCTGGCGATCGTGCTGGTGCTCGGCCTGGCCATGCCGGACAAGGTGGTCGCCTGGTTGCACCTGATGGCGGAGGCGGCACGATGAATGCCCGCACCGGGAGCCCCAGCACCGGGAGCCCCAGCACCGGGAACCCCAGCACCGGGAACCCCAGCGCGTCCGACATCCTCCGCCGTGGCACCGAACAGCCCTGCCGTCCCTGGACCAGGCGAACCCTGTCGCGCGAGGACTGGGCCGCCATGGCGGCGGCCTTGCCGGCGCAACCGGAACTGGCGCTGATCGCACTTTGGGCCGACACCACGCAGGCGCATGCTCTGCTGCTGGACGAGGCCACCGGCGAGGTGCTGCCGGTTTCCACCGCCATCGTCGAGGGCGGCTACCCCGCCTTGTCGCCGTCCCGCCCGGCAGCTTCGTGGCTGGAGCGGATGATCCGCGATCTGTGGGGCCATGCAGCCATTGGCGGCACCGATGACCGGCCCTGGCTGGACCACGGGCGCTGGCCGCAGACCCATCCGAACGCCGTCCGCCCGGGCCCGATGGGGCCGCCGCCCGAGCCGCCGGAATTCCTGCCCGCGACCGGCGAGGATATGCATCAGGTGGCGGTGGGGCCGGTTCATGCCGGGATCATCGAGCCAGGGCATTTCCGCTTCACCGCGCAGGGCGAGACGGTGGTGCGGTTGGAGATCCGGCTCGGTTACACCCACAAGGGCACGCTGTCGCTGATGCGCGGTAAATCGCCGCGCGCCGCGGCACGCTTCGCCGCCAGGCTGTCGGGCGACTCGACGGTGGCGCACTCGATCGCCTTCGCGCGGGCGACCGAGGCGGCGCTGGCGACCGAGGCGCCGGCCCGCGCCCAGGCGCTGCGCGGGGTGATGGCGGAGATCGAACGCATCGCCAATCATCTCGGCGATGTCGGCGCCATCTGCAACGATGCCGCCTTCGCCTTCGCCCTGGCCCGCTTCGGGCTGCACCGGGAGGCGATGCTGCGGGCCAGCTTCCACGCGTTCGGCCACCGGCTGATGATGGATGCGGTGGTGCCCGGCGGCATCGCCGGCGACATCGCCCCCGGCGGTCCGGAGGCGATCCTGGCCGCCCTGGTCGCAATCGAGGCGGAATTGCCGGAACTGATCCGGATCTATGAGAACACGTCCAGCCTGGCCGACCGGATGGTCGGCACCGGCATCGTCAGCCCGGCCCTGGTGTCGCGCTTCGCCGCCGGGGGTTTTGTCGGCCGCGCCTCCGGGCGGGCCGGCGATGCTCGGCTGCTTCCCGGCTATCCGCCGTACCGAGATCTGGCGGTAGCGGCACCGAGCCGGACCGAGGGCGATGTGGATGCGCGGGTGAATATCCGGCTGGCGGAGATCAGCGAAAGCATCCGGCTGCTGCGCGCGCTGCTGACCGGGCTGCCGGCGGGCGCCGTTTCCATCCCGCTGGGGTTGGGAAGCGGCGAGGGCATCGGCTGCGCCGAAGGGTTCCGCGGCGATATCTGGCACTGGCTGGCGCTGGATAACGGGCAGATCGCCAGCGTGTTCATGCGCGATCCCAGCTGGTCGCAATGGCCGCTGCTGGAAGCCGCGATGGAGGGCAACATCATCGCCGATTTTCCGCTGTGCAATAAGAGTTTCAACTGTTCGTATTCGGGGGTGGACCTGTGACGGTCTGGCGCCGGGTTTTCCGCAATCTTCGCGATGGTCCGGCGACCGAACGGGCGCTGCCGGTCGCGGAGGCGACGACCCAGGCGTTGGCCGCGCGGCTGGAGGCGGCGGCGCAGACCCGGCTCGGGCGCAGCCTGACGATCCGACACATGGATGCCGGCAGCTGCAATGGCTGCGAGCTGGAAATCCAGGCGTTGAACAACATCGTCTACGACCTCGAACGCTTCGGCCTGCGCTTCGTCGCCAGCCCCCGGCACGCCGACGTATTGCTGGTGACCGGCCCGCTCAGCCGCAACCTGCGCGAGGCGCTGCTGGCGACCTGGCAGGCCACCCCCGATCCGAAATGGGTGGTCGCGATCGGCGATTGCGCGGTGGATGGCGGGGTGTTCAAGGGCAGCTATGCCATAGACAACAGCGGTGCGGGGGGAGTTTCCGCCGGCGTTCCAGTCGATTTGACGGTCCCCGGCTGCCCGCCCACCCCGCAAGCCGTGCTGACCGCGTTGCGCGGGCTGGTGGAGGCCAACGCGATCTGACCGGCGGCTGGTTATTTGTTTTGTTCGGGGCGATGCAATATAGAGGGGGCCACATCA
>JAYTXR010000238.1:0-11463 GCA_043742865.1 Acetobacteraceae bacterium
AACACCGCTTCCGATACGCCCTGGCTGACACCGTTTGGATTGTCGACGTGTATGTCGTAGCGGGCGGTCCCGTGGCGGACCTGAACATCGAACCGTTTCCAGGTTTTGGGAACACAGGGATCGATGCGCAACTCGGCTCCCTGATGCTGCACCCCCAGGATCCACTCCATGCCCGCCCGGTACATCCAGCCCGCCGATCCCGTGTACCAGGTCCAGCCGCCGCGCCCGACATGCCCCGATGCGGAATAGATATCGGCGGCGATCACATATGGCTCGACCTTGTAGCGATGGGCATCGGCGGCGGTGCGCGCATGATGGATCGGATTGAGCATGGTGAATAATTCCCCGGCACGGTCGCCGTCCCCCCGCATCGCCCAGGCGATCACCGACCAGATGGCGGCGTGGGTGTATTGGCCGCCATTCTCGCGGATACCGGGGGGATAGCCCTTGACATAGCCGGGATCGACGGCGGTGCGATCGAACGGCGGCGTGAACAGCAGCGCCAGCCCGTCATGGCGGCGCGTCAGTTGCTCATCCACCGCCGCCATCGCCCGATCCACCCGCATCAGGTCGGCGGCCCCTGAGATGACCGCCCAGGATTGCGCGATCGCATCGATCCGACATTCGCTGCTGGCGGCCGAGCCCAGCGGCGTGCCGTCATCGAAATAGCCGCGCCGATACCACCCGCCATCCCAGGCCTCCCGCTCGATCGCCGCCAGCAAGGCGGCCGCATGCTGCCGCCAAACCTCGGCGCGGGCTGTTTCGCCACGCGCCTGCGCCACCGGCGCGAATTCCTGCAAGGCCGCATGCAGAAACCAGCCGAGCCAGACGCTCTCGCCCCTGCCCGCCTCGCCGACCCGGCTCATGCCGTCATTCCAGTCGCCGGTTCCGATCAGCGGCAATCCGTGCGACCCGACGGCCAAAGCGTGGTCCAGCCCCAGGGCGCAATGCTCGAACAGCGAGGCCGTCATTGTTGATACCGTCGGATGAAAATAGGCCTCGTGCTCCTGCTCGCCCAGCGCCGGGCCTTCCAGAAATGGCACTCTTTCATCCAGCACGGCGTGGTCCGCGGTCACCGACAGGTAGCGGGAGGTAGCGTAGGCAAGCCAGACCCGGTCATCGGAAATCCGCGTCCGCACGCCCTGTCCCGCCGGCGGCAGCCACCAATGCTGCACATCGCCCTCGGGAAACTGCCTGGCAGCGGCGCGCAGCAAATGCGCCCGGGTCAGATCCGGGCGCACCGGCGCCAGCGCCATGCCGTCCTGCAGCTGATCGCGAAAGCCGAACGCGCCGCTGGCCTGATAGAAGCCCGCGCGCGCCCAGACCCGGCAGGCAAGGGTCTGATACAGCAGCCAGCCATTCAGCATTATGTCCATCGAGCGGTCGGGGGTGGTTACCTGGGTCGCACCCACGATGGCTTCCCAATGGCGGGTTACCGCGGCCATGACCCCGTCGAGGTCAATGCCACCATACCGCGCGATCAGCCGTTGCGCGTTTTCCTCCGTTTCCGTGGCACCCAGCAGGAACACAATTTCGACACTCTGGCCGGGATGCAGTTCGAAGCCGGTCTGCAGCGCCGCGCAGGGATCGAGGCCAGCGCCGACATGGTTGGACAGCGGTTGCTGACGCGCCATTGCCGCCGGCCAGGCCAGGCTGGCGTTACGACCGATGAACTCGCGCCGGTCGCCGGTAACGCGGACCTCGCGACCAGGCATGGCGGCAAACGCGACATAAGCGCCAAATGCGGTGTTCCAGGGGTTGCGCGCCAGGATACCGCCGCTTGCGGGGTCGCGCTCGGTGACGATCATCGGCGCCGAAGCCGCCCGCGAGGGGCCCAAAGCCCATTCCACATAGCCGGTCACTGACAGCCGACGGGTGCGGCCCGTGGTGTTTCGCAATGTCAGCCGGGAGATCTTGACCGGATCCTCCACTGGCACGAACGCCAGCAGATCGGCTTCAATCCCATGCGCCGTGCTGCGAAAGCGGCTGTAGCCCATGCCGTGATGGATCTGATAGCGCCCGGCACGCAGGCGAATCGGCAGCGCGGTGGGTCCCCAGACCGCCCCGCTCTCCTCATCGCGCAGATAGAGGATGTCGCCGGGACGATCGCCAACGGGATCGTTGGACCAGGGGGTCAGCTGGTTCTCCCGGCTGTTCTGCCACCAGCTGTACCCGCCGCCATCGGCCGTGACCTGGAAGCCGAATTCGGGATTGGCGATGACATTGGTCCAGGGCGCCGGCGTTGTCTGCCCATCCCGCAACAACGTGACGTATTCGCGGCCATTTGCGGCAAAACCGCCCTGTCCGTTGAAAAATTCCAGCTCCGGTGCGGGCCAGCCTGGCTCGCCGATTTCCGGCGCCAGCAATCGCTGCGCTGCGGGAGCGAGGCCGGCTTGATCATCGAGACGGTCGAGCTGATCGGCCAGCGTGCCGCGCCGGCTGACCAGCACCACCCGCGCGACACTTAGCAACAGAGCCCGCGCCTCCGGGCGAACCAGGTCCGCCCGGAGCTCGAACACGCTGCCCGGCACGGCGCCGCCGCTGAGCGCGATCCGCGCCTGGCCCATCCGCACCGCGGCGTCGAGGGCGAGTTGCAAATCCTGGTTATAAGAAGCCGGCTTTTCGTTCAGGATCACCAGATCGACGGCGATCTGTTTCATCCGCCAGTATTCATGCGCCTGCAGCAGCTGGCGAACCAGGTCGACATCCTCGGCCTCGTCAATGCGGACCAGCAGGATCGGCAGGTCGCCGGAAATTCCGTGCGCCCATAGCAGAGCCGGGCCGGCGCCGCCGCGCCGCAGCACATCCGATGGCGGCCGCAACAGCGGGTTGGCGTAGATCAAATGGCCGGCAAGACGCTGGAACCGGGCGGCATCGCTCCGTCCGATGGCGAGATGGCGCAGCTGCACCTGAGCTTGGGTCCAGGCAAGGATGAACGCCCGTTCGCAAGCCGCCCGATCGCAATGGCGGTCGGCGAGGTCGAGCACGGCTTTGCGGCTTTCCGCCGCCATCGTCCAGAACGCCAGCCGCGCGGTCCCCCCTGGCGCGATCCGCACCCGGCGACGCAGGCTGAAAACAGGATCCAGGACGGTTCCGACGCTGCCCGTCAGCGAACGCCCGCCGGCCATCGCGTCAGCGTTGCGCAGCCCATTGCCCCGCCCCAGGAAGGCGGCGCGGTCAGTCTCCACGTGCAGATCGCCGATCGTCTCGCCTTCGATGACGACAAGATGCGCGGCCCAGATCTCGGACTCAGCCTGGGACCGCCGCCGACGCGTCGCCAGCAGGATGCCGGAATCGGCAAGATATTCGGTCTGCACAAATAGCTTGGAAAACGCCGGATGTGCGGCGTCATCGGCCGGGGCCGCCAGCACGATCTCCATGTAGGATGTGACTTCGATCTCCCGCGCGAGGGGGCCGGTATTGGTGAGGGCAAGGCGGCGAACCTCCGCATCTTCTTCGGCAGAGACGACGATCTCCATCCGGGTCAGCAGCGTGCCGTCCCGCCGGGTGATCTCCGCGCGCTCCTCGTTAAAGTTAATATCGTAACTATCCGCGGTGACGCCGCTTGGCTGAAAGCCGGCCGACCAGACGCCATCGCTGACGACGTCACGCAGGAACAGGTAGGAGCCCCAATCGTCGCAAGTGGCATCTTCCCGCCAACGGGTGACCGCGCGGCCCCGCCAACGGCTGTAGCCGGAGCCCGCGGCCGTCACCATGACGCTGTAGCGGCCATTGGAAAGCACGTGGGTCGCCGGCGCCGCGCCATGCGGCGAGGTCAGCCGACGCGACATAGGCAGATCCGGTTCGCCGGCGCGAATGCCGCGCTGCGCCTGTTCCGCCTCTTCTTCCGGCGCCAGAGCGTTGCGCGGGGTTCGTTCCTGCAGCAGCAGCTCCGTCGCCTGGACCCGGGGCTCGGCGTGAAAGCGGGTCCGCATGATGCCGTCCTGCACAGCGTTTAGAATGGCAACGATCGTCATGCCCTGGTGATGCGCCATATAGGCACGGATCACCGCGACCTCCTGGCCCTCGCGCAGACGCGCCGGCGTGTAGTCCAGCGCCTCGTAGAAGCCATGCACCCCCAGACCGCCGGCCGCGGCGAGGCGGAGGAAGTTTCCTGCCGCGGCAATCGGGTCCACCATGGCCGCGAGCGCGGTCGCATATGGGGCGATCACGGCGCTTTCGCCTAGCCCGCGCTTCAGCGCCAGGTCCGGTATGCCAAAATTCGAATATTGGTAGGTCAGCTCCAGGTCGCGGGCATTGTACGCCGCCTCCGACATCCCCCAGGGCAGGCCGCGCTGCGCGGCGTAGGTCCTCTGCCGGCGCACGATCCGCCGGTTCGTGGTCGCCAACAGGCTGCCGGTGGGCGCGCGCATCACCAAAGACGGCATCAGATACTCGAACATCGAACCGGACCAGGAGATCAGCGCCGCGCCTCGCGCGGTCGCGGTCATCGAACGGCCCAGCCGGAACCAGTCTGCAACCGGCGCCTGGCCCTGAGCGATGGCCCAGAAGATCGCCAGCCGCGCCTCGGAGGCCAGCAGATCGTAGCAGCTAGAGTCCAGGCTGTTGTCGCTGGTCCGAAATCCGATCGACAGCAGCTTGCGGTCGGGATCGAGCAGGAAATCGAAGCGCATGGCTTCGGCCATTCCGCGAGCGCGCGATGCCACTTCGCGCAAGCGCAGCTCCAATTTTCGGGCGCTTGTAGCGGTGCAGCCGCTACCGGCTGAGCCGGCCGCCAGATCGGCAAGGCTGGGGAGGGGTGCGGCGGCGGCGTCGAGTCCAGGCTCGGGCATACGGATCAGCAGCGCCAGGTCCCGCATCTGCCCCTCCGCGGACCCGGCGGTGGCTTTCGCCCAGGCCAGGATTTCCGCGGTTTCCAGGCCTGGCTGCGCATCATGCAACGCGCTCGCGGTATCGACGAGCCGTGCGGTTTGCACCCGTATGCCGGTGTCGTACGCCGTGTCGTTCGCCGGATCCGCGCGCGCTGCCGCGATGCTCCGTGCCAGGGCATCGAGCGCATCCTCGACCAGCTGACAGGAAGCTCGAGCGCCGGCTTGGGTAAAATGCGCTGCACGGAGCGTCTGACGGGTGACCTCCTGGGTGTCCTCGAGACCGTCCAAGGTCCATTTTCCGGACAGCGGGGCGATCATCCAGGCCTCGCAGGCATTGGCCAGCGCGATCAGGTGGCCGGCGAGGTTGCCACTATCGACCGACGAGACATATTTCGGATCAAGCGGACGTAAATCGGTCGTATCATACCAATTGAAAAAATGCCCCTCGAGCCGAGCGAGCCGGTCCATTGTGCCCAGCGTCGCCTCCATCCGCTCGACCGCATCGTGTAGTCCCAGCCAGCCGAAATCGCGGGCAGCGGCAACCGAAAGCAAATACAATCCGATATTGGTCGGCGACGTCCGATGCGCCACGACCGGCTTCGGATCTTCCTGAAAGTTATCCGGCGGCAGAAAATGCTCAGCTGGGGTCACGAAGGTTTCGAAAAACCGCCAGGTCCGCCGCGCGATCTGCCGCAGCGCCTGCTGGTCCTCGGCCGAGGCGACTAGGCTGTCGCGGCGGATCGGGGTGCGACTGGCCCACCAGGCGACCGCGGGAGCGGACAGCCACAGCGCGGCGAACGCTAGCGCGATGACCGGGACGCCCGGCTGTGCCACCGCCGCAACCGCCACGGCCAGGACCGCCACGACGAGCGTGCCGGCCATCCGCCGGTACTGGCCGACGACTTCTTGCCGTAGCGAGGATTTCGCCAGATTGGATTTAGCCAAATCAGACTTAGCCAGATCAGACTTAGCCTGGGCCGCCGTCGTCCACTCCAGCAGCCGTCGGCGGGTCACGAACAGACGGGTCAGGGTACGCAGAATGGCGTCGGCCATCCGCGACGCCTGCTCGCCCAGCAGGATGACAACCAATGCCACCTGCATGGCGGCCAGACGCAGATCTTCCTCCCACTCCTTCAGGTAGTTTCGAACGGACGCGGTATCGCGGCGGGGAATAACATTGGCGAGCACCGGCAGCAGCGGTGGCAGCACGATCGTTAGCAACAGCAAGCCGGTCCAGAACCGCGCCGGATCGAAATCCAGCCGCCAGCCGCAGAGCAGACCCATCAGGGTGGCCGGCGCGGTCAGGCTGCGGCGCAGATTGTCGAGCATTTTCCAGCGCCCGAGCGGTGGCAGGCGCGTCCGGCCAAATATCCAGGGCAGCAGTTGCCAGTCCCCGCGCGTCCACCGGTGCTGGCGCGACAGCGCGACATCGTAACGGACGGGAAATTCCTCGACGACCTCGACATCGGTTACCAGACCGGCACGGGCAAAAATTCCCTCGAACAGATCATGACTGAGCATCGTGTTGTCAGGAACACGTCCGGCCAGGGCCTGCTCAAAGAAATCGACGTCGTAGATGCCTTTGCCGGCGTAGGAGCCTTCGTCGAACATATCCTGATAGACATCCGAGATCGCGGCGGCATAGGGATCTATCCCGGCTGCGGACGAGAAGCAGTGCTGGAACACCGAAGCCTCGGTTCCCGTCGGCAAGGACGGCGTGACCCTCGGCTGCAATATGCCATGCCCCTGCACGACGCGGCGCCGGGCCGGGTCCAGAACCGGGCGGTTCAGCGGGTGCGCCATCTTGCCGATCAGGCGCCGAATTGTCTCGCGCGGCAGCCTTGTGTCGGAGTCCAGCGTGATCACATAGCGCACGGCTTGCGGAGCGGCGGGCGGGCTGCCCGACAAAGCCAGGAAGCTGGTATCGGTCGCGCCACGCAGCAGGCGGTTCAATTCATGCAGCTTGCCGCGCTTGCGCTCCCAGCCCATCCAGACGCCCTCGGCGGCATTCCATTGCCGATGCCGATGCAGCAGCCGGAACCGCTGGCCGGCGCGGTTGGCCGGATATTGCCGGTTCAGCCTGTCGATGCCCTCGATGGCGGCCTGAAGTAGCGGCTCGTCGCTGGAAGCGGCCTCGGCCGGGGCGTCCATCCAGTCGGTGAGTAGAGCGAAGGTGACTTCGCCGTCCGGGCTGGTCAGATAATGGATTTCCAGCCTTTCGATCTGCTCGGCGATGGCCGCCTCGCCGGTCAGCAATGTCGGCATCACCACCAGCGTGCGCAGTTCCACCGGCACGCCCTGGCGCAGCGCGAGCCCCGGCAGCGCCGCCGGTGGAAACCAGCTGGTGATCGCCCGATTGACCAGCGCGACCGCGACCTCCGCTGCAGGAAAGACACTGAGAGCGGCAAACACCACCAGGCCCCAGCCTCCCAACCCGCGCTCGGCAAGGCCGTTCACCGCCAGCGCACCCATGACGAAGGTCAGCGCGAAGATGGCGCCGACATAACCGCCCAGGCCCAGCCGGAGCCACGCCCGGCACAGCCCGTGCCGCAAGGTGGGACGAAAGCCGATGGCGGCCTCGAACGCGGGCCGGCCCTGCCCGATCAAGTAATATCCGGGATCGTCGAGGCGATCGGCCGCGGATGGCGGGGTCTCGCGCGGGCGCGTCCAGATCGTACGCAGCACCTCCTGCGTGATCTCGATCTCGGTCAGCCCGGATCCCCGCGCTAATTCCTCGATGGAAGTGCGGTAGCTGTTGCGGGTGGGAAAATCCATTTCCGCCATAGCGCTGGCGTCGCGCAGCTGCGCATCCACCAGGCTGACGCTCTCAAACCATTCGGTCCAGTCGACGGTCGAAATCATCCGCATGCTGGTGATTATGTTGCGGACGGTGACGCTCATCGCCGCCTGGTTCTGGTGGACGTCCCGCACGATGGCGTCGGCGGTGGTGCCCTGCGCCTCCAACTGTTCTTCCAGCCAGAGCAGCGCCGGCGTGGTCTCGGGATCCTGATCGCGCAGCCGCTGCACGAGCTGCACGGCAAAGGTCGAGTGCAACGGACCCGGGGGAATGCCGGCAAGTCCGCCAGGCAGCGCCGCCTTCAAGGCCCCGCCCTGCAGATGCCCGTCGTCCTTCAGATGTCCGTCTGGGCGCAGAATGGCATCGGCGACACGATCGGCCTGCTCGCGCTCCGAGCGATTGTCAACGATACGCGTGGCGGCACGCCGCAGGTTTTCCACCAACACGATCCGCAACGTGATCGAAACCGCCCAAAGCTCGCCGATCGTGAGCGGCTGGACCCGCTGATAGGACTGGACGAATTCGCGCAGCATATCGATATCGAAGCGGCTATCGGTATGCGCGACGAACGCCCATGCCAGGCCGAGAACCCGCGGATAGCCGATAAACGGTCCAGCGGCCAGCTTGGGCAATTGGCGATAATATCCCGACGGAAGATCGCTCCGTATCTCACGAACCTGGGCTGCCAATACGTGATAATTATCGACCAGCCATTGTGCCGCGGGGGTCAGATTCTGACCAATGGCGGCAGCTTCCATCAGCAAGTTATGCGCGTTGAGCAACTGGCGGTAATTGTCGCGCACTCGCCTGGACACCGGCTGCTCCGCAGCACCAGGCCCCGCGATTAGCTGCGCCTTGGCAAGACTTTCGGCATGCTGCTTCAGACGCTCGATGCTGAACAGCTCGCCGCGCACAAGATCGTCGGTGATCCAGGGCGACATTCCCGCTTCTCCAGGCCGCCGGCGGGGCAACCCGATCACCGGCTTATCCGCCCTTGTATCACAAGCGCCGGTATCAGCGGGGCCACCGGGCTCACCGGAGTCCCCTCTGGGTTCATTTTCGCCGGCTCATTCTGGCCGGCGGACCCTTTGGATCAGCCAGGAAACCCAGAGCGTGATCCCCGCAGGCGGCTGCCGACCCTGTAGGGCATACCGAGACGAACGAAAACGTGCCACGGCGGGCGACAGGCCGAGTTTGGACCGGAATCGCAGCTCGGCCTGCTGCGGATCGGGTCCCGCGCTGCCTCGCGGGGACTGCCGACCTTCCTGGCGAAGATAGGGGCCCATGTCCATCTTAAGAGACGGACGAGCGATTTCTGTATCCGATAGGTTATGGCTCATCCGAAACCCTCCGACGTTACAAACAAATTCTGCCTACGAAATAAAGTGCCGGACGCGGCGTGCCGGACGATAACTCGACCCGACCTCACATGAGACGCCAATATTAACGCGCTGGCTCGACGTAGGTTCCGCTGGTGACGATCGCTGGAGCCGGCTTAGCCGGGAAGCCAAGGCTGGATTTCAGCCTGACACCAGCAGAACCGAACACGGCGCGCGCCCGAGCACCTCGGCCGCGACGGCGCCGTAAAAACGGGTATCGCTCGATCTGGGGCGAACGCCGAGGATCACAAGATTGTTCCCGCCCTTGCTGGCCTGGGCGATGATGGCATCTCCGATCGCGACGCCATGGCGAACCACGGTTTTCGCTTTGATATTGTATCTTTCCAATAAAAGGACCGCTTCGCGCAGTTCCATGCCCTCGGTGCCGAGCAGGCGGCGTCGCAAGTTGTCGCGCCGGGCGTCGCGGCTGCGAAGTTCGACAAAGAGCAGCGTCAGCGCACCCGAACCAGCCTGCACCAGGGCGATGGCCATTTCGAGGGCCCGTCGCGATTCGATGGTTCCCGATACAGGAACCAACAGATCCAGCGATGGCCCGGCAGGGTCGCTGGCATGAATCCCGCGCGCCTGCACAATACAAACCGGACCCGGGAACGAGGTCGCCAGCCTGGGTAATTGTCCCTGCGCGCCGTCCTCCGCTGTGGTTTCGTCGTCCAGGCCAACCAGCAGCAGATCGTATCCCTTCCGGGCTTCCTGGGCGACCGCGGCCTCGGGCGCGCCTTCCCGCCGGTGCGCGGTTATATCTGGCTCGGCCGTGGTTGCTTGCGGCGTGCCGGCGGCGTCATTCGCCGCCCCCCTCGCCACCGCCTCCGACGTGACCGCTGCCGGTTCCACCGCTGTCGACGTTCGGGCAGGTATGTCGCGCTCCATTTCCAGCACCGTGAGCGGCATCCGCCGGGATGCCGCCAGCAGCCCGGCCAGGCGGGCGGCGAGCCGACCACTGGCGGACCGGTCCGAGGTGACCAGCAAGCGCTCCAGCTTGGCGACGAAGCCCTGCGCGTCCAGTTCCTCACGATCGAGGCGTTGCTGTTCCTCGGGCGAGATCGTCAGCCGGCCCAGCGCCCAGCGCAGCATCGGCGGCATCGCCGTTGTGGTGATAACCGCCATTGCCACGATCATCGAATACAGCGGCTGGCTCAATGCCCCCATCGAAAGGCCGATCGTGGCGATCACGACCTCGGTCGAACCACGCGCGTTCATGCCGCAGGCAAGCGCCAGACATTCGCCGCGCGGCAAGCTGGCCAGTGTTCCGCCCAGATAGGCACCGGCGAATTTTCCCAGGCTGGCGACCAGAACCAATCCCACGGCAACCATCAGCAGGGTCGGGTCGCGCAGCACGGTCAGGTCCGCGCTGAGGCCGGCGGTGCCAAAGAACACCGGCATGAACAGCGCCACCGTCAGACCCCGAAGCTGCTCGCGGATATGCTGGGTCAAAATCGGCGACCGGCCAACCAGCAGCCCTGCCACGAAGGCGCCGAGCACTGTGTGAACGCCGATCGCCGAGGTAATCAGCGCCATGCCGCCCATCATCACGAGAATGGCGGTGATCACCGCGAACTCACTAACGAAGCGGTCGTTGACCCAGCGGATCGTGGCGGAAACAATTCGCTGGCCGAGCGTCAGACTGAAGGCCAGGAACAGCAGGGTGCCGAGCACGCTGATCGCGATCGGCACAGGCTCGATGCCGCCGTGCAATGCCAGGCCGAAGATGATGGCGATGACGATCCAGCCGATGGTGTCGTCGATGATGGCGGAGGCGACGATCAGCTGGCCGACCCGGCGGCGCAGGAATCCCATGTCCTGCACCACCGCAGCGACGATCTTGACCGAGGAGATCGCCAGCGCGGTGCCCAGGAACAGCGCGGTGATCAGGCGAAGTTCAGGCCGCGGCAACAGCCCGTCGGGCAGCGACCAGCCCAGCGCCACGCCCAATCCGAACGGGACCGCGATTCCCGCCATCGACACGCTGATGGCGGCGCGCCGCATCCTGGCGATCAGCGCCAAGTCCATCTCCATGCCGGTCAGCAGCAGCATCAACAGGATACCGAGCTGGGCGACACCGTCCAGCATCGCTTTCTGCCCGCCCGAAGGCGGAAACAGTATCTGTTCCACGCCCGGCAGCGCCGCACCCAGCGCCGACGGGCCGAGCAGCAGGCCCGCCAGCAGTTGGCCCATGATCGCCGGCTGGCCAATGCGCTGCATCGCCTCACCCATCAACCGGCCGACCACCAGCAGCAGCACGATCTGCGCGACGAAAGGCGGTTCCGATGATGGGGCCTGCGCGGCGGCGAACGCCGATTGGGTCGCCCCCAGCAGCAACGCGGAAAGAAGAAAGCTCAGCCGGGAGAACGGACGCCAGCCGCGAGTCCCAAATAAGTTTCGCCGGAGCCAGTTGCCCCGGCCGCGCGGGATCCGCCCTTGGACAATTTCAGCACCG
>JAYTXR010000239.1:0-14276 GCA_043742865.1 Acetobacteraceae bacterium
ACGGCAAGACCGGGATGAGCGGCTACCAGCGCAGCGCAATCGGTTATCCAAAGCCACATTTTTTTAACGTAGCCCTAAGCCGGTCGCGCCGCCAATGAATAAGACTTTAGGTGCATCTCCTGGAATTGCCCCCGCGTCGGAATTGGAACGGCCTTTGGCACAGCGGCGTGCTGTCGTGTATCGTGACCGTGGCGGTTCGGGGAGAGCATTTTGGAAACAGTGGATTGCGTGGTGATCGGCGCCGGCGTGGTCGGTCTTGCCGTGGCGCGCGCCCTCGCGCTGTCCGGCCGCGAGGTAATTGTTCTCGACGCCGCCGAGGGAATTGGCACCGAGACCTCCTCGCGCAACTCAGAAGTGATCCATGCCGGGATCTACTATCCCGCAGGGAGCCTTATGGCGCGGTTCTGCGTCGCGGGCCGGCGCGCGCTGTATTCGTACTGTGCCGAAAAACACGTGCCACATCGCAATTGCGGCAAGCTGATCGTTGCGACCAACGCGGAGGAGGACGGGAGGCTTGCCGACATCCGCCGCCGCGCAGCGGTCAACGGCGTTGACGATTTGCGCCAATTATCGCGTGATCAGGCAACGGAACTGGAGCCGAACCTCGTCTGCACCAGCGCGCTGCTGTCGCCCTCGACCGGAATCATCGACAGCCACGCCTACATGGTGGCGCTACAAGGCGATGCCGAGAATGCCGGAGCGGTGATGGTGTTCCGAAGCCCCGGGCTGGGCGGGCGCGCGGCGGGCGGGGGGATCGACCTCGATATCGGGGGCGCCGATCCGATGCGGCTGCATTGCAATCTACTGGTCAACTCCACCGGGCTGCATGCACCGAAACTGGCGGCAGCGATCGTCGGCATGCCGGCGGAGCGCATCCCGGGGGCCTATTATGCCAAGGGCAGCTACTTCACTTTGTCCGGTCGGTCGCCGTTCTCCCGGTTGATCTATCCGGTACCGGTGCCGGGGGGCCTTGGCGTGCATCTTACCGTCGATCTCGGCGGCCAGGCGCGGTTCGGCCCCGATGTCGAATGGGTGGAGACGATCGACTACAAGCTGGACCCCACGCGGGCGGAGACCTTTTATGCCGCGGTGCGGCGCTACTGGCCGGATCTGAAGGATGGCGCGTTGCAGCCCGGCTATTCCGGCATCCGCCCGAAGATCGTGCCGCAGGGCGCGCCGGGTCAGGATTTCGGGGTGCAGGGGCCGCAAACCCATGGCGTGCCCGGCCTGATCAACCTGTTCGGCATCGAGAGTCCCGGCCTGACCGCTTCGCTGGCGATCGCCGCGCATGTGCTGGACGTGGCGGAAACGGGCTGACGGGATGCTGCCCGATCGGATCGACACCGTCATCATTGGCGGCGGCCAGGCGGGGCTGACCATGAGTCACCGGCTGAGCACGCTGGGCTGTCCGCATGTGGTGCTCGAACGCGCGGCCATCGCCGAACGCTGGCGGTCCGAGCGCTGGGATCAGTTGCGATTTCAGTTTCCAAACTGGGCCGTGCGGCTGCCGGATTTTGCGTTCCCGCACGCCGATCCGGACGGTTTCGCGCCGCGCGATGATATCGTGCGGTTCATCGAAGCCTATGCGGCGTTCATCCGGGCGCCGGTACACTGCCCGGTCGCCGTGACCGGCTTGCGCCGCCTGCCCAACGCTGGCGGTTTTCGGGTCGAAACCGCCGCCGGCAGCCTGGAGGCCGCGAATGTGGTGCTGGCGAACGGTCCGTATCAGCGCCCGGCGATGCCGCCGGTCGCGCGCGATCTGGACCCCGGCATCGTCCAACTGCATTCCAGCCGCTACCGAAATCCCGGCCAGCTGCCGCCGGGCGCGGTGCTGGTGGTCGGTGCCGGCGCATCCGGCGCGCAGATCGCCGAGGAACTGCATTCGGCCGGGCGGCGCGTGTTTTTGTCGGTCGGCACGCATCGCCGGCTGCCGCGGCGTTATCGCGGCCGGGATGTCATCTGGTGGTTGGGCGAACTCGGCGTGGACGCGACCACCGTGGACCGGCGTCCCGCCGATCATTCGCCGCTGGTGATCAGCGGCGCCGGCGGCGGCCGCACGATCGATTTCCGCCGCTTCGCCGCCGCCGGCCTTCGTCTCGTTGGCCGCGCGGTGGCGGCGCAAAACGGGCGGATGTCGTTCGCACCGGACCTGGCCCGCAACCTGGCGCAGGGCGACGCCGCCTATGCCAGCTTTCTGGCGGCGGTGGACCTGCATGTGCGGCGTACCGGATTGGACCTGCCGGATGACCCTTCGGCGTACGAAATGACCCATCCTCCAGTGCTGGCCGATCCCATCCTGTCGCTGGATCTGGCCGCGGAAGGTATCGGCTCGATCGTCTGGGCGACCGGCTATGGCTATGATCTCGGCTGGGTCGATCTGCCGGTGCTGGATGGCGCCGGCCGGCCGGTGCATCGCCGCGGCGTGACGCCGGTGGAGGGGATCTATTTCCTGGGCCTGCAATGGCTGCATCGGGCGAAATCGGCGTTCCTGTCGGGCGTCGGCGAGGATGCCGCCTATCTGGCCGACATCATCGCGGCGCGCCGCAAATTACCGGAGGAATGAAACATGCGATTGGATGGACAGGCTGCGATCGTCACCGGAGGGGCTTCAGGGCTGGGGGCGGCGACCGCGGCGGCGCTGGCGTCGCAGGGTGCCAGGGTGGCAGTGGTCGATCTCAATCAGGCGGCGGCCCAGGCGGTGGCGGCCGGCATCGGCGGCCTGGGCATTGGCTGCGACGTCGCCGATGCGGCGTCGGCCGAGGCCGCGTTCGCCGCCGCGCGGGCCGCGCATGGCGGGGTGCGGGTGCTGGTGAACTGCGCCGGCATCGGCACCGCTGAGCGCATCGTCGGGCGCGATGGGCCGATGAAGCTGGACGCCTATGAGCGGGTGATCCGGGTCAATCTGATCGGCACGTTCAACATGCTGCGCCTGGCCGCGGCCGAGATGGGCGGGCTGGAGCCGTACGAGGACGGCGAGCGTGGGGTGATCGTCAACACCGCCTCCATTGCCGGCTACGAAGGACAGGTCGGGCAGGCGGCCTATGCGTCGTCCAAGGCCGGGGTGATCGGACTGACCATCCAGGCGGCGCGCGAGCTGGCGCGGTCCGGCGTGCGGGTCATGACGATCGCGCCGGGGCTGATCCAGACGCCGATGTTCAACGGCCTGCCCGAGGAGGTGCGCCAAAACCTGGCCGCCACCGTGCCATTCCCGGCCCGGCTTGGGATGCCCGACGATTACGCCGCCCTGGTGCTGCACATCGTCGCCAACCGGTTCCTGAACGGCGAGACAATCCGCCTGGACGGCGCGCTGCGCATGGCGCCGCGGTAGCCCAAGGCTGGGGCTCCGCCCCAGACCCCGGCGGGGCTCTGCCCCTGCACCCCGCAAGGAGCCAGGGGCCCCTTGACCCCCATCTATGTGGTTTGTTGGGAGGAGGGCCGAACCGACATAGCCGTTGATAGGCTACGTCATGGCCCTCCTCCCAACAAACCAGTCCGAGGGGTTAAGGGGACGACTGTCCCCTTACGGGTGCAGGGCAGCGCCCTGCCGGGGTCTGGGGCAGAGCCCCAGCTTGCTACTGCCCCGCCAGCACCGCCTTGCACTCGGCCGGCATTGGCGCCGCAGGCTTGGGCGGGCCGGGTTTGGCGGGGGGTGCGTCGAGCTGATCGAACCACCATTGCAGTGAGGCGTCACAGCTTTCGCCGGGCGGTGGCGGCGGGATATCGACGCAGCTGGCCTGCCCGGGCGGGCAGCGGAAATGCACGTGCATATGCGCGGCGTGACCATACCAGGGCCGGATGAAGCGCAGCCAGGAGCGGTCCCCGGTCACGCTGTCGCACAGCTGCTGCTTGATCGCCGGGTTGACCAGCACCCGGTCCACCTGCGGCAGCCGCGCGGCCAGGCGCAGCAGCGTCGCGATGCCGTCGTTCCACTTGTCCGGCCGAACGCCGCGGCGATCGGCCCGCACCAGGCTGGTCAGCTCGATGGTTTCGCGTTCCGCCGGGCTCAGCGCGCGTTGGCGGCTGGTGTCGAGCGCCACATCCGCGTCCAGCCCGGTCTGGTGGCTGGCATGGCCGCCGACGATCGGCCCGCCGCGCGGACGCGACAGCTCCTCGACCAGCACAACCCCGAGTCGGGCCGCCTGCGCGTCGCGGCCAAGCTGTTGCATGGCGGCGACCGTGTTGGGGGCGCCCCAGAAATGGCTGATGGCGAGATGGATGGTCTGATAGCCCGGCCCCTGCGGCGGCAGTTCCGCGGCCCCGGCGATGCAGCCGACCGAAGGTCCGCCGATCACCCGCAACGGGTCCGCCGCGGCTGGCTGGATGGCCAGAATGTTCGTGGCGAGGATGGCCAGGCTGGAAATAAATTTATGTTTCAAAACCGTTTCTCGAAAATGGTGATCACATCGCCCGGCTGCACGAAGCTTTGCCGGGACGCCCGCCCCTCCACGGCCCGTGCGTGTGGCGAGCCGGCTTCATAGATGCGCACGATTGCGGCCTGATCGTCCACCGCGCGATAGGTGAAGCCGCCCGCGACCGCGACCGCGGTGACAACGGTCATGCCGGGCTGATAGGGATATTGGCCGGGCTTGTTGACCTCGCCGAGCAAAAAGATCGGCCTATAGGCCATCACCTCCACCGCCACCGACGGGTCGCGCAGCATGCCGGCCTGTTTCAGCCCGCCGGCGACCGCGCGCTCCAGTTCCGCGATGCTCGTCCCCGCGGCGCGCACGCTGCCGAGCAGCGGCATGGCGATGCGGCCGCTGTCGTTCACACGGTATTCGCCGCTGAGCGCATCCTCTCCGAACACCAGAATGCGCACCTGGTCGCCGGCGCCAAGCCGATAGGCCGCCTCCGGCACCTCCGGCAGGGGCGGCAGATCGCCTGCATTCCGGCCACAGGCGGCCAGGCACAGGGCCAGCAGGGCTAACCGGATCGCGGGCGGGATCGTTCGCATGGTCTGCAAGCTCTAGCGTTTTTGACCGACGCCCGCCAGTTCACCCTCGGATTTTACGGGGCCGGAAGTTCCGAAAAGGATTATTTTTATCTTACCTACAACTTAAGGTAGATTAACCTATCAAAAAATGTAACCCTGCATAGCAGACAGGGGCATGTAGCGGATGCGCCACCCGCGTTCGCGCCGTGCCGGCGGAATTTTCCGATCCGATTTTCAGGACCGAGGATGCTCGACAGCTCCACAGACACCGCTCCATCGGGTCCAGGCCGGGAATTTCATCCCTGGCCGGGTGCCTTCGGTTCGCGTGCCGGGGGCGGGCAGGACAACGCCGCGGGATTGGCGCTGGCGCTCGCGGTGCTGCGCCGCCGCCGGCTGGCGCTGATTGTCACCATGCTGCTGGTGCCGCTGCTGGGCTGGATCGCGCTGGGCCAGATGACCCCGCGCTACAGTGCCGCCGCCATCGTGCTGTACGAGCCGAACGCCTTCGCCGCGCGCGAACTGCAGAGCATCCTGCGGGTCGATCCCACGACCGAGGCGGTGATGTACAGCCAGGCGGAGATCGTCCGCGGCCTGCGCATCGCCGAACGCGTGGCGGGCCGATTCGCCCTGTACGACAATCCGGAATTCAACGCCGAACTGCGTCCCCCCGGCGGCCCAAGGCGCTGGCTGGAGGCGACGCGGGCATTTGGCGCCAAACTCCTTGCCCGTGCCGGATTATTCGACCGCGCCGGCGCCAGAGAAGATGAAAAACCGCCGATCCTGCAAGACCCGGGGGATCGCCGGGACGCGGTGGCGCTGGCGGTGCGCGACGCCATCGCGGTCGCCATTCCCAAGGGATCGCGGGTATTGGAGGTTACGTTCACCTCGCAGGACCGCCACCTTGCGGCGGATGCCGCCAACCTGATCGCCGAGCTGTATATCCGCGACCAGCTCGACGCGAAGTTCGCCGCCGTGCGCCATGCCACCGACTGGCTGGAAGCACGGGTCGGCGAATTGCGCCGCGACGTCGGCACCGCGGAGGACCGCATCGCCGCCTACCGGGCCAGCCGGGGGCTGGTGAAGGGGGTGCTGGCCGGGCTGGACACTGAGCAGGCAAGCCGGCTGTCGATGGATTTGGCGCAGGCCCGCAACGAGATGTCCCAGGTCCAGGCCCGGCTGGATGCCGCGCGCGGCAGGCAAGGTGCGGCTTCCCAGGCCGCCATCGCGCCGTCCGTCGGGCCGCTTCGGGTCCAGCAGGACCAGCTTGCCGCCCAGCTGCAATCGCTGCTCGCGCGCCACGGCCCGCGCCATCCCGATACGATCGCGCTGCAGAGCCAGCTGGCCGAGGCCGCGCGCTCGGTGGGGGCCGAGATCGCCCGGGTGGTCGGCGCGGCGGAGGCCGAGCTGCACGCCGACCGCGAACGGGTCGGGAGCCTGGAAGCCGGCTTGCGCGCGGTGATGGCTACACAGGAGCGCAACGAGCAGGCGCAGGTTCCGTTGAATGCGTTGCAGCGCGATGCCGACGCGTCGCGCACGCTGCTGCAATCGGTGCTGGAGCGGGTACAGCAGACGGTGCAGCAGACCGCGATCGAGACCCCGGACGCAAGGCTGGTTTCTGCGGCAATGCCACCGGGCCAGCCGAGTACTCCGCGCAGAATGCCGTTGTTGAGCGCGGCCGTGGCGTTCGGCCTGTTTTTCGGCCTGTTGCTGGCCTATCTGCTGGAACTCGCCGACGCCACCTTCCGCAGCGGCGAGGATGTGCGCCATTTCCTCGGCCTGCCCTGTTTCGCGCTGGTGCCGGAAATCCCCCGCCGCGCGCTCGGCCGTTTGCGGGTCGAGGACTACATCGCCCATAAGCCGCTTTCCGCGTTCGCCGAACAGCTGCGCGCGCTGCGGGCCGGATTATGGCTCGGCACCGGCTCACGCCCTGAGGGTTCACGAGACGGCGGGCTGCGCCCAGGTTCGTATGAGAGCGGGCTGCGTCCGCGGGTCGTCGCGATCACCGCGGCCCGGCCGGCCGAGGGCAAGACCACGGTGGCCCTGGCACTGGCCCGCGCCGCGGCGATGGCCGGGGAGCGCGTGGTGGTGCTCGATTGCGATATCCGTGAGCCGGGGCTCGGCCGCAAGCTGGCGGCGGACGGCAATCTTGGCCTGGTGGACTGCCTGCTCGGCCATGCGACACTGGCCGAATTGATCCGCCGCGACCGGCTGACGAGCCTCGATTTCATTCCCGCCGGCGCGGCGGAGACCCATTCGCTCGGCTTGCTGATGTCGGAGGCGATGGAAGCGGTGCTGGAGGCTTTGCGCCAGGACTACGATCTGGTGCTGCTCGATGCGCCGCCGTGCCTGGCCATGGCCGATGCCCGCATCCTGGCCCGGCTGGCGGATGCCACCTTGCTGTGCCTGCGTTGGCGCAGCACGCCGCGCGGCGTGGTCCGCGATGCGCTGGAATTGCTCGGCCAGGCCCGGGCGCAGCTGATCGGGGTCGCGCTGACCCGGGTGGACGTGCGCGCCCATGTCCGCTCCGGCTTCGCCGACGCCGAAATCTACCACCCGCGCTATGGCGGATATTTCCGGCAATAGCGTGACAGAAATTTTTCTCCTGCCCTCCGGTCTCAGGACGAACTATGTGGCCCAAACCGGTGGGGCCATCATTGCGGCCGCCTCGATGCTGCTTTGGCCGGCGTTCTGGAATGTCTATCCGCTGGTGTTCTCCGATACCGGCACGTACCTGACGCAGGCCATCCATCGCTATCTGGGCTGGGACCGGCCGGTGTTCTACAGCCTGTTCCTGTATCCGCTGCACCTGCAGCAGACGCTTTGGCCGCCGGTCATGGCGCAGGCGGGGCTCGCCGCCTGGCTGCTGCATCTGTTGCGCCGGGTGCTGCTGCCGGAGGCTTCCGCCTGGATGTTGCTGGCGCTGGTCGCGCTGCTCTCGGGGCTGACCGCGCTGCCGTTCATCGCCTCGCAGCTGATGCCGGATGTGTTCACGCCGTTGCTGGTGATCGCGATCGCGCTGACCGTGCTGACCCCCGAGCGTCTGTCGCGCACCGAAGCCTGGGTGTTGCTGCCGATCACCGCGTTCATGATCGCGGCGCATCAATCGCATGTCGCGCTATCGCTGGCTCTGCTGCTGGGGCTGCTGGTGTTCCGCCGCTCGCTGGGGGCGGCGGCCATGGCGGCCCCTCGGCGTTGGCTCGGGTGCGGCTGGTTCTGGCGAGCGATCCTGCCGCTGCCGCTGGCCTGTATGGCGATGGTTTCGGTCAATCTGGTCGGTCACGGCCGGGCCTCGTTGTCGCCGTTCGGTAACGTGTTTCTGCTGGCCCGGCTGATCTATGACGGCCCCGGCCGGCTGGCGCTGGAGCGCAACTGCCCGCAATCGGGTTGGCGGCTCTGTGCCGCGCTGGGCCGGCTGCCGCCGACCAGCGACGAGTTCCTGTGGCGCGCCGACAGCCCGCTGGCGGATGCCGGCGGCGCCAAGGCAGTATCGGCCGAGGCCGGCGCGATCCTGCTGGCGGCGATCCGTGAAAACCCCGGCGCGGTGCTGCGCGGCTTTTGCGCCAATGCGGCGATCCAGCTCACCCGCTTCGCCACTGGCGACGGCCTGCAGCCCTGGCCAGATACGGTGACCCCGGCGATCGTGCATGATTTCCCCCGCGCCGAGGCCGCCGCCTACGCGGCTGCCCGCCAGCAGCGCCCAGATCTGGCGATGACGGGTCTGGCAATGACGGGTCTGGCGATGACGGGTCAGGCGATGACGGGTCAGGCGATGACGGATCCGGCGATGACGGATCCGGCAATGGCGGATTTGCCGCCGGAACGCACGCTGCTGCCGGGGCCGTTCGTCCGGCTGCATCTGGCCGCCGCCAGTGCCGGCATCTGCGGCGCGGTACTGGTGCTGATCCAGGGGCTGCGCCGCCGTAACATCGCTGCCGGCTTCGCCGCCGCTTCCCTTCTGGCGGTGCTGGCCAACGCCGCGATCACCGGGGGATTATCGGGCCCGCATGACCGCTACCAAAGCCGCATCGTCTGGCTGCCGCTGGCGGTCGCCATGCTGGCGCTGCCGACATTGTCGGTGCGCCAAGCCGCCCGACTGCCCGCGGCGACCAGCTGATGCGCCTGCGGTGGCGGGTCAGCGCGGGGGCGGCCAGCCCGGTTTTCTGGTCCGGCCTGGAGGCGGCAATCTCCGGGCTGCTATCCGCAGTTTCCGCCTTCGCCATCGCGCGGATCGTCGGTCCGTCCGAGCTTGGCATCGGCGCGGCCGTGGTCGCGGTGCATGTGCTGCTATGGATCGGTGTGAACGCGCTGTTCGCCGATGCGCTGGTGCAGCGCGCGGCGTTGGCCGACCGCTCGGCCGACAGCGCGTTCTGGGCCTCCTGCGTCAGCGGCTGCCTGGCTGCCTTGGCGCAACTGGCCGCCGGGTTCGGGCTGGTCCGAGCGTTGCACGATCCGCGGCTGTTCGCGATGTCGGCAATGCTGGCGGCGGCGTTGCCGCTGGTGGGCGCGGCCGGTCCGGTGCAGGGCCTGCTGACCCGGGCCCGGGCCTATCGCGTGCTGGCGGGCCGCGCGGTGATCGGTCAGGGCCTTGGCACGATCGTCGGTATCGCCGCCGCCTGCGCCGGTGCCGGGGCCTGGGCGGTGGTGTTGCAGCAGGTCTGTGTCTCCGCCGCCGGCGCGCTGTCGTTGCTGCTGGGCGCGCGATGGCGCCCGCGCTGGCGTTGCGGATGGGCGGAAATGCGGGATTTGCTGCGCATCGGCCTGCCGCTGACCGCCAGCACGCTGGTCCAGCACGGCCGTTATCGGCTGTTCGCGCTGTTGATCGGCGCCATGGCAGGCCCGGCCTTGCTCGGGCAGGTGCATCTGGCCTTCCGGCTGGTGGATACCGTCCGCGACCTGATGATGACCGCGCTGTGGCGCCTGCTGCTGCCGGCGATGGCCGACCACCAGAAGGACCCCGCCAGCCTGCTCGCCTGCCTCGACCGCTGCCTGGCCCGTGCCGGGTGGGTGATGTTTCCGGTCTGCGCCGCCATGGCGCTGGCGATGGTGCCGCTGGTCGAGCTGCTGCTGGGGCCGGTCTGGGCGCAGGCCGGGCAATCCGCCCAGCTGTTGGTCGCGCTGATGGCCTATGTGCTGGCCGGCTTTCCCGGCGGCGTCGCCGGCATCGCGCGGGGGCAGCCGAAATACGCGCTGTTCACCAATCTGGCCGCCCTGGCCGTGACCCTGGCCGCCGCCGCGCTGCTGCGCCCGGCAACGCCGTTGCACGCGATAGCGGTCTGGGCCGGCGCCCAGGCGCTGACCAGCCCGTACGGCCTGGCGATGAACGCGAGGCTGCTGCATGTCGGCCTGTTTCGCCCGCTACGGGCCGGCTTGCCGTCCCTGGCCGTCAGCGCCTTGGCCGTGTTTGCGGGGTTTGTCGTCCCCAACCTGTTCGCCAACAGCCCGTTCGCAAACCCATTCGGCGACGGCCCGTTGGGCGCGATCGGGCTGATCGCCGAGCGCCTGCTGGCCGGTGGCATGATATTTCTGCCTTTTCTGTGGCGCGCGGCCGGTGGCGCCGGTCTGCGCCGTGCCGCCGGCCTGACCGGGCTTGCCTGGCTGATCCTGGCCAATCCGGCCCAGGCCCAGCTGCTGGCCAATTACTTCCCCGAAGGCGTGCCCGGCTACGATACCGCCCGCGGCGTCACCGTGCAGTCCCGGGCGCGCCCGCTTTATGATCCCCCCGGCATCCAGGCCGGCGGGTTCCTGCTGCATCCGGTGCTGGAGGAGGGTTCGGGCTATGACACCAACCTGCTCGGATCGGCGCGATCGTCGGGCAGCTGGGGCATCGCCACCCGCCCGTCGCTGCTGGTGGCGTCCAACTGGTCGCGCGACAGCCTGGCGGCCTATGCCAGCCTGGACGACATACGGACGCTCGACCTGCCGTCGCAGGGGCAGACCAACGCAACCGTGTTGCTGGGCGGCGCATTGGATATCGGGCGGGACCGGGCCACGCTGGCGGTGGCGCATCTGGCGCTGCATCAGGCGAGCACCGAGATCGACGCGCTGGCTTCCGACACCCCGGTCGCCTATCAGGTCGACGATGTCCGCGCCGGCTACACGGCCAACTTCAACCGGCTGTCGATCACGCCGGACGCGAATTTCTCGCGCTACCGTTACGATGCCACGATCATCCAGGGCACGCCCAGCGGGCAGGGCTACCGCGACCGCGGCGTCGCCCGCGGCGGCGTGACGCTGCGCTACGAGCTGGCTCCTGGCCGGTATTTGGTTGTCGCCGGGCGCGGGACGGACACGGTCTACGCCCAGCCGCAACCGGGCGCACCCACCCGCAATTCCACCGGCTATGGCCTGCTGGCCGGCCTCGACTACGATTATGACGGGCAATGGCGGGCACGCGTGCTGCTGGGCTGGGAGCGGCGCGATTTCGCAGCAGTGCAATACGCCACCCATTCCGCCCCGATCGCCGAGGCCGGGCTGATCTGGACGCCCACCGGCCTGACCACGATCACCGCCACGCTGTCGCAAAGTATCGAGGACGCCGCTCAGGAAGGCACGGCCGGCTTCACCTACACCAGCGCGAAGCTGCGGCTGGATCATGAGTATCTGCGCGACCTGTTGCTGCATGCCGGCGCCGGCGTGCAGCGCGCGGTGTTTACCCAGGGGGGCGGCACCCAGGGGGGAAGTACCCAGAACGGCATCACGCTGGCGGCCGGGGCTACCTGGCTGATTGACCGCAACCTTCGCCTGTCCGCCGATTATGCGTTCACTTCCCAGCAGGGCACCCCGAACCCTTCGTCCAATCCGCAGTCGGCCTCCAATGGCGGCTACGACCGCAACATCGTGCTGATAACCTTGAGGTTTGCGCTATGATGATCCCGGAATTCCCGCTCCCGCCCGCATGCCTGCGTCTGCTCGGCATGGATTTTGCCTGCCTCGACCCCTTGCGGGCCGCTTCCTGGCTGGCGCGGCGTCCGTCCGACGCCCCGTTTGGCTATGTGGTGACGCCCAACGCGGACCATTTCGTGCGGCTGAGCCGCCAGCCGGGATTTTGGCCACTCTATGATCGCGCGCTGCTCCGCCTGCTCGATTCCCGGGTCATCGCCCTTGTCGCCGGCGGGCTCGGGCTGGCGGTTCCCCCGGTGGCGCCCGGCAGCGATCTGACCGCGCAGATCCTGCGCTGCCATTTGCAGCCCGGCGAGCGGATCACCATCATCGGCCTTCATCCGGACTACCTTCCGGCGCTGGTGCGCCGCCACTCCCTGGCGCCGCCGGCGCATTACCGCCCGCCGGCGGGTTTCGAGCACGATCCCGTGGCGCTACGCAAAGCGGTCGGGTTCGCGCTTGCCAATCCTGCCCGGTTTACGTTTCTGGCGGTTGGCTCGCCACGTCAGGAGATCCTCGCCGCGGCGATCCAGGCCACCGGCCGGGCGACTGGCATCGGCCTGTGCGTCGGCGCCAGCCTGGATTTCCTGGCCGGCGCCGCCCGCCGCGCGCCGGGCTGGATGCAGCGGGCGGGGCTGGAGTGGCTGTATCGGCTGGCCGGCGATCCGCGTCGGCTGGCCGGCCGCTATTTGCGCGACGGCCCCGCCATCCTGCCGTTGCTGCTGCGCGAGCGCCGGGGCTAAAAGACCTCATCTTCTTAATAAGTATCGAGTTTCCAGAGGGCGACTGCCCTTTGGCGGGTCCAGGGCAGAGCCCTGGCCTTCCTTAACTACCGCGCGGCGAACTGGGTCTTGCCAAACATCACTTCCTTTTCGGCGTCGGTCATGGCGCCTTTGCGCTGGTTTTCCGACAGTACTTCCACCCCGCGCTGCACCGCCGGACGGGCGGCGATGGCATCGTGCCAGCGCTGCACATTGGGGTAGTCGGATAGGTTGATGTTGCGGCGGTCCGGGTTGCGGACCCAGGGGAAGGTGGCGATGTCGGCCATCGAGTACTGGTCGCCGGCAAGGTAGGCGGCCTGCGACAGCCGCTTGTCCAGCACCCGGTGCAGGCGGATCACCTCGTTGGTGTAGCGCTCGATCGCGTACGGAATCTTGTCGGTGGCGTAGTTGGCGAAGTGGTTGTACTGGCCGAACATCGGCCCGACGCCGCCCATCTGGAACATCATCCATTCCAGGCAGCGGTATTTCCCTACCGGGTCTTTCGGGATCAGCGCACCGCCGCATTTTTCCGACAGGTACATCATGATCGCCGCGGACTCGAACAGCGTGAACGGCTTGCCGCCTGGCCCATCCGGATCGACGATTGCCGGAATGCGGTGGTTGGGCGTGATCGCCAGGAACTCCGGCTTGAACTGATCGCCCTTGCCGATGTTAATCGGAATGACTTTGTAGGGTAGGCCGAGTTCCTCCAACGCGATATGTATCTTGTGGCCGTTCGGGGTCGGCCAGGTCCAGACTTCGATCATTGCGATTGCTCCCTATGCTGCTCATGCGCGGCCCCATTGGCGGTTGAGCAGCCGTGCAGTCAAGAACCCTGCCGCGTTGGGGGTGGTGCGGATGGCGGACCAGCCCGCAAACACCGTCTCAGCGCGGCTAACGACCTCCAGCACGCGGTCCGGCACATTTGTGGGGCCGGGGATTTGCAGGAAATGACGCCCGGCGACATGCGCCATGGGGTGGCTCCGGGCTGTGGGGCCAGGGGATTCGCATGTGGCGGATTTCCGCGATTTTGGACTTGCGGCGCGGTGGCTGATTGGATTCCAACGTGGGGATTCAACCGAGCTGGCCACCGCACATGGAAGAGTTCATCGCCGGCTTCCCAGAGATTTCCGACCCACGGCAGGAGAATGTGCGTCACAACCTCCACGAAGTTCTGATGATCGCCCTCTGCACCACGCTGTGCGGCGGCGAGGATCGCGCTGAAAGGCAATCAGGGCAGCCTGCATGACGTTGCCCGGCTGTTTCTGGAAGACCCGGATCGGCCGGCGGAGGCCACGCATACGACGGTCGATGCAGATCATGGTCGCATCGAAACCCGGACCGGCTCTGTGTGCACCGATATCGGTTGGGCACAGGACCAGCATGCCTGGCCAGGTCTGGCGGCGATCGGGAAGTTGGTGCGCACGCGCGAGATCCGGGGCAAGACCACGATGGAGACGTCGTATTATTTGCTGAGCACGCCGCTTTCGGCGCCGCGGTTCACCGAGGTGGCAAGGGCGCAATGGGGGATCGAGAACGGACTGCACTGGGTGCTGGACGTGACGATGAACGAGGACCGCAAGCGCGATTGGCAGGATCATGGACCGGAGAATATTGGTCTTCTGCGCCGACTGGCCCTCAATCTGGCGAAGCTGGAGGGCTCCAAAGGCTCGATGAAGGGGAAGCTCAAGCGAGCCGGGTGG
>JAYTXR010000240.1:0-8520 GCA_043742865.1 Acetobacteraceae bacterium
AAAGTCGCGTGGAACTGGTTGATCGCGGACCCCCAGCGCATCCGCTCAATCGGAAACCGCGAGTGGGCAGAGGTCAATGTCTAGGACGGTTGGTATTAAGCAGGCCAGGCGATCCACTGGTTCTCACCATAGACAAAGAAACGCGACATCCGCGTGCCATCCCAGCGATACAGCATCTGCCGCCCCTGGATCACCGGCAGCCGGACCCGGTCCGGCCAGAACAGTGCCGCGGCCTGACCCCGCGGCCAGCGGACTGCGGGATAGACGATGCCATCGCCTCCCTGCCGCCAGATCGGCGCGCCGAGCGCCTGGCCCGCCTGCCAGTCATCGGCGGCGAGGCACGCCGCGTAGCCGCCGCCGCGCAGATCGTTCAGTCGGCCGGCAATCGGCGCGCGCAATTCGCGGAACTGCGCCTCCCCTGCCGGTTCGGCTGTGGCCCGCATGAAGCGTTCGAAATGATGCGCGGTTTCCGCCAGGGCCACGTCGAAACTGTCGCCGCAATACCAGACCCCGTAGCGCCCGTCGGAAAAGCGGCTCGGCCGATCGGAGGAGGCATGGGTGAAGGCGGCCATGACCAGGCTGGCGGTGGGACCGGCGACCCGCCGATGCGGCGGAACCAGCGCAAGATCACCCACCGCATCGCGCACGCGCGGGTTGGTCTTGGCTTCCGCGCTGGCGATCAGGTCCCAATCGGCTGCATCGGCAATATCCTCGAACAGCCAGACCGGCGGGTAGATCGTGCGGATGATGCGGTGGGCTGGGTCCCAGGCGATGTCAGCGAGGGCGGGAAGGCTCACCAGGCGCCGCGTTCGGCGTCCAGATAGGCGCGAATTGCGGTGATATCGGCCGGCGCGCCAGCCAACATGCGATCCAGCGCCGAACGGCCGGCGAAGGCGAGATTGGGTTTTCGTATCCAGGCATAGCAGCGTTCCATTTCGGCAAACAGATAGCGCAGCGCCTTGTGGATCCCCATCAGATCCGCCAGCCGCCAAACGGTGTCGGACGGTACGGCGCCGATCGCGCCGCGCTTCCAGCGATACAGAGTGGAGGCGCTGGGCTGGCCGAGCAGGATCCTGGCCTCGGTGTCGGTGACGCCCCATTTCTCGAAAAGCCGGAACACCGCCCGCAGCATCGCTGCCGCCTCATCCTGGGTTACCGGTCCGGTTTGCGGGGGGCGCCTGGCAGGAAGCGGGCGATCCGCGAGGGTTTGGATCATGTTCAATGTCTCCTGACCAAGAATATAGGATTTCCTGTCAGGAGAAGCAAGGTTTTCAGCCCGTCGCCAACTCGATCAGGAACGGTCCCTGGCGATTGACCGACTGGCGCAGCAGGTCGGCCAGGGTTTCGCAATCATTGGCCGGGGCGGCTTCCACGCCCATGCCCTCGGCCAGCTTCACCCAGCCGATATCGGGGTTGCCGATGTCCAGCATGTCCATCGCGGTGCGGCCGGGATTGGCGCCGACATTGGCCAGCTCGCCGATCAGGATCTGGTATTTGCGGTTCGACAGCAGAATGGTCGTGACATCGAGTTTTTCCCGCGCCTGGGTCCACAGCGCCTGCAACGTGTACATCGCCGAGCCGTCGGCCTGCAGCGCGATCACCCGCCGGCCGGGGGCGCCGATGGCCGCGCCCACCGCCAGCGGCGGGCCGCAGCCGATGGCGCCGCCGGTGCCCGCCAGCCAGTCATGCGGCGCCGCCGCGTAGGTGAGCGGAAAAAACCCGCGGCCATAGGTGACCGCCTCGTCGATGATCACGCTGTGTTCCGGCATCAAGGCCGAGACCGTGGCGGCGACCGATTCCGGCGACAGTTTGCCGCGTCCCACTTCCGGGCGGCTGCCGACATCCGGCATCTTCGCCTTGGGCGCGCCAAGTTCGTCGGCCAGCCTGGCCAGCGCGTCCGCGGGGTCCTGTTCGGGCCGGGTCAGGATATGCACCACAGCGTCGGGCGGAATGACGTAGCCGGGTTTTCCCGGATAGGCGAAAAAAGCGGTCGGCCGCACCACGCCGACCAGCACCACGTTGCGAAAACCCGCCAGCAGCTGGACCGCCTGGTCCACCACATACGGCACGCGGTCCAGCGGGTAGCGGCCCTGGCCGCGCTGGATGCGGCCATTGGCGCCCTGGGCGATCAGCCTGGCGCCGGTGGCGGCGGCGATGCGGTTGGCATCTGCCATCGCCCCGTCGCGCAACGCGCTGCCGCCCAGCACGATCAAGGTGGGCTCCCCCCGGCGCAGCATCGCCGCGATCTGCTTGACGATCTGCGGCGCAGATTGCGGGCGCGGCAGAACCGGCAGCTTCTCGGCGACCACCCCGCCCTCGTCCCAGGAGGCGTCGGACGGCAATATCAGGGTGGCGATCTGGCCGGGAGCGATCAGCGACGCCTGTACCGCGGCGGCGGCGTCCGATCCAACGGTCGCGGAATGCATGGAGGTGCGAACCCAGCCCGATACGCCGCGCGCCCAGCCCTCGGTATCGGCGGTCAGCGGCGCGTCGAGCGGGCGATGATAGGTGGCCTGGTCGCCGACGATGTTGACGACCGGGCTGAGCGCGCGGCGCGCGTTGTGCAGATTGGCCAGGCCGTTGGCCAGGCCGGGGCCGCAATGCAGCAGGGTGGCGGCGGGCTTGCCGGTCATGCGCGCATAGCCGTCGGCAGCCCCAGTGACCACGCCCTCGAACAGGCCGAGCACGCAGCGCATGCCGGGAATGCGGTCGAGGGCGGCGACGAAATGCATCTCCGACGTGCCGGGATTGGAAAAGCAGGTGTCGACCCCGCTCTTGAGCAGCGTGTGCACCAGGCTTTCGGCACCGTTCATCTTGTTTCCCCCAAAGCGGCATGCGCGCCGCGATCCAGATTGCGGGAGCCTGCGCCGGCTGACAACCGGGCCGCGGGGTCAGGCTTCGGCCAGCGCAATCGAGTGAAGAAAGTAAGGCCAGGGGCGCTGCCCCCTGGCCTGCTTTTCCTTCACCCGATGGCGCCGGGCTGCGCCCAAGCTGGATCGCGATCGATCAGTCGGGAATGATGCCGCCATCGACGTTGTAGGATTGGCCGGTGATGTTGCGGGCGCCCGGGGAGGCCAGGAACACCGCCATCGCGGCGATATCCTCGGGATCGTTGGCGCGGCGGATCGGAATTGCCGCCGCCTGCTGGCGCGCCATATCCTCCATGCTGACGCCTTCCTGCTGGGCACGCACCCGCAGATTGGCTTCTCCCAACGCGGTGCGCGTCACGCCGGGGCAGATCGAGTTGACGTTGATGTTGTGCCCCCCAAGCTGCTGGGCGGCGGTTTTAGTCAGGCTGATGACCGCGCCCTTGCTGGCCGCATAGGCCGCGTTGGAGGTGCCGAGATAGCCCTTGCCGGCGATCGAGGCGATGTTGATGATGCGCCCGCTGCGCTGGCCGATCATCTCGCGCGCGACCCGTTGCAGGCAGAAGAACACGCCCTTCGCGTTCACCCGGTGGATGCGGTCCCAATCGGCCTCGGTGATCTCCATGATATCGGCGCGGCGCGTCACCCCGGCATTGTTCACCAGGATATCGATCCGGCCGAATTCTTCCAATGCCCGTTGCACCATGCGGTCGATATCCACCAGGCTGCCGATATCGGCCTGCACGGCGATGGCGCGGCGCTGGAACTCGGTGACGGCGCTGGCGGTGGCGTCAGCGGTCTGGGCGTTGATATCGGCCGCAACCACATGTGCGCCCGCCTCGGCGAGGGCGATGGCGCAGGCACGGCCGATGCCGGCACCGGCTCCGGTGACGATCGCGATCTGACCGGCGAGTATCATGGTCGTTTCCTTTGCATCAGCGCCCCTGGAACACCGGCTTGCGCTTTTCCAGGAACGAGCGGGTCGCTTCCTGGAAATCTTCGCTGTTTTCGGCCTGGCGCTGCATCGCGTCCATCAGCGGCTCGTCGCGCTGGGCGCGTTCCAGGCCGAGCTGGTTGATGAAGAATTTAGACGCGCGGACCGATAGCGGCGCGTTCAAGGCCAGCCGCTCCGCATACTCGACCGTGACCGCCTCCAGCTCGTCGGCATCGACCACGCGGTTGATCAGCCCGATGCGCAGCGCCTCTGGCGCGTGCAGCCGGCGCGCGGAAAACATGATGTCCTTGGCGATGCTCGGGCCGACCAGATCGACCAGGGATTTCAACCCCTCCGGCGCATAGGCGATGCCGCGCAGGGCAGCGGGAACGCTGAACTGGCTGTCGGTGGAAGCGAAACGGATATCGGCATTCAGCGCCATGCCCAGGCCGCCGCCGAGGCAATAGCCATGGATCATCGCGATCAGCGGTTTTTCCAGATCCAGCAATTTGCGCCGAAGCTTCGTTGGGGCTTCCCGCGCGCGTCTGGCCACCTCGGCATTGGCGCGGGTCTTGTCAAAACTGGAGATATCGCCGCCGGAGATGAACGCCTTGGTGCCGGCGCCGCGCATGACCACGACCTTGATCGCCGGATCGGTCTCGTAGGCCTCGATCACGCTCAGCGCGTCCTCCGACATGCCGGGCGACAGCGCGTTCAGCTTGCTGGGGTTGTCCCAGATCAGCCAGCCGATGGCGCCCTTTACTTCCGCGCCGACCAGTCCGGATGTTAGATTCATGTTGGCTGGGTCTCCGTCTTGGGTTGGCCTCGATGCGGGTCGTTCGCGGGCAGCGCGTCACGGAGATAGTCGCGGCTTTTCCATTCCGGCGCCGGCGGCGTGTGGCCCGGACGGGGCAGATAATCCGACAGCCGGCCGCTGGCGAGGTCATGCACCGAGCGCGGGCAGTTCGAATAGAGCTCGCAAACCACCCGCACCACCAGCTTGGCGCCATGGTGGCGGGCGAGATCGGCGGGGTCGTCCAGGATCGTGGCCCGGCCATTGATCCGGATGCGCAGGCTGGTGCCATCGAACCGGACGAACAGCAGCCCTACATTCGGGTTGCGGCTGATATTGCCCAGCGTGCGATACATCGAATTCCCGTCATATTCGGGAAACTCCAGCACCCCGGGTCCAACGATTTTGATAAAACCGGGCATGCCGGAGCGCAGGCTGCAATCGGTGTAGTCGCCATAGGACGTGGCGATGAACAGGAACGGCGCGGTTTCGATCAGCTCGCGGTCGGCATCCCAGAAATCATAACGGCGCCGATGGTCCGCCAGCCGGTCGGCCACGCGCCGCCCATCGAAGCGATCCTGCAACGCCCGCATGCCGTCATGGTAGAAATCCCGATTTCCGTCCATCCCCATCCCCTCGCAGCGGTCACGCTAACGCCTGGCCCGAGCATCCCGCAAGGTTACCCCTTTCCTTATGCCGGCTTTATGCGGCAGCCACCGAGTTCGTATCGCGCCCTTATGGCGCCCGGGCGTAAATCTGGCGGATCACTCTCGGAAAGGTCCGGCTATGCTCGATATTGCACTGATCGTTCTCGGCACCGGCGGCATCCTGCTGATGGCCGCCTATGCGGCGCTTTGCGAGCGTATCTGAAGCCATGCTCGATCTCGTTCTGGGCGGGGCGGTTTCGCTGCTGCTGTTGATCTATCTGGTCTGGGCGCTCGTCCGGCCCGAAGACCTGTGAGGTTATCCTGAAATGACATCGATCGGATGGGCGCAGATCGCGCTCGTTTTCGCGCTGGTCGCGCTCTGCGCGTACCCGCTCGGACTTTACATCGCCCGCGTGCTGCGGGGGGACCGGGTGCTGCTGTCGCCGGTTCTGGCCCCGGTGGAACGCGGCTTCTACGCGCTGGCCGGCATCGATCCCCGACATGGCATGGGCCAGGGAATGGGCCAGGGCATGGGCTGGAAGGGCTACGCTTTCGCCCTGCTGTTGCTGAACGCACTGCATTTCCTGCTGCTATATGCGGTGCTGCGGCTGCAATTCTATCTGCCGTTCAACCCGCAAGGTATGGTCGGACTATCGCCGGTCCTGGCGTTCAACACGGCAATGAGTTTTGTCACCAACACCAACTGGCAGGCCTATTCCGGGGAGGGCGCGCTGTCCTACGGCACCCAGATGTTCGGCCTGACGGTGCACAACTTCCTGTCCGCCGCGACCGGCATCGCCGCGGCCGCCGCGGTCGCCCGCGCCTTCGCCGCCGGTGGGGTGCGCGAGCTTGGCAATTTCTGGGTCGATCTGACCCGCGTCACGCTGTATCTGCTGCTGCCGCTGGCGATCGTCGGCGGCGCGCTGCTGCTGCTGCTGGGCGTGCCGATGACGCTTTCCGGCTACGTGGACGCGACCACCCTGGAAGGGGCCAAGCAGACCATCGCGCTGGGGCCGGTGGCGTTTCAGGAGGCGATCAAGCTGCTCGGCACCAATGGCGGCGGCTTCTTCAATGCCAACTCCGCGCATCCGTTCGAGAATCCTTCGGCTGTCACCAACATGCTGGAAATCGTTTTCCTGTCCGTGATCCCGTTCGCCATGCCGTTCTTCTTCGGCAAGGTCGTGGGCGACATGCGCCAGGGCGTGGCGCTGTTCGCGGTGATGGCAATCTTCGCTGTCGGTTTTACGATCCTCGCCTACTCGGCGGAAACGGCCAACCCGCTGCTGACCGCGCTCGGCGTCGATCCTGCCCTGGGCAACATGGAGGGGAAGGAGCAGCGCTTCGGCACCGCCATGTCCGTGCTGTTCGCGGTGCTGACCACCGGCACGTCCTGCGGCGCGGTGAACATGATGCATGACAGCATGATGCCGCTGGCCGGGTTGGTCACGTTGTTTCAGATGCAGCTAGGGGAGGTCACGCCCGGCGGCGTCGGTTCCGGCCTGTATGGCATTATTGTGTTCGCGCTGATCTCGGTGTTCGTGGCCGGCCTGATGGTCGGGCGGACGCCGGAATATCTCGGCAAGAAGATCCAGGCAAAAGAGGTGAAGCTGGCGATGCTGGCGGTGCTGATCCTGTGCCTGTCGATCCTGGGTGGCACCGCGGTATCGATGGTGCTGCCGGCGGCAACCGCCTCGCTGGGCAATGCCGGGCCGCATGGGTTGTCGGAGATGCTGTATGCCTACACCTCCGCCACCGCCAACAACGGCAGCGCCTTTGGCGGCCTGACGGCCGATACGCCCTGGCTGGATGTCACGCTCGGACTGAGCATGCTGTTCGGTCGGTTCGCGTATCTGGTGCCGGTAATGGCGATCGCGGGCTCGCTCGCGGCCAAGCCCAAGCTGCCACCCTCCGCGGGCAGTTTCCCTACCCATGGACCGCTGTTCGTCGGCCTGATGGTCGGCGTGATCGTCATCATCGGCGGGTTGCAGTTCATGCCCGCGCTCTCCCTCGGGCCGCTCGCCGAGCATGTTTCCATGCTCGCCGGCACCACTTTCTAAGGACGAAATCGATGAACGCCGGAACTTCCCGCGTCGATGCGATCGCGCTGTTCGAGCCGAACATCCTGCTTCGCGCCCTGGGCGATGCGGCAATCAAATTGAATCCGCTGCAACTGATCCGCAACCCCGTGATCTTCACCACCGAGGTGGTGGCAGCCCTGACCAGCTTCCTCGGCGTGCGCAACCTCGTGATCGGCGAGCCGGCCGGGTTCGTCATCGCCATCGCCATCTGGCTGTGGCTGACGGTGCTGTTTGCAACCTTCGCCGAGGCGGTGGCGGAGGGCCGCGGACGGGCACGCGCGGAGTCATTGCGCCGGGCCCGCACCGACACGATGGCGAAGCTGCTGCTGCGGCCAGACAACCGCGCGCTGTTCAAACCCACCCAGGCCACCCAGCTTCAGGTCGGCGACCTGGTGCTGGTGGAAGCGGGCGACCTGGTGCCGTCCGACGGCGATGTGGTCGAGGGCGTGGCCAGCGTCAACGAAAGCGCGATCACCGGCGAGTCTGCGCCCGTCATCCGCGAATCGGGCGGCGACCGCAGTGCCGTTACCGGCGGCACCACGGTGGTATCGGACTGGCTGATGGTGCGCATCACCGCCGCCTCCGGCAGCACCTTCATCGATCGGATGATCCGGCTGGTGGAGGGAGCCGAGCGGCGCAAGACACCGAACGAGATCGCGCTCGATATCCTGCTGGCGGGCATGACGATCATCTTCCTGATCGCAGTGGTTTCGTTGGAGCCGTTATCGATCTATTCGGGCACCCGGCTGTCGGTTCCGGTGGAAGCTGCGCTGCTGGTCTGCCTGATCCCCACCACCATCGGCGGGCTGCTATCGGCCATCGGCATCGCCGGCATGGACCGGCTGGTGCGCTTCAACGTGCTGGCCATGTCGGGCCGCGCGGTGGAAGCGGCCGGGGACGTGGACACGCTGCTGCTCGACAAGACGGGCACCATCACCATCGGCGACCGCCAGGCCAGCGAGTTCCTGCCTGTGCCGGGCGTCAACGAGCGCGATCTGGCCGACGCGGCGCAACTGGCCTCGTTGTCCGATGAGACGCCGGAAGGCCGTTCCATCGTGGTGCTGGCGAAAGACCGCTACGGCATGCGTGGCCGCGACATGGCGTCGTTGCATGCACAGTTCATCAAGTTCAGCGCAATGACCCGCATGAGCGGCGTGGACATAGAAGACCGCTCGATCCGCAAGGGTGCGGTGGACGCGGT
>JAYTXR010000241.1:0-5786 GCA_043742865.1 Acetobacteraceae bacterium
CGAGGTCGGCGCGCTCGCCGATTCGTTCAACGACATGCTCGCCGAAGTCGAGCGCCGGGCCGCGCACACCGATGCGGCGAACCGGCAGTTGCAGCTCGAGGTCGGCGAGCGCCAGCGCAGCGAACTCGAGATCGCGCGGCTGAACGGGGAACTCGGGGATCGCGTGCGGATCCGCACCGCGCAACTCGAGGCGAGCAACCGCGAGCTGGCGGCCGCACGCAAGGAAGCCGAGCGCGCCAACCGGGCAAAGTCGGAGTTCCTGTCGAGCATGAGTCACGAATTGCGCACGCCGCTGAACGCGATCATCGGCTACAGCCAGATCCTGCAGGAAGATGCGGCCGATTCAGGCCAGGACGACATCGTGCCGGATTTGCAGAAGATCGAGAACGCCGGCAACCATCTGCTCGGGCTGATCAACGACATCCTGGATCTGTCCAAGATCGAGGCCGGCCGGATGGAGGCCTATATCGAGCGGGTCGACATCGCCGCTTTGGTGGAGGATGTGCGCATGATGGTCGAGCCGCTGGCGGCGAAGAACGCCAACCGGCTGACGATCGATTGCCCGCCCAATATCGGTGCGGTGATGACGGACCTTACCAAGGTCAAACAATGCCTGCTGAACCTGCTGAGCAATGCCTGCAAATTCACCGATCAGGGCACCGTCGCGCTAAAAATCATGCGCCGGCACGATCCGGCGGGCACGGAGTGGATCGACTTCGCGGTGTCCGATACCGGCATCGGCATGACCGCGGCGCAGCTGGGAAATCTGTTCCAGGCCTTTGCCCAGGCGGATAGTTCCACCACGCGGCGATATGGCGGCACTGGGCTTGGTCTGACCATCACCCGCAGCTTCGCGCGCATGCTCGGCGGCGATGTCACCGCCAGCAGCCAGGATGGGCAGGGCTCGCTATTCGCGCTGACGCTACCCACGCAGATGGTTGCGCCGGGCAGCGATCCGGCGGCGATTGCGGGATCCGATCGTGGCGGGCATGCGGCGGACCGCAATGAATTGACCGGCATCGCCCATGCTCGCGGCAGCCTGGCTGCGCGCGCCAGCGTGCTGGTGGTCGATGACGACCCGTCCGCGCGGCGGATCATCACCGAGCATCTGCTGCGCGAAGGCTACCGCGTCGTCTCCGCCGGCTCCGGCCCGGAAGCGATCGAGATCGCCCGACGTGAGCAGCCGGACGCCATCACGCTCGATATCCTGATGCCGCAGATGGATGGCTGGTCAGTGCTGATCGCGCTCAAGCGCGACCCGGTGCTCAGCTCCATCCCGGTGATCCTGGTCAGTATGGTCGGCGATCGCAGCCTGGGCTTCGAGCTGGGCGCGGCGGCGTTTCTGACCAAGCCGGTCGATCGCGGCGAACTGGCCGAAGCGCTGCGGGTTCATTGCCACCATCGCTATGCCGGCACGGTGCTGGTGGTGGAGGACGACCCCGACATGCAGAAACTGACCGAACGCGCGCTGGACCGGCTGGGCCATCCGGCCGCGCTGGCCGGCAACGGCCGCGAGGCGCTGGACTGGCTGGCTGCCAATCCGAAACCGGTAGCGATCCTGCTCGATCTGATCATGCCGGAAATGGACGGGTTCGAGTTTCTGGATCGGTTGCGCCGGATGCCGGAATGGGCGGCGATCCCGGTCATCGTCGTCAGTTCGAAGGAACTGACGCTGGTGGAACGCCAGCTTCTAGCCTCGATGACGCGCCAGATCATCACCAAGGGACCCGGTGCTCCGATGGAACTCAGCGAGGCCGTGCGCGCGGTGCTCGCCCACGCCGCCGAAGCCGACTAGGACCCGACGATGGCAACGATCTTGCTGGTGGAAGACAACGAAATGAACCGCGACATGCTATCGCGCCGCCTCACCCGCGCCGGTCATATCGTGACCATCGCGACCGATGGTCAGCAGGGGATCGACCGGGCCACCGAAGACCAGCCGGATTTGGTGTTGATGGATATGAGCCTGCCGGTGATCGATGGCTGGGAAGCCACCAGCCGGCTGCGCGCCAACCCGGCGACCGCTGCCATTCCGGTGATCGCGTTGACCGCGCATGCGATGTCCGGCGACCGGGAAAAAGCCATCGCCGCCGGCTGCTCGGACTACGACACCAAGCCCATCGACATGCCCCGCCTGCTCGGCAAGATTGCGGCATTGCTGGGTTAAATTCGTTTCAGCTGCCCGCGCCAAATTGCTTGCCGGAAAGGCCGAGCCCTATTCCGCCGCCGCGGCGCGTAGCCGGGTGGGTTCGGGGTTCAGTTCGCGCAGGCGCGGCATCACTTCCCGACCGAACAGGCGGATGTTTTCGCGTGTGTCGTGGTGATCGAGGAAGCCGCCCTGGCCGAAGAACAGGATATGGCCGATCCCGCCCATCCGGTCGTTGAAATCCTTGATCTGGTCGTAGACATCATCGGGGGTGCCGGCGAAGACCGTGTCGGTGTCCATCAGTTGCTGCACCGTCGCGGTTTTCTGGTCGATTTCATTGCCCTGGCGGTCCACCAGTTTCTTGCCGGCGGGGTTTTTCAGCATCGCCACGTTGGCGCCGACCGAGGCATAGCCTGGCGGGTTGGTGAACGGGTCGGCCACGATCATGTTGGTGCGCACGTATTCGGCGATCTGGTCGGCGCGGCGATATCCTTCTTCGCGCGTGGCGCCGACGCCGATCACCGCGGCGAAGGCGAAGCGGTCCGGCGTCGCGGTCCAGCCCAGTTCCAGCGCGCGCTTGCGGTAGGCGTCGTACATCGGCTTGGCAGCACTTCCCGACAGCAGCGTGCCGACCACGTGGCCGCGTTCGGCCGCCATGGTGCCGGTTTCCGGGCTCAGCCCGGTCATCCACACCGGCGGCGTGGGTTGCTGGATCGGCCGCGGCCAGATGTTGACGTTGCGATAGTGGTAGTATTCGCCTTCCCAGTTGAACGGCCCGGTGGTGGTCGAAAGTGCCTTCAGGATCAGGTCATGGGCTTCCCAGTAGCGCCGCATCAGCCGTGCCGGCACCGAATTGGCCGGGGCGATCTCGTACGGCGCGCCCTTCACCAGCCCCATTTCCAGCCGCCCGCCGGACAGCACGTCCAGCCAGGCCATCTCCTCGGCGACGCGCACCGGGTCCGGCCGATTGGCGATCGGCGAGCCCAGCGATAGCAGCCGGGATTTCTTGGTCTCCCGCGCGATGATCGCCAGCGCCATCGGCACTGAAACGGTCAGGCAGGTGGAGGTGGCGTGGTGCTCGTTCACCATGATGTCGAGCCCGACCTCGTCGCACAGCGCGAACTCGTCGAGGAAGCGGTTCAGCAGCGTGTGGCCGACCTCCGGGTCATAGTTACTGCTCGGCAGCACTACCCGCAGCGTGCCGCGCTTTTTGCCTTCTTCCCAGGCCGGGTGGTAGGCCATTTCGGAAAAATACCAGACGCGCATCGCATGATCCTCCGGGGATTAGTTAGGCATTGGTGAAAGCGGCCAGCCGGGCCGAAAACGCCTCGGGCTGTTCCCAATGCGGGTAATGGCCGGCATGGGGCAGCACCTCCAGCGTCGCGCCGGCGATGCGGCTGCGCCAGGCCTCGCCGTAGCCGGTGCCGACCACGCGGTCTTGCGCGCCCCAGATCAGTTTGGTGGGGATTTCGATCCGGTGCAGCCAGTTCTTCAGCCGCGGATTATGCATGTACGGCTTCCAGCCGAACAGCGCCAAGGCCTCCCGTCCGCGCACAATGGCGGCGAGTTCGGTTTCCGGCAGTTTGGTATAGTCGATCTTGCCCTTGGCCGGATCGGCCCAGGCCAGTTGCAGCCCGGCCGCTTCCGGCAGCGAATGCAGATCGGCGATGTCGCGATCGGTAACGCCGCCGATCTTGATGCCGAGCGGGCTGGCCAAAGCCAGCCGGGAGAACCGGTCGGTGTTGCGCACCGCCATCTCGGCCGCCACCCAGCCGCCAAAACTGGCGCCGACCAGGATGGCGTCCTTCAAATCCAGCTGTTCGGCGAGATCGAGATACAGATACGCCAGATCATCGACCGTGGCGAACCAGTCGGGCAGGGCGGAATTGCCGAAACCGGGATGGTGGGGGGCGATGACGTGAAAATGCCGGGCCAGCAATTGCAGCCAGGGCAGGTTCGGCCGCAATCCCTCGCCGGCGTGCAAGAACAGCAGCGGACGGCCTGCGCCGCCTTCGACCAGTTCGAGGCTGACCCCCGATACCGATAGCATGCGTGTCATTGCGTTCCCTTCGGGTTTTCTGCCGATTCTGCGTTTCCGTCCGAACGCTAGCCGATCCCTGCGATTGCACAAGGCGGTGGATGGGGAGACCCATCGGGGGATAAACCATGCATTGACTTGCCGCGCGGCACCCGCTTACGCTTTCGGTTAAATAACCAGAAACAGCGCCTGCAGGGGCGATGGGGGGTTCTATGACGGCTTATATCCGGCGGGCGGTGCATGCTGTGGCGGTGGTTTGGCTGATGCTGGCCGCGCTGCAGGCGAACGCGGCGGATACCATCAAGATCGCCAATATCGACCCGTACTCCGGAAGTTTCGCCGCGCAGGGCGACGTCGGATTGAAGGTGTTGAACTTCATCGTCGATGGCGTGAACGCCAAAGGCGGCGCGCTTGGCCGTAAATTCGAGATCGTCGCGTTCGATTCGAAACTCCAGCCAGCCGAAGCGCTGATCGCGCTGAAGAATGTCATCGACCAGAACATCACCTTCGTCACCCATTGCAACGGCTCCAACGTCGCCGCGGCGCTGATCGACGGCATCGCCAAGCACAACGCGCGCGATCCGGAACATCGGTTACTGTATCTGAATTGTGGCGCGCTGGCGACCGAGCTGACCAACGAGCAATGCGATTTCTGGCATTTCCGTTTCGACGGCAATGTCGGCATGCGTGCCTATACGCTGGTAAAATCGCTGCCGAAGACGCTGAATTCGGTCTATCTGCTGAACCAGGACTATCTGTTCGGGCAGTCCATCCAGAGAGACACCAAGAAGTTCCTCGCCGAACTTCGGCCGGACATCAAAATCGTCGGAGACGAATTGGTGCCGCTCGGCAAGGTCAAGGATTTCTCGCCCTATGTCGCCAAGATCAAGGCATCAGGCGCCCAAGGGCTGATTACCGGCAATTTCGGACCCGATCTGGCGTTGCTACTGAAGGCCGGCACGGATGCCGGGCTGGATGTCGGCTACTACACCTATCTGGCACATGTCGTCGGTGCGGTGACCGCGATCGGCGTCGCCGGGGAAGGCAAGCTGCGCACGGTTGCTGAGTTCAACGAGAATGTCCCGCTCGAAGTTGGCAATGCCGAGGCCGATGCCTGGATCCGAAGCTTTCGCGAAAAATATGGCGAAATCGATTTCTTCATGGCGCCCTGGCGCACGATGTTCGAGATGCTGGCGCTGGCCATCGACAAGGCAGGCTCTACCGATGCCTTCAAGGTAGCGTTGGCTCTGGAGGGGTTGGAAGCCAAGGATATGGTCGGCCAGACCAGCATCATGCGCAAGGACGACCACCAGTTGATCCATCCGTTCTATGAATCGGTGCTGGTCAAGGACGTGAAATACGATTCCGAGAAGACCGGTTTGGGCTGGAAGACCGAGATGATGGCAAATGCCGCCGAACTGACCCAGCCGACCATATGCAAGATGAAGCGTCCGGCATCTTAGCCTTAAGGCAAATCTGTTGAAGAAAATGCAAAAAAAATCCGCATGTAGCGGCGTTTCAGGGGATCGTATGAAAAACCATCTGCGTCGCGGCTTCCTTAGAATCGCGTGTCTTGGTCTGCTGGCAGCCAGCCTGCTCGTC
>JAYTXR010000242.1:0-6593 GCA_043742865.1 Acetobacteraceae bacterium
ATGCCGGCAAAGCCGAGCGTGGACAGCGCCTGGCCGATCGCGCGGCCCTGTGGGTCGAGCACGCCCGCCTTCGGCATCACGGTCACGATGGCCCTGCTCACCGCCCAATATCCTTCATTGTCCGATGTCCTTCATTGCCCGATATACTTCATTGCATGATCTCCGGACCCTTCATGTCGCGCGTGCCGGCCTCCGGCAGAATGCCCAGGCGCTTGGCGACTTCCTGATAGGCCTCCTCAACCTTGCCCATGTCGCGGCGGAAGCGGTCCTTGTCCATCTTCTCGTTGGTCTTGGCATCCCACAGCCGGCAGTTATCCGGGCTGATCTCATCGGCCAGCACGATGCGCATCTCCTCGTTTTCCCACAGACGGCCGAATTCCAGCTTGAAATCAACGAGCGTGATGCCGACGCCCAAAAACAGCCCGGTCAGGAAATCGTTGATCCGCAGGGTCAGCGCAACGATGTCATCCATGTCCTGGGTCGCCGCCCAGCCGAACGCGGTAATATGCTCCTCGGCCACCATCGGGTCCTGCAGCGCGTCGTTCTTGTAGTAGTACTCAATGATCGAGCGCGGCAGCCGAGTGCCCTCGGGGATGCCGAGCCGGGTCGACAGGCTGCCGGCGGCGACGTTGCGCACGACGATCTCGAGCGGGATGATCTCCACCTCGCGGATCAGTTGTTCGCGCATGTTCAGCCGGCGAACGAAATGGGTCGGAATGCCGATTTCGGCCAGCCGCAGCATCAAATATTCACTGATGCGGTTGTTCAGCACCCCCTTGCCGGTGATGGTGCCCTTCTTCTGGGCGTTGAAGGCGGTGGCATCGTCCTTGAAATACTGCACGAGCGTGCCCGGCTCTGGCCCCTCGAACAGGATTTTCGCCTTTCCTTCGTATAGCTGGCGGCGGCGGGCCATAACTATTTCCCCTATCGCGGCTCCCGTGTAGCAAGGAACAGGTCGCGAAAAATGCGTCTCGCCCCCGGACGAGAGCGACCTTTCCGCATATAGCAGCAGCCAGGGTCTCCCGCCACGCCCGCGACGCCGGGAAATCCTCCAATCCTCCAGCTTATTTCAGGCCGTCAGGTCCGCCGTCAGGCGTACCGGCAGAAATTCGGCCGAATGCGGCGGTCCAGCGGCGAACAGCCACTGCGCCGACCCTGCCGAGGGCAGCGCCAGCAGCGACGAACTGACGGTGCCGAATCCGCCGCGCGGCTGGACATTGATCTGTTCCGCGGGGTCGCCGGAGGGGTCGGCCAGGATGGCGCGCCAGGCCGCCCAATCTGCTGGGGACACGGCCGGGGACGCGGCAAAGCGGTGCAGATGGCGGGCCACGCGCGGACTTTGCGGATCATCCACATCATGCGCCGTCACCATGTGACAGCCTGGCGCGAGAGGCTGAAATTCCATCCGCCCGGTGCCCAGCCCGCGCAGGAAAATCGCGCCGTCGCGATCTGCCAACACCAGGTTGAAACTGCGCCAAAGGGCCGCATCCAGCCGCGCCAGCGCCTCGGCCGCCGCTGGCGCGGTGGCTTCGGCCAGCGCCCGCAACGGCAATTCGCCGCGCGAATGCTTGCCCGGTGCCGGCCCCAGGCTGCCCTGCCGGTTCAGCACCGCGGCCACCACCCCGTGCCGGTTCACGCCCATCCAGGTTCCCCCGCCGGACCGGTCCCGCCCAGCGAGCACGCCGGGCTGGTCCGGCCAGTATTCCCCCGGTGGATCCCAGGTGCGATCCAACCGCTCATCGCGGTTAGCGGCCAGCATCAGGGGCCAGGGATGGTCAGGACGGATCAGGACAACAACGGTGCACATGCGGGACGGCTCAGCTTCGACGAATTACGGCGCGGATCGCCGACCAGGAAGTGTCGCCCCAACAGTCACAAATAGAAACTTCCTAAAAGCCGGGCAGGTCTGGCTGCTTGTAGTACGGCCTATCGCCGAGCGCTTGCACGCGGGCCCAGAATTCCGGCCCGGCGGCAAAGCCGTCCTCGTTGAGTTCCGCCGACTGGCGCCAGATGTTCCAGGAGTCCGGATGCAGGCGGCTGGCTTCCGTCAGGAACGCCACCGCCTCGTCGGACCGGTCGTTACGGCGCAGCCAGATGCCCAGCCGGAAATACGCATCGGCGAGCGCCATGTCGGGCGTGATGCGAGGCAAAGCGGCGCGGGCTTTGTCGGCGTCCAGCGCGTGCTGACCGGTGCGGACCCATTGCCTTACCGCGTCAAAATACGCGGTACGGGCGGCAGTGCGAGCGGCCAGGTCCTCCGCGGCTATCGTCCGCGTCGCCTGATCCATGCGGCGAAAATGATCGGTCGATCCAGCGGTTTCCGCCGGCCGCACGATCTGCCCGGCTTCATCGATCCAGACGCATTGCGGCACGTTGACCATGCCATACAGCGCGGCCACGCGATGATCGACGTCGATCAGCGACCAGTAGGTCGGTTGGACTTTCTCGATCCATGGCCGGGCTTGCTCCGGCCCGCGGCTTTCCTCGGCAACGGCGACGACGGCGAAATTCTCGGTCTTCAGGCTGTCGAACAATTCCTGCCACACGGACAGGTCAAGCCGACACCCTCACCAGGACGCCCAGGTTGTCAGAAACACCTTCTTGCCGCGCAGTTCCGACAGCCGATGCGGCACGCCGGCGAGGTCGGGCAAGGTGAAGTCCGGCGCTTCAAGCCCCGCCAGCGCGGCCGTGCGGCTTTCGGCGGCGCTGCCGAGCACAAAGACGCTGCCCGGCGCATCGGACACGACCGGATTACCCAGCGCGCGCCAGAAAGCGGCGAGGTCGATGCGGCCGTCGCGCCGGGCTTCAGCGGCGATCGGCACGCATAGCGCGTCGAGGCACATGCCTTCGGGTTTCAGTGTCCAGCCGGAGACTGCTTCGGCGTCGGCCGGCGACACCCGCAATCCGTCGCTCGCAGCGACCGTGAAATCACCCCAATCCGTCAAGACGGCAACCATAGCGCGCTCCTTTATTTCCCAAAAAATTATAGCATGGCTCGCGCAACGCGGCCAAATCCCCTTCGATGGGCCAGGCTATCCGGGATTCGGCCAGGGAAAGCGGATATTGGCGTCGCGCAAGCCCGCCAGCACCACCTCGATCCCGCCAGACTTGATCATCCACTCCAAACGGTGATCGCGATATTCCCGCTGCCGCCCACCCGGGGTATAGAGGTCGGCCATGGCGGTCATGCGCGCGGCCGCTGCGTCGAACTCGGCAAAAGTGGCGGCGACGGATGGGCGCTCGCGCAGGCGCTGATGCCAGCGGGCAAGGGAGCTGCCGGGGGGCGGTCCCATGCCGTAATGAACGGAGCGATTGACCATCGGTGCGGCCGCCGCATCCGCCCAGCCGAAGGCGGCTCCGCCAAACCAGTCCGCCTCGCCCAGTCGCCCGGCAAGCCAGTCCTGCAGCACCGCGGTTTGCCGCGACGCTTCAGCCCGCAGCGTGTCAGCGAGCGCGCCGGTCGCCCTGCGAAACCACAGAACCTCGCCAAAACCCCAGTTCACGGCTTCGTATTGAGTGTCGCACACATCTTCCGTCATCCGCGCGGCGGCGCGGGCCTCCGGCGCCCGCGGCAGCAACGGCGGGTCGGGCCAGCTTTCCTCGATGTATTCCAGGATGATGGTGGAATCGAAGAGGCACGTTGCCCCATCGACCAGTACCGGCACTTCCGCGCGCGGGTTGGCCGCGGCGAACTGACCGTCGGTTCGCCCGCTGCCCAGGCTCTCGGGTATCTCGACCTCAAAGGCCACGGATTTTTCCCGCAGCGCGATCTTGACCTTCTGAGCGTAGGACGAGAGCGGATGTTCGAAGAGCAACATGATGATGACCGTTTTTGAGTTGGGACGTTCAGGCCAGATCGCGACTGGCGTCGCGACGCTCATAGCCCTCCCGCCGGATGTCGACTAATCTGACTTTCAGCCGTCAGCCGCGCCAGACCGCCACCGTCAGCCCTCCTACCACGATCAGCGCGCCGCCGACCAATACCCCGGTAGCGGGGCGGACGCCGAACGCGGCCAAATTCATTAGCTGGGCGATGACGAAGAACACCGCAACATAGACGCCCAGCGACCGGCCGAAATCCCAGGCGGAGGCGTTGACCACCAGGCCATACGACAGCAGCACCAGGCCGCCGGCGCCGATCAGGCCCAGGCGCAACGCCAGCGACCCGGCATGCAGCCCGGCCCGTATCAGCGCATCCCCGCCAACCTCCAGCAAGGCCGCCGCCAGCAGGGCGAGCAGGACTGCCGGCCACCTCATCCGATCAGGCGGCCTGGGCCAGCGCCGTCGGTCCGGTCTCGCCGAACACACGAAGAAAAACCCGATCCAGTTCCTTCAGATGCGCGCGCGAATCCATGGCGCGGTCGAGTTCGGCCAACGCGACACGCCCGGCGATTTCGGGGTCGGCAGCCAGATGGGCACGGAAATCCTTCGCATCCGCATGGCCCAGCCGGGTCCAGGTCGCCATCGCGTTGCGTTGCACGATCCGGTAGGCATCCTCGCGCAGGATCCCGGCGCGGGTCAGCACCAGCAGAATTTCGCCCGAATGCACCACCCCGCCCAGGCTTTCCAGGTTGGTCAGCATCCGCTCGGGATAGACCGTCAGCTTTTCGATCATCCCGGCCAGCCGGCCCAGGGCAAAATCCAGCGCGATCGTCGCATCCGGCGCGATCACCCGCTCGACCGACGAATGGCTGATATCGCGCTCATGCCAGAGCGAAACATTCTCCAGCGCCGGCACCACGGCCGCGCGCACCACGCGGGCCAGCCCGGTCAGGTTCTCGCTGAGCACCGGGTTGCGCTTATGCGGCATCGCCGAACTGCCCTTCTGGCCGGCGTGGAAGAATTCTTCCACTTCCCGCACCTCGGAGCGCTGCAAATGCCGCACTTCGGTGGCCAGCCGCTCGATGCCGCTGGCGACCACGCCCAGCGCGCAGAAGAACGCCGCGTGGCGATCGCGCGGGATCACCTGGGTGGAGATCGGTTCCGCGGCCAGGCCGAGTTTTTGCGCGACATATTCTTCCACCCTGGGATCGAGATGGGCAAAGGTGCCGACGGCGCCGGAAACCATCGCCACCGCCACCTCGGCCCGCGCCGTCACCAGACGGGCGCGGTTGCGGACGAATTCGGCGTAATGGCCGGCTAGCTTCAAGCCAAAGCTGGTCGGCTCGGCGTGGATCGCGTGGCTGCGGCCGATCGTCAGCGTGTGCTTGTGCTCGAACGCGCGGGTTTTCAGCGCCGCCAGCATTGCATCGATATCGACGATCAGCAGATCGGCGGCCTGGGTCAGCTGCACCGAGAAGCAGGTGTCCAGCACGTCCGAGCTGGTCATGCCCTGATGCACGAAGCGCGATTCCGCACCGATGCCCTCGGCCAGCCAGGTCAGGAACGCGATCACGTCGTGGCGGGTCTCGCGCTCGATCTCGTCGATCCGGTCGAGGTCGGCCTGGGTGATTTTGCGGAGTTTCTCGGCACCCTTCTCGCGGATGATCCGCGCCGCCTCCCTGGGAATGTCGCCCAGTTCGGCCATCGCCTCGCAGGCCAGCGCCTCGATCTCGAACCAAATGCGAAAACGGTTTTCCGGCGCCCAGATCGCGGCCATCTCGGGTCTGCTGTAGCGGGGGACCATCGCATTCATCCTATCGAGGGTTGGTTCCGGCAGTATAAGCTCTATTCTGGCGGATTATTCATGCGGCGGCGACGCCGACGGTGACAAACCTCGGTCTTTTCGCCGAACCTGGAGACCGCCTGATGGATATGGCCGCCCTGCTCGCTCTGCTGCACGCCGATTGGGATGCGTTGCTGCAGGTGCTGATGATCGACATCGCCCTCGCCGGCGACAATGCCATCGTCGTCGGCATCGCGGTGGCCGGCCTGCCCGGCCCGCAGAAGCGGCGCGCCATCTTCTGGGGCATCGCGGGGGCCACCGTGCTGCGCATCGGCCTCGGCGCGGTCACCATCCAGCTGCTGGCGATTCTCGGCATCACCCTGGCCGGCGGGCTGTTGCTGCTATGGGTGTGCTGGAAGATGTATCGCGAATTGCACCGGGGCGCGCACGGGCAGCAGGCGGGCGACCTCCAACCCAAAACAATGCGCCAGGCGATGGTACAAATCGTCCTCGCCGACCTGTCCATGAGCCTGGACAACGTGCTCGCCGTCGCCGGGGCGGCCGGCGAGAGCACCTGGGTGCTGGTCGTCGGCCTGGTAATGTCGGTGGCGCTGATGGGCCTTGCCGCCGGCCTGATCGCGCGGATGCTGGAGCGGCTGCGCTGGATCGCCTGGATCGGCCTGGCGATCGTATTGTACGTTGCGCTGAAAATGATCTGGGAGGGCGGGCACGAGGTATGGAATGTCCTCCTGCCCGGAACGCTATAGCAGACCCTCCCGACGGAAACTAAGCCACCGGCCGTTACCCACGATCACGTGGTCGTGCAGCACGATCGACAGCGCCGCCGCTGCGTTCTTTACCTCCCGCGTCATCGCGATGTCCTCCTCGGAAGGGGTGGGGTCGCCGCTGGGGTGGTTATGCACAAGGATCAGGGCGGTCGCATGCACCTCCAGCGCCCGCTTCAACACTTCGCGCGGGTAGACCGGCG
>JAYTXR010000243.1:0-4048 GCA_043742865.1 Acetobacteraceae bacterium
GTGCAGGCCATGGGCCTGTCCGGCATCAGCAAGAGCACCGTCAGCAAGCTCTGCAAGGACATCGACGACCGCGTGAACGCCTTCCTGGATCGCCCACTGACCGGCGATTGGCCGTATCTCTGGCTCGACGCCACCTACCTCAAGCAGCGCGAGGGCGGCCGCATCGTCTCCGTCGCCGCTATAATCGCCGTGGCCGCCAACACCGACGGCAAGCGCGAGATCGTCGGCCTGCACATCGGGCCCAGCGAGGCCGAGACCTTCTGGGCGACGTTCCTGAAGAGCCTGGTGCGCCGGGGCCTGCGCGGCGTGAAGCTCGTCATCTCTGATGCCCACGAGGGCCTCAAGGCCGCAATCCGCCGGGTCATGGGCGCGTCGTGGCAACGGTGTCGCGTTCATTGGATGCGCAACGCCCAATCTTACGTCGGCCGCGCCCAGCAGAGCATGGTGTCGGCCGCCCTGCGCCAGGCGTTCATCCAGCCCGATCGCGCCGCCGCCAGCCAGACGCTGCGCCACACCGCCGACCAGCTGCGCGGCAAATGGCCGAAGCTCTCAGCCTTCATCGACGAGAGCGAGACCGACGTGCTGGCGCATATGGACTTCCCCGCCCAGCACCGGTCCAAGATCCACTCAACCAATCCGATCGAGCGCGTCAACAAGGAGGTCAAGCGCCGCGCCGACGTCGTCGGCATCTTCCCTAACGAGGCATCCATCATCCGCCTCGTCGGCGCCGTGCTCCTCGAACTCAACGACGAGTGGCAACTCCACCACCGCTACATGCAGACCGAGGCCATGGCCGAACTTACACCGGCACTGATCGAGGTCTTTCCACCCCAAATTGCCACCGCAGCCGAATGATCCGCGGCCACATCAACCTACAACCAATTCACACCACGTTGACGGACGTGACCGCTTCCATCGGCGCTGCATCCTGTTGCGCGCGTGCCGCAACCCCATGTGCAACGTATGCCCGAAGCACCCTTTCCCGGCCGTGCCGCTCGCCAACCTGTCCCTCCCCAACCTATCCCGCCTCAACCTATCCCGCCCCGGCCGCCGATCGCTACCCGCCAGTACTCCCAGGTGGAGGCGTTTTTCATACTGCGCCGTAACCCGCTGGAACTCTGGGGCCGTCGTGCGTATGAGGAAGACTTGTTGGACGGCAAGTTCTTCGGCCGCGACCAGTTGATGCTGAATGCACCCGAGGCGATCCGGCACGTGCTGGTCACAAACCAGGCCAATTACCGCCGCAACACCGGTGCCCGGCGGGTCCTGGCCCCCCTGCTCGGCCAAGGTCTTTTCCTGGCAGAGGGTGAGGCATGGCGGCACCAGCGCCGCACGATCGCCCCGGCCATGGCACCCCGCACGCTGCCGGTTCTGGCGCGTCACGTTGTAACCGCATCGGCGATGGCGGAGCAGGCGTTGCGCGAAACGGCCGGCGCGCCCACCGTGCTGATGCCGCATCTGCAGCATCTGGCGCTGGACATCGCCGGGCAGTCGATGTTCTCGCTGGAGATGTCGGGGTTTCGCTCCGAACTGCGGTCCACCCTGATGGCCTATGCGCTCAAATTCGCCCAACCCGGCGTGCTCGACCTGCTGCTGCCCGCCAGCCTGCCGTCGCCCTTAGATTTCGGCCGGCATACTTTCCGCCAGGGATGGCTGCGTTTCCTCGATCAGCTTATCGACGCGCGGGAGGCACAGAGCGACACCGGTCAACCCCGCGATCTACTCGACCTGTTACGGGCCGCGCGTGATCCCACCACCGGCGCCGCCTTCACCCGCGCGCAATTGCGGGATGAGGTCGCAACGATGATTCTGGCCGGGCACGAAACGACGGCGGTAACGCTGTTCTGGTCCTGCTACCTCGCCGCCCTGCTGCCCGACTATCAGGACGCGATTGCGGCGGAGGTGGCGTCGATCGACCTGTCACCCGACCACGCCGCATCCGCCCATCTGCCGGTAACTCGCGCCTTCATCGATGAGGCGCTGCGTTTATATCCGCCGGCGTTCCTGATCGTGCGAGAGGCGATTGGCGGCGACACCATAATGGGCCGGCCGATCGCACCCGATACAGTCGTCAGCATCTCACCCTGGGTTGTACATCGGCATCGCGCCCATTGGCAGGCGCCAGACATGTTCGACCCGGCCCGTTTCGCCCCTGGTGCGCCAGTGCCCGAGCGGTTCACCTACATGCCATTCGGTGCCGGGCCGCGTATTTGCGTCGGTATGCAATTCGCGCTGACGGAGGCGACGTTGGTGATGGCCCGGTTGATCCAGGCGTTCCGGCTATCGCTTGTCGGCCGCGGCCGGGTCGTGCCGCGCGGGTTCGTCACAACCCAGCCGGACCGGCCCGTCGCATTCCGCATCACCCCGCGCGGCTAGTCCCAATCGCTAACGTCCCAGTACCAGGCCTGGCAGCCAGGTGGTGATCGGCGGCCACAGCGTGATTGCGGCCAAAACGCAAAATAGCGGGATCAGCCATGGGAGCACGGCGCGCGCCAACGTCTCGTAGCTAATTTCGGCGATGCGGGAGGAGATGAACCGCACCACGCCCACTGGCGGATGGATCGTTCCCAGGACCAGGATGGGGATCATCATGATCGCGAATTGCGCCGGGTCGATACCAAAGGCGACGGCGGCGGGCACCAGGATCGGTAACAGGATCAGGATCGCCGCCAGCGTTTCCATAAAGCAGCCGACCAGCAGCAACAGGAGGTTGCATGTCAGCAGAAACAGTAGCGGATGGCTGATCGACGCAAGCATGGCCGGCGCTGCGATTTGCGGTATGCGGGAGGCGGACAGGCACCAGCCCAGCGCGCCTGCCGACATGACCAAGGGCATCACAACACCTGCCGTCTCCGCCGTTTCGCGCAACACACGGCCGACGTCGGCGAAGCTCAGGGTCCGGTAGACCACCAGGCCCAGCGTCAACGCATACAGGTTGGTAACGGCCGCGCCCTCGGTCGGCGTGAACAGGCCGCTGAACAGGCCGACCGAGCAAGATGACGGGCGTGAGCACCGCCAGAAAACCGTCCCGAAATGAGTGCCAAAGCTCGGCCATGCCCACAAATCGCTGGCGGGGAAAGCCTTGCCGGCCCGAGATGACGGCCGCCATGGCCATCAGCGACGCCGCCATGAGCAGCCCGGGAATAAGGCCCGCAAGGGATGGCCGTCTAACCGATATGTTGGAAGTGACGGCAAATATAACGATGGGCGACGAGGGCGGCATGATCGCCCCGATCGTGGCCGAAGACGCGTTGATGGCAGCCGCGGTATCGGCGCGGTAGCCAGCCTTCTTCATGGCGCGGATCTCAATGGCCCCCGTCGCCGCGGCATCGGCCACGGCGCTGCCAGCCATGCCTGCCAAAATGAGGCTCGAAAGAATACTGGCCTGCGCGTAGCCGCCGCGTAGACTGCGCATGATGGCGGTGGCAAAACGGACGATACCGGCGGTTACCCGGGACGCGCGGAACAGATTGCCCATTAGAATTAACAGCGGTGCCGCGGTAATCGGGAAAGGAGTTATCGCGTTGACCATCTTTTGCGGCACGATGGACATCGAAAAGCCGGTGATGATCACAAACAGCGTGGCACCCAGCGCCACGGCAGCATAGAGCGGCAGCCCGGCCAGTACGGCCACCAGCCAGACCAAACCGACGGCGATGATCACGTCGGCCATTCCGCGGTCTCACCCGGCGCCCAGTTCGCAGGATCGACGGCGTCCGCCGGGCCAGACCGCAGCAGCTACGAAGATTGTACCATCGACTACACGACCAGGGCGATGCCGGCCGGGACGATGGGCAGATATAGCCAGGTGGCCGAGATCGGCAGCGAGTTTGCATCCATGTCGAGGTTTCGTTGAGCGAGCAACACCCCAAACCACGCGATCACGCCGCCAACCAACACTGTTGCAACCTGGATCATTAGCCGTGTCCTGCGCTGCAATGGCTTCGGCAGCCGATCAAGGAAAAACGCGATATTCACATGCGCCCGGCGTCGCCCCGCAATGATCTATCCCGCGCAGGCCAGCCAAACCATCAGAAAACGCGCGCCC
>JAYTXR010000244.1:0-13316 GCA_043742865.1 Acetobacteraceae bacterium
CGACTGGGAACAAAGCCGCCGGCAACCGGACGCGCCGGCGCTGGCCTATTTGCGCGTCATCGCGCGCGCACCCGACATGGTGGCCAAGGCGCTTATGCCTGCGTAGGGTAATAATATACTTGACGCAGTAGATCAGAATGGCTATGGTTCTGGTCATGAGCACAGAACCCCAAACCCTGCTGGAAGCCATCAAGCATTTCGCGGACCCGAATGTTGCTCTTGCGACGATGGTTGATCTGCGTTGGCCGAACGGCGTGACGTGCCCTGAGTGCGGGCGCACGGACGTTCGGTTCATTGCGACGCGTCGCATTTGGGAGTGCAAGGGCGCTCATGTGCGGAAGCAGTTCACGGCCAAACGCGGAACCATATTTGAGGATAGCCCGCTCGGCCTGGACAAGTGGTTTTGTGCCATCTGGATGATTGCCAACTGCAAAAATGGGATTAGCTCCTACGAAATCCACCGTGGGGTCGGGGTCACGCAAAAGACGGCATGGTTCATGCTGCACCGGATCAGGCTGGCGATGGAAACGGGATCGTTTCTCAAAGGCCCCGGCGACACAGAGGCCGACGAGACCTTCATTGGCGGCCTCGCCCGCAACATGAGTAAGACGAGGCGCGAGAAGACAATCAAGGGCACCGGCTGGGCCGGGAAGGCCGTGGTGATGGGCGTCCTGCGTCGCGGCACTGAGAGTGAAGCCAGCAAGGTCAAGGCGAAACACATTCCAAATACCAAGAAGCGCACTCTGCATGCCGAGGTGAGAGCAGCGGTAGAACCCGGCTCGCGTCTCTTCACCGATGCCAACTTTTCCTATGGCGGCTTGGAAGCGGACTATATCCATCAGACGGTGGACCATGCCGTCGAATATGTTCGTGGGGCTGTTCACACCAACGGCTTGGAAAATTTCTGGAGTTTGTTCAAGAGGGCCGTCAAAGGGACCTATGTCAGCATCGAGCCGGTCCATTTGAATGCTTACGTCGTGGAAGAGACATTCCGCTTTAACGAACGCAAAGACCGGGATAGCGGACGGTTCCGCAAGGTGCTCCGTTCTGTGTCCGGCAAGCGGATCACATACAAGGAGTTGATTGGCCATGGAGCTAGCCAAGCCGGCTAATGGGAAAAACGACAAAACAGGGGGCGAAAGGATTGAACAGTTGAACGACGAAAACGGAAACTTTCGCCTGTTAGCCAAACGTCTTATGTCCGTGACGCCGTATGATTTGGAAGTCGCAAAAGCAGCACCCGCGAACAAACGGAACAAACGCCTGAGGCCGACTTAACTATCTGGGACTCTTGACAGATTCCCATAATTGCCCTAGACAGAGTGTGCGAAATTGCTCAAGGCAAGATGTGACAAGCATCCTGCCCTGAGCAATCTCGAAGCCTATAAGGCGCGCTCTTTGCGCACTGAATACCTGCCTTTCACCGGCCCTTAACCGGAAATGAGGTAGTGGTTGTCAACCACTGGACTAGCCCGGCACGTGAATGCCGGGATTGGTGCGGAGGCGGTGGGATTCAAACCCACGGGAGTGCTTCCCAGGGCGGGCCCCGGACGGTTTTAAAGACCGCTGCAATAAACCACTCTGCCACGCCTCCTAACTCAGATTTCGTCGTCGTCCTCCGGCTTTGCCGGAGGATCCGGCGTGTCGAAAAAGCCGACGCGTGGCGCAGGCGGGTTGGGTGCCTTACCCCACTGATATGAATCTCCGATTTGATACGCGCGGCCACCGTTCTTTTGCGACCAAGCTATGGAGCGCATGTTGTCGCGTGAAATGTCGATTCCCATCCCAAGTGCGATATCTATCATTTCAGTGTGAGATAAAGGGCGCGCTTCCTTTTCGAACGCCACGAAGAGGCTTTCGTATTTGCTCCTACGTGTCCCTTTGGGTCCGACCTCACGCGTGCCACTGGCCGCAGCGGTGCCGATAGCCTGAATGGAAGACGCATTCGACGACGTGACAGTCGTATACAAATCCAACGCACGTTGAAGCGCATTGATTTGATCTTGCAAGCGGGCAATTTCGGTAGGAGCCCATTGGTCAAAGGGGGGACGCATGGCGGTAGCACCGTGTTGCTGGAGCCTTTCAGCATACGCCCGCGATAAACGGGACGCCATAAGAATCTGCGTTGGCCGTTGAGTTAAATTTTCCCGCAAACGGTCTAATCTACGGCCGACAAACTTGACTAGAATCGGCGGCGTCGTACAGGCAAGTCGCCAATTCTGGCCTATACTGAGTCAAGTATGTTATTACCCTGCGTAGGGCATACGCGGTTGACCTCGATCCACTTGGCGGCTTGGTGGGTGGACACCCCGGGGCAAATCTGCGCCTTCGGCGTAAGGATCCGTGCGTAAACTACGCCAGTGAAGCGGCGGATCGTCTCGCTCCGAAAAGCGAACAAACGAGCGGTGAAGCGCTATGGCCAAAACCTTGAGGGAGGTGGCGCGCAAGGCGCTGGACGCCGCCTAGACCAGACAGCACTTCCCGCTTGCCAGTTAATGTAAATAACTATACCCTAACAAAATGGAAACTTTGCACGACGAACCGGCCAATCCGCAACCCAATTGGGCGCGCCTGCCGCCGCGGGACGCGTTTCAGGAAATTGTTCTGAGGCTGCGTGCCGCCCTGCCGCCGCCGGTTTCGGAGGATCCGGCGGATCTGGCGCGCCAGATCCGGGCGGCGATGGCCGCCGTGGCGGCGTTGCAGCCGGCCAATGGCGCCGAGGGCCGGCTGGCGGCGCAGTTCGTGGCGGCGAATGCCTGGGCGATGGATTGCCTGCGGCTGGCGGCGGAGCGCCGGTGCCAATTCGATATCGCCCGCCAAATCAAGGGTCAGGCAATGAGCCTGATGCGGGAATCGAGGTCGGCGCTCGGGCTGCTGCTCCGGCTGCAGGCGGCGCGGCGGGCGATCGAGGGCAACGAGGCGGCGGCGAGCCGTGCCGCCTGGACCGAGCATGCCGCGGCGGCGGTCATGGCGGAGGCGCTGGGCACAGCCCGGGCCTCGCCAGACCCAGCTCCTCAATCCTCCCAATCTGTTGCAAAATTCAGACCCGAGCCAAAATCCAGCCTACATTCTCCACCCACGCGGCGTGAGACGGAACCGGGACGGCTTCTGTTACCCCCTGGGACAACTCGCCACCACCACAGATCTCTGACCGAGAACCGGCGTTCGCGTAAGCCGGCGCTGGCATAGGCCAGCGCTTGCCTAAGACAGTGCCGATCTAGGCCGGTTTCAGGCGGCGATCAGGAGGTCATCCACCTCGGCGCGCGAAGGCGCGGCCGGATCATCGAGCAACAGGGCATACGCCGAAGCCTCCCAACCCCCATTGGGCGGAGACAGCGGATCGGACGCCTCCACGCGATGTTCGAGAACCAGGCGGCTCGCCAGCAGCTTGCGGGCATCCCCATCGGCGTGGGAGCCCTCCCAGGCGAGCACGACCGCGCTGGCCGCGTTGTAGAGCCCGCTCGATGCCTGGCGCGCCATGTGCTCGCCGGCGGGATCTTTCGCCACGTCGACGATAAATTTGAAGCTCCGGTCCAGCGCCTTCGCCAGCCGCTGGCGGAACCGGTCCGGCAAATCCGACGCCTCCAGCTTTTCGGTGAGCAAGGCATGCAGCACCTCATGCGCCCTCGCCTTGGTGACCGCGCGGCGCACCACGTCGATGGCGTTGATGTTGCTGGTGCCCTCCCAGAGCACGCCGATATGGGAGTCGCGCACCATCCTCGCGTTCACCCAATCCTCGATGTAGCCATTTCCCCCGCGCGTCTCCATCGCCGCCCGGGTCGCCGAAATCGCGTCGCGGCAGGCGCGGAATTTGATCACCGGCGTCAGGATGCGGATGACCTGGGACGCCTCGTTGGACCCGGCGCGCGCGCGGTCCAGATAGCTGGCCGCAAGCATGGACATCGCCAGGGCCTGCTCGGCCGGCACCAGGATCTTCATGATCTGCCGGCGCAGCAGCGGGTGCTGGATAAGCCGCGCGCCGAACGCATCGCGGTTGCGCGCGACCGCCAGCGCCTCGTTCAGGCAGCGGCGCATCATCCCGGCCGCGCGGACGCCGTGCGACAGGCGCGACAGGTTCACCTGATCCATCATCTGCTTCAGGCCCTGGTTCACGTCGCCGACCAGGTAAGCCTCCGCACCCTCCAGCACGATCTCGCAGGTCGCCAGGGATTTGGTTCCCAGCTTCTCCTTCATCCGGACGATCCGGTAATGGTTACGCGTTCCGTCCTTCAGATACCGCGGCAGGGCGAACAGCCCGATCCCGCCGGTGCCGGCTTGAGCGCCCTCCGGGCGCGCCAAGATCAGCGCAATATGCGCGTCCGTATGGGACGCGAACCACTTGTCGCCATACAGCCGCCAGACTCCCTTTCCGAAGCGAGCGGTCGTCTCCAGCGTACCGACATCCGAACCCCCGGCCCGTTCGGTCATCCACTGCGTGCCCTTCCAGAGCTGCGAAAGCTCGGTCGAGAGCATCTTGGGCAGCAAATATTGCTTGAGTTCCTCGCTGGCGGAGGTCCGCAGCACATGGATCGTCGCATCGGTGATGCTCAGCGGGCACATCATGCCGAACTCAGATTGGGAGATCAAATATTGGAAGACATACTTCGCCAGCTGCGGCGCCGGCCCCGGCTGACCAAACAGGCCGGGAACATGGCACATGGCGTGCAGTTTAAAGTCCTCGAAGCCGATCTTTTCCATCTCCCGATAGGCCGGATGGTAAACGATCGTGTCGAGGTCCTGGCCAAACCGGTTGCGATGTTCGAGCACCGGCGGATTGCGGTCGACGATGCGCGCCAGCTCATCCAGACGGCCGCCCGCCACCTCGCCCAACCGGGAGAAATAGCCCTGAAAATGCGCGTATGCCGTCGCGTCCATATTCAGACGGAGCGAGGCATGCAGGCTGGGGTCGATCTCGTAGAAGTTCATGCCGGCACAGTCCGGCGCGATATGGCCGATGGCCTTGCTGGGCGGCAAGGCTGCCATACGCACCGGCAACGACCTGTTGGCCACTTCGCGCTCGGCGATCAGAAGTTCACCAGGAGACATCGAACGCCCTCCATCTAAGGTTATCTGCCCTGGCCGCGATCGCTAGATCGGCGCGTGACGCTTGTACCATCCGGCCGCCCGTTCATAGGCCGCCGCCACCCGCAGCACCATAGCTTCCTCGAAATACCGCCCGACGAACTGCACCGACAGCGGCAGCCCGGCCCGCGACAGGCCAGACATCATCGCCAGCGCCGGATGGCCGGTATTGTTGAACGGTGTGCGGGCCTGGCGCGGATAGGTGCGGCCGGTTTCCGCTTCGTCCTCGATCCGGCTGGATGGATCCATCGAGCTGGCGCATAGCAGCACGTCCACATCGCGAAACGCTTCCTCCACCGCCGCGATCATCTGTGCCCGGCGGCGCTGGGCGCCGACATAATCGGCACCGGAGACGAACGCCCCGGCCAATAGCCGGCGGCGGGCGAGCTGGCCGTAATCGCCGGGGCGCTCGCGCAACCATTTGGCGTGGATGGAGAAGCCCTCGGCACTGAGGATCACGCGGTTGACGGCAGCGAATTCGTTCAGGCTGGGCAGCTTCACCGCGGTGACCTGCGCGCCCTCGGCCTGCAGGATGCGTTCGACGTCTTCCAGCGCGGCGGTGACCTCGGGGCTGGCGGGGATGTCGCGCTCGTGAAAATGCCGCACGAAGCCGATGCGAACCCCCCTCACCCCGCGATCCAGCATCCGGCCGAAATTTGTCTGCTGCGTGGCCGCGCTGGCGGGATCGGCGGGGTCGTGGCCGGCGATCACATCCAGCAGCAGCGCGTTGTCGGCCACGGTCCGGGTCATCGGGCCGACATGGTCCAAGGTGAACGACAGCGGAAACACGCCGCGGCGCGACACCAGCCCATAGGTCGGCTTCAGCCCAACGATGCCGTTGGCGCTGGCCGGGTTTCGCACGGACCCGCCGGTGTCGGTGCCCAGCGCCAGCGGAAAGAACCCCGCGGCCAGGCCGGCGCCGGAACCCGAGGACGACCCGCCCGGATGGTGGTCGGTGTTCCACGGATTGCGCGCCGGCGGGAACGGCAGATCGAAACTCGGGCCGCCGATGGCGAATTCATGGGTGGAGAGCTTCCCCAGCACGATTGCACCGGCCTGGCGCAGCTTGCCGACCGCCGTTGCGTCCGCGGCGGCGATGTTGTCGACCAGAATTTTCGAATGCGCGGTGGTCGGGAGTCCGGCGACGTCGATGACGTCCTTGATGCCGACCGGCACGCCATGCAGGGGTCCACGGATGCGCCCGGCGTGGATCTCGGCCTCGGCGTGGCGGGCCATCGTCATCGCGGCCTCGCCGTCCAGACGGATGAACGCGTTCACCCTGGGGTCCAGCCGGCCGATACGTTCCAGCAGCGCGGTCATCAGCTCGACCGGGGACAGGGTTTTGGCGGCGAACGCGCGGGCGGCTTGCGCTGCGGTCAGCCAGTGCAATTCCGTCACAGCCCGACCCCCGGACGCATCGGCGGCCAGGGCTCGGCAGCTTGGTCGGTGGGGGATTGGATCATGCCGGCGTTGCCAAACCCCTGTTCGGCGGCGGCGGCGACATCGTCGGGGAATTCGGCGAGCGCCTTCTCCAGGCCCGCGGCGCGGGCGAGGATGGCGACCAGCTTGGCGTCGATGGAAAATGGTTTCGATGCAGGCGGCATCTCGGGGTCCTCGTTGACTTCGGAGGCCAGCCTAAAGGCGGCTTCGCGGCCTTGGGAAGCCCGGAGCGTAAAAACCCAACAGGATGACGGGAGAAAAGAAGGCGGCGTGGCCAGGATTCGACGCCACGCCGCCTCGAGTCGTTGCGCCATCGGCCAGCAGGGGCTTGGCCGGTGCAACGGGGGAAGGAAACAAGGAGGTCGGCGCAATGCCGGCCTCCGCTGGTAGTTATGGCCTCGTCGGCTTGCCAAAAGGTTATTCGTCGGGCTCTTGACCGCTAAATTCGTCTTCGGGGAGACCGTCCATGTCCAAGTCCATTCCGGCGCCGCGCACCGGCCCGCTGGTCGGCCTCAAAGTGCTGGAGATCGGCCACTACATCGCCGGCCCGTTCTGCACCCGCATCCTGGCCGACCTCGGCGCCGAGGTGATCAAGGTGGAACCGCCGGGCGGGGATCCGGTGCGCGGCTGGGGCGAGCATGTGAACGGCAATTCGGTGTGGTTCAGCGTGCACGGCCGCAACAAGCTGTCGGTGGAACTGGACCTGAAGCGAGACCGCCCTCGCGCTTTGGCGCTGGCCGCGCGGGCGGATGTGCTGGTGGAGAATTTGCGCGCCGGGCAGTTGGAAAAGCTCGGCCTCGGGCCGGACGTGTTGCACAAACTGAACCCGCGGCTGGTGATCGCGCGTATCTCCGGCTACGGCCAGGATGGGCCGTACCGCGACAAGCCGGCCTTTGGCGCCATCGGCGAGGCGATGGGGGGCATTCGGCATCTGACCGCGCATCCCTCCGGCAGCACCGAACTGCCGCCGCCGCGCTGCGGGATTTCGATCAGCGACGACCTGGCCGGAATGTATGCCGCGATCGGGCTGCTGTCGGCGCTGTGGCAACGCGATGTCACCGGGTCCGGCATCGGGCGGGTGATCGACGTGAACCTGGTGGACAGCGTGTTCAGCCTGATGGAGGGCATGCTGCCCGAATATGCGCTGGACGGGCGGGTACGTCAGCCGGTGGGGGCCGCGATCCAGACGGCGGCGCCGACCAACACCTATCCCTGCGCCGACGGCAAATGGCTGTGCATCGCCGGCAATTCGGATCTGATTTTTACCCGCATGATGGCGGCGATCGGCCGGCCGGAGCTGGCCGGCGAGCCTCGTTACAAGACCAATAACGGCCGCTGCGAGCACCGCGGCGAGCTCGACGCCGCGATCGCCTTGTGGACCCGGACCCTATCGGCGGCGCAGGCGGAAGCAATACTGGAATCAGCAGAAGTGCCGTGCTCGCGGCTGTTCGACATCGCGGACTGCGCCAACGACCCGCATTTCCTGGCGCGCAAATCGGTGATTGCCGTCGATGACCCGCTGATCGGGCGCACGCTGCATCCCGGCCCGGCGATCCGGATGGACGGCGATCCCCCGGAGGCGGCAATCGGCTGGACCGGTCCGGCGCTGGGGGCGCATAACGACTACGTGTTCTCGACCTTGCTGGCGTCCTCGTCGTAGACGTAAAACAACGCCCTATCCGTTGGTTGTTGCTTTTCTCTCATATCCAAGGCGATAAACTTCACACTGTTCTTTAGCGTTGAGGGTGATGCGCAACCTGCTGCTTGCCGCAATGCTCCTGCTGCTGGCCGCCTGTGGGTCGTCGCGATCCACGGGGGAGGAAGGCGGCTATGTCGGTGGCTCCGTCGCGCTGGAATGCGCCCCGTTCGCCCGGGCGCTGACCGGAGTGGCGTTGCGCGGTGACGCCGCCGATTGGTGGGGCGCGGCCGAGGGCCGCTACGCCCGTGCCAACACGCCGCAACTGGGCAGCGTGCTGGTATTCGCCCGATCCTCTCGCCTGCCCTACGGCCACGTGGCCGTGGTCTCGCAGTTGCTGGAACGGAGGAAAATTCTGGTGACGCAGGCGAACTGGGTGCATCACCGGGTGACCGAGGGCCAGACGGTGATCGACGTCTCCGCGGCCAACGACTGGACCGAGCTCCGGGTGTTCTGGCCCCCGGCCGGGCAGATGGGCGGGGGCATCTATACCGCCTATGGCTTCATTCACCCGGGCCGGCGGACGACGCAGCAGGAAATCGCCCAGGCGACGCCCAGGGCAATCCGTCTGGCGAGTTCAGGCTATTAACCCCCGTCGGGTCAAATCATCGCTTGTGGTGGAGGCGTTCCCGCGCCATGTCCACTCACGGCATCCGGCCCTTGCCGGGGTCGTTGGCAAGCGGGGGCACAGGCCCTAGATTGCCTGCCCTGCGCACCGGCGCCTGGTCGGAGCCCGCGGGGCAGGGGATCGCCCCCCATCGGAGGGATTATGGGTAGCTTTAGCATCTGGCACTGGCTCGTGGTGCTGCTTGTCGTTCTGCTGCTGTTCGGCAGCGGCAAGGTAAGCAGCCTGATGGGCGACTTCGCCAAGGGCATCAAGTCGTTCAAGAAGAACATGGCCGAGGAACCCGACACGTCGATGGAGGCCAGCGCCGACAAGCCGCCCGGCACGATCTCTGGCCCCGGCGTGACACAGGGCACCACCACCGCCCACAGCTCAACAACGCCGCGCAGCTGATCGCGGCTTGTCGACGGCCTGCATCTCCGTCACGATCGCTGGCGTGATCCTGACGGAGTTTCCGCATGTCCCGGCATTATCTGGCACCGACCCCCGCAACCGTACGGTTTGGGATGTTCGATGCGGCGTATCCTCCGGTCCTGACCGTCAATTCCGGCGATACCGTGGTGCTGGAATGCGTCTCCGGCGGGGTCGAGTCTATGCCGCCGGCGGAGCTGGGTCTGACCGTCCCGCCGGCGCTGCTCGTCATCCAAGCCGCCAACCTGCCGCGCATGGGCGGGCATATCCTGACCGGACCGGTGGCGATCGACGGCGCGGAACCCGGTGACATGCTGGAAGTGCGGGTGGATAAAATCGAGTTCGGCGCCGAATGGGGGTTTTGCGGCTTCCGTCCGCTGCTCGGCACTCTGCCGGAGGACTTCCCCGAGCGTTACATCAGCCATATCCCGATCGACCGCACCACCAGGATGGCAAAACTTCCCTGGGGCACGGAGCTGCCATTGGCGCCGTTCTTCGGCGTGATGGGCGTCGCCCCGCCGGCGCGATACGGCACGCTGTCGTCCAAGGAGCCGCGCGAGCATGGCGGCAATCTGGACAACAAGGAGCTGGGGGAAGGCTCGACGCTGTTCCTGCCGGTGCATGTGCACGGTGCCAATTTCTCCGCCGGCGATGGCCACGGCGTGCAGGGCGACGGCGAGGTCTGCATCAACGCGCTGGAGATCTGCCTGACCGGCACCTTCACGCTGACCCTGCACAAGGGTGGCGGGGTCAAGAACCCGCTTCTGCGGTTCCCGCGCGGCGAAACCGCCAGTCACTTCATCACGATGGGAATGCACGAGGATCTGGATGTCGCGATGAAGCAGGCGCTGCGGGAAATGATCGCGTTCATCTGCTCGCGCAGCAATTTATCGCGCGAGCAGGCCTATACATTCTGTTCCCTGGCGGTCGATTTCCATGTGACCCAGACGGTCAACGGCGAGAAAGGCATTCACGGAATGCTGAAAAAAGGGCTGCTTTTCTAGCCCTTGTGGTTTGAGGCTGAGTTTTCCACAGCTTTTTGTGGTTGACCGCGTTTCCGTCGTTGAATCCGCGGAAATCTCCCTATACCGTATCTGGTAGATACAGGTTCAGGGAGATCAAGATATGGATTGGACCGAGGAAACAATCGTCCGGCTCCGCGGGTTTTGGGATGAGGGTCACTCCACCGCCGAAATAGGCCGGCGTCTTGGCGTCACCAAGAACGCGGTGGTCGGCAAAGCCCATCGCCTGGAACTGCCGGCGCGGCCCTCGCCGATCCGCCGCGATGGCCTGGGTGCCCAGTCGCGCCGCCCGGCATCGCGCCGGATGGCCGGCCCGACGCTGCCGCCGCTGGGCAGCAATTCGCGCATTTCCGTCCCGGCTGCGCTGGCCGCCGCCGCATCAATGTCCCCTTCGGGGACCGGTGGGCTGGCTGGCGCCATGCCGCCCCAACTAGAAGCGGTTCAGGCGCAAGCCCAGCGGCCTGAATTGCCTCGGCCGGTGCAATCCCAGGCGGAGCCGAAGCACGCCGACATTGCGCGCTCCCAGTCGCATATCGTTGCGGTTCCGCCTCCGCGGTTACCTCAGGTTTCGACCTCGCTGGGCTCGGCACGGCCATATGCGCGATCGCTGACCTGCTGTTGGCCGATCGGCGAACCCGGCACCAAAAGCTTTCGCTTCTGCGATGACGGCGCCTCCCAGGGCAAGCCCTATTGCGCCCAGCACGCCGCGATCGCCTACGTCAAAATCCGCGACCGCCGAGAGGATGCCGCCTGAATCCCGATCCTTCGAAAACGGATTTTCATGCCCGCTAACCGCCTGAGGGATCGCGCGGAGGCTTGCGCGACGCCGATGCGTTGGTTAGGCAGACCGGCTATGAAATCCTTTCCGCTATGAGCAACGCCCTCCAACCGCCGCGCGCCGACCGGCAATCGATGCCGGGACCTGGGCTGGACGCCGATGCGGTGCGTGCCGCCTATCGCCGGTGGGCGTCGGTCTACGATATAATTTTCGGCGGCGTCTCCTCGATCGGGCGGCGCCGCGCTGTGGCCGAGGTCAATCGGCTGCCGGGCAAGCGGGTGCTCGAGGTCGGCGTTGGCACGGGGCTCGCGCTGCCGCATTACACCGCGCAGAAGCGCATCGTCGGGATCGATCTCTCGGCGGAGATGCTGGCCCGTGCACGCGAGCGCGTGCGCAACGAAGGGCTGCGCAATGTGGAAGCGCTGCATGAACTGGATGCCGAGGCGACCGGCTTCCCCGATGACAGCTTCGACGTGGCAGTAGCGATGTTCGTCGCCTCCGTCGTGCCTAATCCGAAGCTGCTGCTGGCGGAAATGCGCCGCGTGGTGCGCCCCGAGGGACATATCCTGTTCGTCAATCATTTCGCCGCGGAGCGCGGCCCACGCTGGTGGCTGGAACGCGCGATGGCGCCAGCATCGCGCGCGCTCGGCTGGCATCCGGACTTCGCCATGGCCGAGTTGCTGGGCGTGGACGCGGTCCCCGCCGAGGCGCAAGCCGTACCGATGCCGCCATTCGGCATCTTCACGCTAATAAAATTCGGCAACGGATCGGCTTGACCGACAAGGCGGACCTTAATCCTGAAGCCCCCTTGATCTGAAGCTCCGTCGATCTGAAATCCTCTTGGCCCGAAGTCCCCCTGATCTGAAGCTCTCTTGATCTGACTTCCCCCTGATCTGAAGTCCTCTTGATCTGAAGTCCGGGGTCCGCTAGGCCAAAGGATATGAAGGCCGGGCCTATGCGGGCCGGTTTGACGAAACAGAATGGAACGGGCGATGCAGGGTTTCTCGCGGTTTTCCGCCGCATTATTCGCAATTCTCCTGGCACCGGCAGCGATCAGCCGGGGCGCGCTGGCGCAGGTCCCGCATAACTGGTCACTCGGCATGGGCGTGCCGTTCAGTCCGGTGAAGCAGGACATCATCAGCCTGCATAATCTGGTGATGGTGATCATCACGGTGATAACGCTGTTCGTCGCCGGGCTGCTGATCTGGGTGATGATCCGCTTCAACGAGAAATCCAATCCCAATCCCAGCCAGACCAGCCATCATACCGGGCTGGAAGTGGCCTGGACCGTGATCCCGGTGCTGATCCTGGTGGTGATGGCGATCCCGTCGTTCCGGCTGATCTATTTTCAGGACCGTACCGCGACCCCGGCGCTAACCGTCAAAGCCACCGGGCACCAGTGGTATTGGGAATACACCTATCCGGATAAGGGCGACCTGAACTTCACCAGCTACGGCCTGTCCGATGAGGATGTCGCCAAACAGGGCAAACTGCGTATGCTGGCGGTGGACAACGAACTGGTGGTGCCGGTCGGCAAGGATATCCGCGTGCTGACCAACAGCGGCGACGTGATCCATAGCTGGTTCATTCCCTCGCTCGGCGTACAGCGCTACGCGATCCCTGGCCGAACGATCGAAACCTGGTTCCGAGCTGACCAGCCCGGCACGTTCTACGGCGAGTGCAACCAAGTCTGCGGTACCAATCATTCACGCATGCCGATCGTGGTGCACGCGGTGCCGGAACAGGAATTCAACGCCTGGCTGGTGACTGCCAAGACAAAGTTCTCCGATGCCTCTCCACCCGCTTCGCTCGCCCCAGCTTCGGGTACGCCAGCTTCGGGTACGCCCGCCTTGCTCAAGATTGCCGACCTCCGGCGCTAATCCGGACCCAAAGATTTGGCACGGCCCGCTGGGTTCGTGCCTGCAGGAGCAGAAGACCATGGCTTCCACAGCGCACGATCACGCTCATGACGATCACTCGCATGATGAGCATCACGGCCATTATCCGGGATTCGCTACCCGCTGGCTGTTCAGTACCAACCACAAGGACATTGGCACGCTCTATCTGATCTTCGCCGCCGTGGGCGGCCTGGTCGGCGGTGTGCTTTCGATGATCATGCGGGCGCAGCTGATGTTCCCTGGCAATACGCTGGTGACCTCCGGGCAGGAGTGGAACACCATCGTCACCGCGCACGGGCTGCTGATGATCTTCTTCTCGGTCATGCCGGCGTTGATCGGCGGCTTCGGCAACTGGTTCATCCCG
>JAYTXR010000245.1:0-2310 GCA_043742865.1 Acetobacteraceae bacterium
CTGCGTGCCATTAAGTATCTCCGTAACTGCACTCCGACGCTAATTGGTTACCTCGCAGGTAGCAATGCCGATTTTGCCCGCCCGGCTGATGGATATCCGGTCAGGCTACCCCGTATCTTTTGAGCCAGGCCAGCGTGCGCGCCCAGCCATTCTCGGCCGCGTCCTTGTTGTAGCTTGGGCGGTAATCGGCCAGGAAGGCGTGGCCCGCGTCGGGGTAGATCACGATCTCCACGGTCTTGCCGGCCGCTTTCGCGCGGGCTTCGGCGGCGCTCACCTGCTCGACCGGAATGCCGGAATCCTTGGCGCCGTACAGCCCGAGCAGCGGGCATTGGATCTGATCGGCCAGCTCCAGCACCGTCTTCGGCTGGATCTCGCTGGTTACCCCGCCGATCGGGCCGTACCAGGCGATGGCCGCTTTCAGCTTCGGATTATGCGCGGCATACAGCCAGGTGACCCGCCCGCCACGGCAGAACCCGGTGACCCCCAGTTTGGCCGGGTTGCCGTGGTTGTTGGCGGCCCAGGCGGCGGTGATATCCAGATCGCTCATCACCTGGGCATCCGGCACGCGGGCGATGACCTCGCGCAGGATCTGCGCGACATCGGTCATCTTCGAGAGGTCGCCCTGGCGCGCATAGAGTTCCGGCGCCACGGCCAGGTAGCCGGCTTTGGCAAAGCGCCGGCAAAGATCCTTGATGTGCTCGTGGACGCCGAAAACCTCCTCGATCACCAGCAGGGTCGGAAACGGGCCATGCTTGTCGGGCCGGGCGAAATAGGCCGGGATCTTGCCGTCCGGAGCGGGGATCGCCACCTCGCCGGCGATCAGGCCCTGGCTGTCGGTATGGATCGCCGAGGCCTCGGCCCGCGCTGTGGCCAGCGTGAAGCCGCCGATCAGTCCGGTCATCACAAAGCCGCGCCGCGCGAGCTGGTGGCGCCGCAGCCCAGCGAGCCCAGCGTGGTCCATCAGGCCATCGCTTTTCGCAGATTGTCGTCGATCTTGCCCAGGAAATCCTGGGTGTTCAGGAATTTCTGCGCCGGTCCGATCAGCACCGCGAGATCCTTGGTCATAAACCCGCTCTCCACCGTCTCGATGCAAACCCGCTCCAGCGTGTCGGCGAAATCGGTCACGTCCGGCGTGTTGTCGAACTTGCCGCGATAGGCGAGGCCGCGGGTCCAGGCAAAGACCGAGGCGATCGGGTTGGTGGAGGTTTCCCTGCCCTTCTGGTGTTCGCGGAAATGGCGGGTGACGGTGCCGTGCGCAGCCTCCGATTCCACCGTGTTGCCATCCGGGCTGAGCAGCACCGACGTCATCAGCCCGAGCGAGCCGAAGCCCTGGGCAACGATGTCGGACTCCACGTCGCCGTCGTAGTTCTTGCAGGCCCACAGATAGCCGCCGTTCCATTTCAGCGCGCAGGCGACCATGTCGTCGATCAGCCGGTGCTCATAGGTCAGGCCGGCCTTGTCGTATGCCGCCTTGAATTCGTTCTCGAAAATCTCCTGGAAGCGATCCTTGAAGTAGCCGTCATAGATTTTCAGGATGGTGTTCTTGGTGGACAGATAAACCGGGTAGCCACGCTGGATGCCATAGTTGAACGTGGCTCGCGCGAAGCCGTCGATCGAGATCTGGATGTTGTGCATGCCCATGGCGATGCCGGGGCCCTTGAAGTCGTGCACAGACAGGATCTGGGCGCGCTCGTTCTCGTCGGCCGGTTCGTAGACCAGCCGTACGCGGCCAGGGCCGGGTATCTTCATTTCGGTGGCGCGGTAGATATCGCCGTAGGCGTGCCGGCCGATGACGATCGGCTGGGTCCAGTGCGGCACCAGCCGGGGCACGTTCTTGCAGATGATCGGCTCGCGGAAGATGGTGCCGTCCAGGATGTTGCGGATGGTGCCATTCGGGCTGCGGTACATCCGCTTCAGGCCGAATTCCTCGACCCGCTGCTCGTCGGGCGTGATCGTGGCGCATTTGACGCCGACGCCGTATTGCTTGATCGCGTTGGCGCTGTCGACCGTCACCTGGTCGTTGGTCTGGTCGCGGTATTCGATGCCGAGATCGTAATATTTCAGGTCGATGTTTAGATACGGCAGGATCAGCTTGTCCTTGATGAAGCCCCAAATGATGCGGGTCATCTCGTCCCCATCGAGTTCGACAACCGGGGTCTTCACCTTGATTTTCGCCATTCTTTCCTCGCGCTGATCCATATGCCGGGCCAGAGCGGCCGGACTTCTCAAAACCGCCGGACAATCGCACCGCCACCTTCACGGGGCAAGCGCCAGCGCCGATCCGCGGGGGGCGCCAGACGGCGATCCTGA
>JAYTXR010000246.1:0-3393 GCA_043742865.1 Acetobacteraceae bacterium
CAGGGCCTGGCCCCAACCCATTGCTGGATTTTCGGCACCGGACCCGCTGCATGCAGCGGGAAAGGCGCCCTGCGTGTGAATTACCGATGAACCCTTCCACCGACTCCGTGGTTATGCCGGGGATCGCCGGGTTTGGCAAGGGCAAGGCTTAACGCCTGGCGAGGAGCCTGACGTCTTGGGTTTGGATATGTATTATAATTTACTATTTATAATATTATTTGGACGATACCGGACGCTCATCGGTTGAGTGTGCACCATGGATTGTTCGCCCGTCCTCCACCCGGTCCTGCGGCTGTTCCACGCGACGATCCGTCATCGTCCGCTGGCATTGCTGCATCCGGGGCAGCACAGGCTGCGGGCGTTGAAGGCGCTGGGTGGCGGGTGCGGTCCGTCGGTCAAGCTCGCCCTGCTGTCGGGGGCGCTGCTCGCCGGGGCGGGTTTGCTGGGAGGTCAGTTGCTGACCAAATCCCATCCGGCGGCTGGCAGCGGGGAGGTTTCCGGCTGGCTGACCGGCCCGTTGGCGCCCGTGCCGGGACCCGCCCATTCCGTCGCGCAACCCGGTTTTTGGTTCAACGATCTGGGATCGGGACCGGCACTCGCCGACCGGTTGGCATCGCCCTCGGCGATCCAGGTTCCCCAGGCGCCGCCGCAGCCGATGCCCGAACCTGGCAGCCTGGTCCCGCTGGCGGCCTGGGTGGTCGGGCTGCTGACCCTGCGCCGCCGCTACAATTGTTGAAAAAGCGGCGACGCGGCGGTAGCCTGCAACCCGAACGGTCGAGTATCCCGCCGGTTCGGCAGGCTCAGGGAGGACATCATCATGCTAAAATCCATTCGCTGGACGGTTCTGGGCCTGGGGCTTGGATTGATATTTGGTGCCAACCCGGCGCTGGCCGCGAGCCCGTTCGACGGCACCTATGTCGGAATTCAACGCGAGACGCTGAACGACAACAGCGGAGGATGCATGAACATTAACATGGACCACGCCCGACTCGTGGTCCAGGACGGGGTTGTTCGATACAAATGGGCCGTCCCGATCGAAACCACGGTAGGCAGCGACGGCTCGTTCAGCGTCAACCAGCAGGGCGCGCAGCGGGGCAAAGGCGGCAGCAACCAAATCTCGCTGAAGGGCAGGATCAGCGACGGGAAGCTGGAAGCCGATGTGGGCAGCAATTCCTGCGCCGCGCATTTGTCGCTCACCAAGAAATAGCGGCGATCCCCCCGGCGCCCAGCGCCTACGGGGCCTTTAACTGCCGGGAGCGCCGGCCCGCCTGGGCATCAGCCCGGCCTCGATCATCCGCTGCCAGACATGGCTGGGGGCTTCCTTGGTCAGGTCCTTGTGGATTGTTTCGCGCACCTTTTGGCGCGTCGGCGCGTCCAGCGCATCGTGCAATATTTTGGCCTCGGCGGGGGTGACGATCAGGATCAGCTGATCGAAGCGACCGGCCTGGTTATCTTCGTCCAGCAATCCCGCCAGCGACTGAATGAACCGGTGCTTCTGCTCCACATGCGGATCGTGCTTCGCCGCGATGGCATGGCGCGTCGGCGAGGCGCTCTCGAACGATCGGCCGGCACGGTCCGACACCAGGTCATGCGTCTTCAGATGCACGTTGGCGGCGTCGATGTCGCGCAGCAGCTCGATCTTGCTGCGGTCCTCCGACACCGCCAGCACGCGGGCCGCACCGCCATCGGCCACGACGATCCACAGCCGATCAAGGGAAGTGCGGGGCGGAAAATCGGCTTCAGGAACCTGGGGCATGGGCGATCTCGCTGATTGTTGAGAAATCAACGTCAGCCGCCCTGCTTCTGTTCCCCTGCAATCGCTCTGGCTGCCCGGGCGATGCCCAAAAAATCTTCCACCGCCAGGCTGGCGCCGCCCACCAGCGCGCCGCCCACATCGGCAATCGCGAGCAGCGCGCCGGCGTTGGACGGCTTCACCGAACCGCCATACAGGATCCGCACCCCCTGCCCCGCCGCGCCGAGCTGGCGCACCAGGGCGGCGCGGATGAACGCGTGCATCGCCGCCACATCCGCCTCGGTCGGCGTGCGCCCGGTGCCGATCGCCCAGACCGGCTCATAGGCCACCACGCCGGAAAACCCTTCCGGCAGCGAGGAGGCAAGCTGGCCGCCGACGATGTCGGTCTGCCGCCCGGCGACGCGCTCGGCTTCGATTTCGCCCACGCAGACAATCGGTGTCAGGCCGGCCGCCATCGCCGCCTGCGTCTTGGCGTGCACCGTGGCGTCGGTTTCGGCGTGGTTCTGCCGGCGCTCCGAATGGCCCAGGATGACGAAGCCGGCGCCGAGATCGGCCAGCATCGGCGCCGAGATGTCCCCGGTATGCGCGCCCTGCGCCGCCGCGTGGCAATCCTGCCCACCAACGGCGATGGCGGAGCCCTGCAGCAGATAGCGCACCGTCTGGATATGCACGAAAGGCGGACAGACCAGCAGGTCGCAGTCCAGCCCGTCCGCGCCCATCCGCAAGCCCGCGGCCAGCGCGTTGGCCGGCCCGGCTAGCCCATGCATTTTCCAGTTGCCGGCGATCAGCTGGCGCATCGCGTTTCCCCTCGGATCCATCCACCGGTCCTAACCCAAATGGGATAGCTGGCAAAGCCGGTGCGCCGTCCCTATGGTGCGGCCCGCTCGCTTTGCTGATCACAGGATGGCTCGATGATCTCCACTTTCCGCAGCTATCTCGGCACTTGGGCCGTTCGCGGTTTCTTTATTGTCCTGGTCGCGTCGTTCGCGCTCTGGGGCATCGGCGACGTGCTGCGAATGGCCGGCTCGGCCAGTTGGATCGCCAAAGTGGGCAACCGGACGATCGAGCCGGCGGAGCTGGACCAGGCCTACCGGCGCGAAATGGCGCAGGTGGCGCGGATGCTGCCGGCCGGGCAGGATCCGTCGGTCGAAATCCGCCGCGCGGTTGCCCGCCAGGCGCTGGACCGGATGATCGGGCTTACCGCCATCGCCGCCGAGGTCACGCGGCTGCGTCTGGCGGTGCCGGAGGCGGCGTTGCGCCAGGAAATCTACGACATGCCGGCGTTCCGCGACGTTGCCGGCAAGTTCGACCGCACCCGGTTCGAAACCGCGTTGCGAAGTAACGGTCTGAACGAGCCGCGATTTCTGGAGTTGCTGCGCACCGATCTTGGCCAGAAGCAGCTGATGGAGGCAGTTCGCGCCGGGGCTGCCGCCCCGGAATTGCTGACCATGCAGGCCTTCGCCCAACAGAACGAGCAGCGCGCCGCCGACATCGCGGTTTTTCCCGCTACCGAAAATCCCGCCTTGCCGGCCGCCAGTGGTGCGGCATTGCAGCGCTGGTATGATAATCACCCGGATTTATATTCCTCGCCTGAATACCGCAAGATCAAGGCGGTGGTCCTGTCTCCGGCGCTGCTGGCA
>JAYTXR010000247.1:0-1682 GCA_043742865.1 Acetobacteraceae bacterium
GGTGGCGCTGGCCATCGCCGCCTCGTTCGCATCCGGCGTGAAGGCCAATTTCGGCACCATGGTCAAGCCGCTGCATGTCGGCCAGTGCTGCCGCAACGGCTTGCTGGCGGCCTTGCTGGCGGAAGCCGGCTACGACGCCAACCCGGCGGCGCTGGAGCACAAGCAAGGGTTCCTGAACGCCTATAACGGCCCCGGCAACTACAATGCCGAACTTATGTTCGAGAGCTGGGCCAGCCCGCTGGAAGTGACCAGCCCGACGATGGGGCTGAAGCAGTTCCCCTGCTGCGGCAGCACCCACCCGGCGGTCACGATGATGCTGGCGCTGCGGCTGGAGGAGGGGGTGACGGCGGCGGATGTGGAGCGGATCGAAATCCTGCCGCATATGCGCCGGCTGCCGCATACCGACAATCCGGACCCGCGCACGCCGTTGGCGGCCAAATTCTCGGTGCAGTATGCGGTCGCCCGCGCGCTGCTGGATGGCGCCGTTCGGCTGAAACATTTCGAGGGCACGGCGCATCTGGACCCGGCGATCCGCGAGCTCATGGCCCGGACCACGGCGCGCCCGCACCCGGATATGCCCGGTGATTCCGCGCAGCAATTCGGCGCCGAAGTGCGCGTGACGCGGCGGGACGGCAGCGTGGTGACGCGCCGCGTCGACGGGCTGGTCGGCCGCGGCGGCGACAACCCGATGTCCAGCGAGGAGTTGTGGGAGAAATTCTACGATTGCAGCCGCCGGGCACTGCCAAAACAGGATTTGCTGCCGCTGTTCGAACGATTGGAATCGCTCGACAAGGTGGAGGACATCCGCCAGGTGACCCGGCTATTGGCGACGCGGCCGTCGCCCGCTACCGCCGCACCCCGCCCGGCCACCGCCGCCCCGATGCCCGCATCGGCGCCCGTTCGCGGCAACACGCTGCTGGAAACGTCCTGGGTGCCCTGATCGGCGGACCACGACGGACAACGCCTCCCATGGAAAGGTAATCCACAATGCTGCTCTACGAGACCGCGGGCTCGCCCTATGCCCAGAAGATCAAGATCGCGCTACGGGAAAAATCCGTGGCCTTTGAGGTGGAACTGCCCGCGAGCCTGGGCACTGGGCGAACCGACGACAAGTTCGGCATCGGCAATCCGCGCGCGGAGGTGCCGATGCTGGTCGATGGGGAAACCCGCATCTTCGATTCGACCATCATCCTGGAGTACATCGAGGAGCGCTGGCCCGAACCGCCGCTGCTGCCGCGCGCGCCAGAGGCCCGCGCCGCCGCGCGGATGATCGAAGACGTATGCGACACCCAATATGAAGCGGTGACCTGGGGTTTCAGCGAAATACATTGGTTCGGCCGCGCCACCGGCGCACTCGCCGACACGCTGCGCTCGGCCGCCGCGCGGCAAACCGCCGTGCTGCAGGACTGGCTTGCCGGACGGCTGGGCGAGGCGGTATGGTTCGGCGGAGCCAATTTCGGCTGGGCGGATGCGGCGGTCGCACCGATGTTGCATCGTTCGGTGCTGAACGGCATGGGACCGCTGCCCGGCAGCCCCCTCACCCGCTGGTACGAGCGCCTGCGCGAGCGGCCCTCCGTCGCCACCACCTTTGCCGAATACGCAGCATCCGCTGCACGCATGCCGGCGACGGTCGAGGCGTTCAAGACGGGCGGAAAAACACGGGAATATCGCGATCATCGTCT
>JAYTXR010000248.1:0-4045 GCA_043742865.1 Acetobacteraceae bacterium
AGCCCTGAGGTCGCTCGACGACCGGTTCGCGGCCCTGTATTCGGAAAACGACCGCCCGTCGATCCCGCCCGAACCCCTGCTGCGCGCGCTGCTGTTGCAAGCCTTCTACACCATCCGTTCGGAGCGCCAGTTGATGGAGCAACTCAACTACAACCTGCTGTTTCGCTGGTTTGTCGGCCTGTCGGTGGACGACCCGGTTTGGGTTGCAACGGTCTTTAGCAAGAACCGTGACCGGCTGCTGGAGGGCGATATCGCGGCGGCGTTCATGGACGCCGTGCTGAACCTGCCGCGGGTTAAAGCCTTGCTGTCGGACGGGCATTTCTCGGTTGACGGCACGCTGATCCAGGCATGGACCAGCCTGAAGAGCTTCCGCCGCAAGGACGGCAACGATGAGCCGCCGGCCCCCGGGCGCAACGGCGACCGCAGTTTCCACAAAGAGAAGCGTTCCAACGAGACGCATGCCTCGACGACCGATCCAGATGCACGACTGGCACGCAAATCGAACGGCGAGGGTGCAAAACTGGCATATACGGGGCATCTGCTGATGGAGAACCGCAACGGCCTGGTGGTGGACGCCTGTCTGACGCGGGCCACCGGGACGGCGGAGCCGGAGGCGGCGCTGGCGATGCTGAAAGCTCTGCCGGAGGCGGGCCACAAGACGGTTGGCGCCGACAAGGCCTACGGCACCGCCGCATTCGTCGCCAAGAGCCGAACCCCCGGTGTCACCCCGCATGTGGCGCAGAATGTCAACGCGCATCGCGGGTCCAACATCGACGCGCGGACCACCCGGCACGCCGGCTATCGGCTCAGCCAGGTCATCCGCAAGCGGATCGAGGAGGCGAATGGCTGGATCAAGGAGATCGCCGGCATGGCGCAAACCAAGCTGCGCGGGGTGCACCGGGTCGCGTGGATGTTTGTGTTCAAGGCTGCGGGCGGTCTGCCAGCCGGGGGTTGCGGCGCTGACCGCGGTGGCGGTGGTGGCGCAGACGAACAACCCGGCCCAGCCGCGCAGCATTACGCTGATGGCCGGCCCGATCGACACCAGGGTGAACCCCACCGCGGTGAACCATCTGGCCCAGAGCAAGCCGATCGCCTGGTTCGAGAAAAACCTGATCAGCACGGTCCCGGCCGATTTCCCCGGCGCCAGGCGGCGGGTGTATCCGGGTTTCGTGCAGTTGTCCGCATTCATGGCGATGAACCTGGATCGCCACAAGGCGGCGTTTCGCAAGCAGTTCGACAATCTGGCCCGGGGCGACACCGTGAAGGCGACGGCGCACCGCAGTTTCTACGAAGAATATTTGGCGGTGATGGATCTGCCGGCGGAGTTCTATCTGGAGACGGTGCAGAAAGTGTTCCAGGACCACGATTTGCCGCTGGGCAAACTGACCTGGCACACGCGCCCGGTTGATCCAGGCGCGATCCGCCGCACCGCCTTGTTCACCGTCGAAGGCGAGCTCGACGACATCTGCTCCATCGGCCAGACCATGGCGGCTTTGGATCTGTGCAAGAATTTAAGCCCGACGAAAAAGCGCCACCATCTGCAGACCGGCGTCGGCCATTACGGCGTGTTTAACGGCCGCCGCTGGGCAGCGGAGATTTATCCGCTGTTACGAGAATTCATTCAGATCCACGCTTGATTTTTCTTTAACTGGGGCGCCCGGGTGGATGCCAGAATTAACGAGCCAGAGACTTCGGCATGGCGTTCGAACTGGCCAATACCGGGTTCATCGTCCAGCCGTCGCTCACCCCACCCGGCTTGCATCCAGCGCCGCCTGCAGCATCCAGGCCGCTGCCATCCGGTCCACCGCGTCGGCCCGCTTGCCGCGGCTGAGGTCTGCTTCCTGGATCAGGAACCGGTTCACCGCCGCCGAGGACAGCCGTTCGTCCCACAAGCCGGCCGGCAGGCCGGTGGCGGCCGATAGCGCCAGCGTCCAGTCCCGCGCCGCCTGCGCCGCCGGGCCGAAGCTGCCGTCCATCGACAGCGGAAGGCCCACCACCAGCCCGCCGGCACCTTCCTTGCGGGCCACGCGGCTGATGTCGGCGGCGTTGTCCTTCAATTTGCCGCGCTTCAGGCTGCCATAGGGGGTGGCCAAACCCAGCCGCACATCGCTCAGCGCCAGACCGATGGTCTTCGCGCCGGGGTCGATGCCGAGCAGCCGGCTGTCGCGGGGCAGGCTGGCGCGCAATTCCGTCAGGTTGAACAGGGGCATGGCCATCGTTATGGTCCGCCGCTGCATCGCTTCCAAGGATATTGATAAATGTCGCTCGATCCCGCGACCGTCCGCCGCATCGCCTCGCTCGCCCGCATCCGCGTGGCCGAGGCGGAAATTCCGCGCCTGCAGGCCGAACTGAACTCGATCCTTGGCTGGATCGAGCAGCTCAGCGAAGTGGATGTGGACGGCGTGGAGCCGCTCGCCGGCGGTGCCCAGATGGCGCTGCGCCTGCGCGAGGACGCGGTGAGCGACGGCTTCTACCCGGAAAAGATCCTGGCCAACGCGCCGGACCGCGAAGGCGATTTCTTCGCCGTGCCGAAGGTGGTCGAATAATGTTCGATCTGACGCTGGGCCAGGCAAGCGACGCGCTGCGGGCCAAAAAGATTTCCGCCCGCGAACTCACCGAAGCCTATCTCGGCGCGGTGGACCGGCTGAACCCGCGGCTGAACGCCTATATCACGGTGACGCCCGACCTAGCTTTGCGTCAGGCCGCTGCGGCCGACAAAGCCTTGGCAAGCGGGCAGGGGGGAAAACTGACCGGTATTCCTCTGGCCATCAAAGACCTGTTCTGCACCGAGGGCGTGCGCACCACCGCCGGCAGTCGCATCCTGGCACCGTTCATCCCGCCCTATGAAAGCACCGTCAGCGCCAATCTGCTGCGCGACGGTGCGGTTTTTCTGGGTAAGGCGAACATGGACGAGTTCGCCATGGGTTCGTCGAATATCACCTCCGCCTATGGCGCCGTCGAAAGTCCGTGGAAGCGCCGGGACGGCGGCAACGCGATCCTGGTCCCCGGTGGCTCATCGGGCGGTTCCGCCGCCGCGGTCTCGGCGCGGATCGCGCTGGGCGCTACCGGCACCGACACCGGCGGATCGATCCGCCAGCCCGCCAGCTTTTGCGGCATCGCCGGCATCAAACCCACCTATGGCCGCTGCTCGCGCTGGGGCGTGGTGGCGTTCGCCTCCTCGCTGGATCAGGCCGGCCCGCTCGGCCGCAACGTGGAGGATTGCGCCATCCTGCTCGGCTCGATGGCCGGGTTCGACCCGAAGGATTCCACCAGCGCGGACCGCGAGGTGCCGGATTTCGCCGCCGCCTGCCATCGTGGCGTGAAGGGAATGCGCATCGGCGTGCCGCGCGAATATACCCTGGACGGCATGCCGGCGGAAATTTCAGCGTTATGGCAGCAGGGCCTAACCTGGCTGCGCGACGCAGGTGCGTTAATCGTTGATGTCTCGCTGCCGCATACCAAATACGGCCTGGCCACCTATTACATCGTTGCCCCGGCCGAGGCTTCCTCCAACCTCGCCCGCTATGATGGCGTGCGTTTCGGCGCCCGCCAGGACGGGGCCGATTTGCACGATTTGTATGAACGCACCCGTGCCGAAGGTTTTGGCCCCGAAGTGCGCCGGCGCATCCTGATCGGCACCTATGTGTTGTCGGCCGGCTATTACGACGCCTATTATTTGCGCGCACAGAAAGTCCGCGCGCTTATTCTGCGCGATTTCACCGATGTATTTGCCAATGTGGATGCGCTGCTGACCCCGACCGCGCCCTCGGCGGCATTCGCCCAGGGCGAGAAAATGGATGATCCAATCCAGATGTATCTGAACGATATTTTCACCGTCCCCGCCAGCATGGCCGGGGTGCCGGCGATGTCCATTCCCGCCGGCCTCGATGCCCAGGGTCTGCCGCTGGGCTTGCAGGTTATCGGCAAACCGTTCGACGAGGAAACGGTTTTTGCCGTCGCCGCCACCCTCGAACGCGGGGCGGGTTTTTCCGCCCTGCCCTCCATCCGCGCGGGATACTGAGCGATGGGCTACGCGATCGAAGGC
>JAYTXR010000249.1:0-3902 GCA_043742865.1 Acetobacteraceae bacterium
CTGACGGCGGCGGCCAGGAAGGCGCCTCCGAGCAGAGCGTTGCGGAGAGAAACGGAAGTCATGAGTCGAAGCTCCTTGCTGTAGTTTTTTCAGCCCAGAATACAGGCCCGAGGTAGTCTCGTTTCAAATGCATGGATCATGCCACGGGTTTTTGCGCTTATTCCCAAAGGGTTAAACTCCGGGCAGATTGGTTTTCCTCCAAGTTGTAAAGTTTACCGACACTTCACCTCTGAGTTCAATCCCGGAAATTTAGACGTGTGCCCGACAAGCCCTGCACGCAGGCTTTCCAAGCGTCGCCGCCGCGCCTAGGCTTTTGCCGTTCTTAAAACTCGTTGCAACGCCAGGGAAAAAAATGTCCAAACCAATGCTCGAAGGTAAAGTCGCAGTCGTCACCGGCGCCGGCGGCGGCATCGGCCGGGAGATCGCCATCATGATGGCGGCCGCCGGCGCCAAAATCATCATCAACGATGTCGGCGCGTCGCTCACCGGCGAAGGCGGCTCGGCCACCCCGGCGCAGCAGACCAAAGCGATCATCGAGCAGAAGGGCGGCGTCGCGGAGATCAACACCGATAGCGTCGCCTCCTGGGGCTCGGCCGAGAAGATCATCCAGGCAGCGCTCGATCATTTCGGCCGCATCGACATCGTGATGAACAACGCCGGTATCCTGCGCGACGTGATCTTCCACCGCATGACCGAGGATGACTGGAATTCGGTCATCGCCGTGCATCTGAACGGCTCGTTCTACACCTCCCGCGCCGCGGCGACGCATTTCCGCAAGCAGGAAAGCGGGGCGATGGTGCACATCTCCTCCACCTCCGGGCTGATCGGCAATTTCGGCCAGGCGAACTACTCGGCCGCCAAGCTCGGCATCACCGCATTGTCGAAATCCATTGCGCTGGACATGGCCCGTTATAACGTGCGTTCTAATTGTATCGCCCCGTTCGCCTGGAGCCGCATGACCAGCTCGATCCCGGCCAACTCGCCCGAGCAGCAGGCGCGGCTGGAGAAAATCAAGATGATGACGCCGGACAAGAACGCGCCGATGGCGGTGTTCCTGGCCTCCGACGCCGCCAAGGACGTCACCGGCCAGGTCTTTGGCACCCGACATAACGAAATTTTCCTGTTCAGCTCGCCCAAGCCGATCCGTAGCATTCACCATGACGGCGGTTGGACCCCGGAAGAAATCGCCAATATCGCGCTGCCGGCGCTAAAGCCCTCGTTCATGCCGTTGGACCGGTCGGGCGATGTGTTCGGGTGGGACCCGGTCTGAGGGAAGCAAGGCGAGGGGGGCAGAGCCCCCTGGTCTTGCCTCACTTCAGATGGAACCCCACCATGACCCCGCTCGCCCGGGCGCTGTTCGCGCCACGACGCATCGCCCTGATCGGCGCCTCCACCGACGCCAGCCGCCTGACCGCGCGTGCCCAGGTCTATCTGCAACGCCATGGGTATGACGGGGAACTATTCCCGGTAAACCCGCGCGCCGACATGGTTCTGGGCGAGCCGGCCTATAGATCCCTGCACGACATACCCGGCCAGATCGACTTCGCCTATATCCTGGTGGGCACCCAGCACGTGCAGGCCGCGATCGCCGACTGCGCCGGCCGGGGCGTGCCGGCGGCGTGCATCCTGGCCGACGGGTTCGCCGAGACCGGCCCCGAGGGCGTGGCCCTGCAGCAGCGCATCGTCGATGCCGCGCGGGAAGGCGGGGTGCGCATACTCGGCCCCAATTCCATGGGCATCATCAACATTCCCGGCAAGACAGCCTGCTCGGTGAACGCCGCATTGGAGGCGGAAACCCTGCTGGCGGGAAAATGGTCGCTGGTCTCCCATTCCGGCAGCGTGATGGGCACGCTGGTCTCGCGCGCCGCCGCAAGGGGTTTCGGGTTCGCCAAAATCCTCGGTACCGGCAACGAAGCCGACCTCACTGCCGGGGAGATCGCCTGTATGCTGGTGGACGATCCGGCAACCGACGCCATCCTGCTGTTTCTGGAAACCATCCGCCGGCCGGATTTATTCGAGGAAGCAGCCCGGCGCGCCCACGCCGCCGGCAAACCCATCATCGCCTACAAACTCGGCCGCTCCGAGGCCGCCGCGAAACTCGCCACCACGCATACCGGCGCGCTGGCCGGGTCGGACGCGGCATCGGACGCGTTCTTCCGCGCCATCGGCATCGTGCGGGTGGACATGCTGGAAACCTTGCTCGAATTGCCGCCGCTGCTGCTGGGCCGGCGCCCGCCCGTCAGCCCTCGGCGCGCGGTGCGGATCGTCACCACCACCGGCGGCGGCGGGGCGATGGTGGTGGACCGGCTCGGTATGCTGAACATCGCCACCGCGCATATGCTGGATACCACCCTGGCGGGCGCCAACCGCGAAACCGTGGCGGACGCGCTGTCAGCCGCCCGCGATGCCGAAGATGCCGACCTCGCCATCGCGGTGATCGGCAGTTCGGCGCAGTTCCGCCCGCAGGACGCGGTCGCCGGCGTGCTGGCCGCCTCGGGGAAAAACCCAATCTGCGCGTTCCTGGTGCCCGAAGCCCCGGCCTCGTTGGTCCTGCTGGCCGAGCAGGGCCTCGCCGGGTTTCGCACGCCGGAAGCCTGCGCCGACGGGGTGCGCGCCTATATCAACTGGCAGGCGCCGCGCCCGGTGCCCGATTGCGGCGACGTGTCCGCCGCCGCCGCGCTGCTTTCGGCCGCAGATGACGAACCCGGCGCGCGTGCGGTGTTTGCCGCAATCGGCCTGGTCGATGGCGCGGTCCGGATCGACCCGGCCGCGCCGCCGCCTTTGGCCTACCCGGTCGCGCTGAAAGCCGTCTCCGCCGCGATGGCGCACAAGACCGAAGCCGGCGCGGTGCGGTTGAATATCGAGGATGCCGCCGAACTGACGCAGGCCGCCGGCGAAATGATGTCCCGGCTGGGGGCGCAGATTACCGGTTTCATCGCCCAGCCAATGGCCAAGGGCGTCGGCGAGGTCATCCTCGGCTACCGCCGCGACAAGTTGGTCGGCCCCATCGTCGCACTTGGCACCGGTGGCGTGCTGGCGGAGATTTTTCGCGATATCGTGCTTCGCTTGGCCCCCGTCACCGAAGCGGAAGCGATGGAAATGATCGAGGCGGTCAAAGGCCTCGCACCCGCCCGCGGTTATCGTGGCCTGCCCAAAGGCGACCTCGCCGCGCTCGCCAAGGCGGTGGCCGGGTTTTCCCGCCTCGCCGCATTACCCGACATCAGCGAGGCCGAGATCAACCCACTGATCGTCCTGCCCGAGGGGCAGGGCGTGGTGATGGCGGACGCTTTACTGGTGCGCTTGTAGGGGCGGAAAGGTTGTCCATCCGCATATCGAGCGCCTTGGCGTCAAGCAGCAGTTCGGCGACATCGCGGCCGGCATCGAACTTCTCTCGTATCAGCCCTGCATATTTAGAACGTTGTCGATTTTTCGCTGAACTTTGTCAATATATATTAGCATGCGCCGATCTCCGAATGCCTAAGCTTTGGGTTTTTTGTTCTCAATCAGGCGCACTACGGCGTGGATCGTCGCGAGATAAAAATAGAAAATCCAGCTATACCAAATTGCCTTGTCATATGTGTTCTTCTGCTTCTCGTTGTGATGTCGGATACCAAAGTTGTTCGCGATGTTGAACAACGCTGCGTCGTCATTGTTGGTCAGCACCGCTTTGAGCTGCGGCCGCAGGAATTCGAGAACACTCGCCAAATCGCGGATTGCGTCGCGCCGGTCCTCTATCGTCGAACGATGCCGGCGGAATTTTACCTGTGCGGCTGCTACCCGGCCCGCAACATTGTCGGTGTCGGGTGTCGGCAGCGGGGCGTCGTGAAGCGGTGCTAAACCGGGGTCGGCCAGCGCAAGCACTTCGCCGGCGGCCGAAAGTTCATAGCCGCTTTCGTAAGCCT
>JAYTXR010000250.1:0-2125 GCA_043742865.1 Acetobacteraceae bacterium
CGGCGAGCCGATCCGGATGGTCCACAACGCCGTCTGGCCGCCCCGTTATCGTATCGATCAGACCGATCCGCTCATTCAAATTCGTCACGCATGTCAGACGAGAAGATAATACTCCTTAGCCTGCGCGATCTTCGTGTTTCCAGCCGCCAAGTCAAGAGTCAGGCGGGAACCGCTTCAGCGCCGATGTAAGGCAGTTCGGCGGGTGGGGTATCGCGTTCCGCCCGGTTGAGCGCGAGGCAGAAATTTACCGTATCGCGCAGCGAGGTAGCGTAAAAATCAGCCCCTACCGCCGCGCCGAACCGGTCGTCGAGAGCGGTCTCCTCGAGCGGGAATAATCCAACCAGGATCGAGGCCAGGGGCGCCCGGTCGCGGAGACGGCGCACCAGATATCGAAGATGTGATGGACTGGCGGTGATCTCCAGCGAAGAGATGCAGATCATGGCGATGCCGGCGATCTCGAGGGAGGCGATCTGGGCACGCGATGTCGCCTCGTACGGCTCTGCCCGTGCCGCCAGGCCGTTCTTGCCCAGCACCTGCACCAGCATGTCCGAGGCGATCGCGTCGAACATTCCCCGGCCGCAGACGCACAACACTGAGGCCGGCTGATTGGCGGGTACTTCCTGCGTCGGAGTTTCGTCGCCGACCGGAGGTGCAACAGAAACCGGCGGTTGGACAGCGACGAGGGACCCCGCTGGCGCAGCAGCGGGGTCCGATGGGGCAGCCTCGGCGGGAGGCTCCAATTCGGGTTTATCCAGCCCCGAGGTTTGCGTGGTCCGGGGCTTCGCCGAGGCGGGGATGGTGTCGCCGTAAGCGCCAAGCTCACCGATCAGGCGCGCCATCGCCTGCTCGATGCGCTCCAATTGCACGCCGGACAGCACCCCTCGTTCCGCATCCTGCGCCACCAGTTGCAATCCCTGGATGGCCACCTCGTCATAGTAGGTTGATAGCGCGCAGTCCTTCAGCAGTATCTCGGCCTGGTCCTGCGCCTCGTCCGGGTCATTGGCCAGAATACGCTGGTAGAAACTCTCCACCGGTGTGAGGGCAGGTCGATCTCCCATCAAAACGTCCAGGAACTCCAGCTTTTGGACATGCCGCCCCAGCACCACTAGGCAAACGGTCAGCGGCATCGACAGGATCAGCCCGATTGGCCCCCACATCCAGGCCCAGAAAATGGCGGCGATCACCACCGACACCGGCGACAGCCCCGTACTCTTTCCGTAGGCGAGCGGATCGACGAACTGACCCATTACCGTCTCGGTCACCAGGAACAACGATGCTGTCCAGATCGCCATGCTCCAACCGGGATCGACCGCGGCCGCGAGCGCGGTCGGCAGGGAGCCGGAGATGAACGTGCCAATATAGGGGACGAAACGCAGCAGCGCCGCCAGCGTGCCCCATAGCAGCGGGTTCGGCACGCCGACCAACAGCAACCCGCCTCCGATGATCATGCCAAAGGCCGTGTTCAGGCCCAGTTGGGTCAGAAAATAGCGGCTGAGCCGGGCGGCAGCATCATCCAGCGCGCGCGTCGTTCGGTGCAAATCCTGCATGCCGAACAGACGGATGAAACGATCGCGCAGATCGGCTTGTTGCAACAGCATGAAGATCGCGACGATGAACACGATACCCGCAGTCGCCAATGGCGAAAGGATCGGCGCCAGGACGCGCTCGGCGATCTCCAGCGGGGTGGGGGCTGGCTGGCGCACGACGACTTCCGGCGGCGGAGCCGGCACTGCGACGGCAGGCGCAGGGCCGGCGGCGGGCGCAACCGGTACGGAGCTCGCCTGCTCGATCCGGTGGCCCAGACTGCCGAGGCTGCCGGCCACCTCTCCAACCATCAGTCCGCGGACGCGAAGGATTTTCTGTTCGATCGTGGTGGCATAACGCGGCAGATCGGACAGCAATTGGCTGAACTGCGTGCCGATCAACCCGCCCAACGAAACAATGATCCCAAGCGCCAGCGCCACGGCCAGCACGACAGCCGGCACCCGCCCGAGCCGCGCACGGCGCAATAGCCGCACCACGGGTGCCAGCATGAACGACAGCAGGATGGCCAACGCGATCGGGACCAGCACCTCGTGGGCCACGTAGAGCGCGGCGACGATCACCACGCCGACCGCGAGCGACA
>JAYTXR010000251.1:0-2655 GCA_043742865.1 Acetobacteraceae bacterium
TAACCCTTGAAACCCTGCAGGCCGGTTCGCCCACGGCGAACCGGCCTGGGCGAGCCGGCTATGTCGGATGCGCGGTTGTGGCAAAGCTGCTGATCGAAATCCGTTCGGTTCAGTCCACAATCGCGGCATAGACCAAATCGCGAAACAACACCCGGTAATACTCTCGCGGTCCTGGCGCCTGGATCATCAGCACCGCGAACAACCGCTCCGCCGGGTCGACCCAGAACGAGGTGCCGGCCGCGCCGCTCCAGTAATACTGCCCAATGGAGCCCGGCATGGTGGCGATGCCCGGCTGCAAGCGCACGGCAAAGCCGAGGCCGAAGCCGTAGCCGGGCGGCAGCAAATCCGGCGATCCTGGAATCGGGCCGAGGTGATCCGCGGTCATCAATTCAACGGTCTTGCGCCCGAGCAGGCGGGTGCCGGAAAAAACGCCATTGTTCAGCAACATCTGCAAAAAACGGGCGTAATCCATAGCGGTCGAAACCAACCCGCCGCCGCCGGATTCGAATTTCGCCGGTTCGCGCACGTCCAGCAAATTGACGTCCACCCCGCTGTCCGGGTCCTTGGCGAAGCCGCCGGCGAGGCGGGCGTGCTTGTTCGCCGGCACGTGGAACGCGGTGTCGGTCATCCCCAGCGGTTGCAATACGCGACTCGCCAGGAACTGCCCCAGATTCTGGCCGGACACAATTTCGACGATGCGGCCGAGCACGTCGGTGGAGCGGCTGTATTCCCAGCGCGTGCCGGGATGATGTGCCAGCGGCAGGCCGCCCAGCATACTGCCCTGGTCGGCGTTGGTCTGGTTGCGGCGGTAGATCTTGGCGTCCATATATGCCGTCTGGACCGGGCCGGTGCCGCGGAACTCGTAGGTCAGGCCGGAGGTGTGGCGCAGCAGATCCTGTACTGTGGCGTCGCGTTCGGCGGGCACCAGATCGACCCGGCCGGCACGCTCGACCGCGACATGCTGGCCGGCGAATTCGGGGATGAATTTCGCCACCGGATCGTTCAGCAGCAGCCGGCCTTCCTCCCACAACATCATCGCCGCTACCGAAACGATCGGCTTGGTCATCGAATAGATGCGGAACAGGCTGTCCTTTTGCATCGGATCGGCTACGGTCGGATCACGCCTGCCGAACGCCTCGAAATACGCCAGCCGGTCGTTGCGTACGATGGCGACCACGGCACCCGGGATCTGGCCGGCGGCGATCCGTTCGCCCAGCACGGCGGACAGCCGGGCCAGCCGGTCCGGACAGAGGCCGACACCGGCCGGGTTCGCGGTGGGCAGGGATTGTGCGGTCATTGGCGCTTCCTCGATGCGGGCTCTGGCGGCTGACTTTGGCCTCGGAGCGGTGGGCTTGTCTATTGCCGAGACCGCGTGGCTTAATCACGCAACACAGAAAGAGTCAGCGAGGGGAAGCGATCCATGGAAGCATCGGACATCGACGCCGCAACCGGAAAATATCTGGCTGATAAATATGCCATCGTCGGCATCGGCGAGACCGAGTATCTGCGCGGCGCCGGCTCGGGCCGCAGCACCCGCGCCATGGGCACCGCGGCGATCCGCGCCGCCATCCAGGACGCCGGCATGAAGGCCGCCGACATCGACGGCATGCTATCCTATTCCGGTAACGATTCGACCTTCGCCCCGTTCCTGGCCGGCGACCTCGGCATCCGATTGAACTTCTACATGGACGTGCATGGCGGGGGATCGTCCACCGAAGCGCTGGTGGGCATCGCCATCGGCGTGATCGAGGCCGGGATGTGCAAATCGGTGGTCATCTACCGCTCGTTGAACGGTTTTTCTCAGGTTCGAATCGGCGGTACCGGTGCCAGGTCCGCGGTTCCGGTCAGTGGCGACCAAATTCATAGCCGTGCCTATGGCTGGCAGGCCGCGGGTCAGATGTTCGCGCCGACCTTTCTGCGTCACATGTACGATTACGGCACCAAGCCGGAACAGGTGGCGATGGTGAAGGTGGCGCATTCCGAACATGCGTCGAACAACCCGAAGGCGCTGTACAAGAAGCGGATGACGGTGGAGGACGTGCTGTCCAGCCGCATGATCGTCAAGCCGTTGCATCTGCTGGATTGCTGCGTGGAGACCGACAACGCCAACGCCATCATCGTCACCTCCCGGGAGCGGGCACGCGATCTGGCGCAGCATCCGGTGCTGATCCGCTCCGTGGTAGGGCGCTGCTGCAAGCCGCGCATAGACATGCATTACCAACACGGCCCGATCTCCACTGTCGCGGGGCATTATGCCAAGGAGATTCTCTGGCCGAACGCCGGCGTCGGGCCGGAGGATATCGATGTCACCGGGTCGTATGACGCGTTCACCTTCACCACCATGCTCCAACTGGAGGATTACGGTTTCTGTAAGAAAGGCGAAGGGGGGGATTATGTTTCTAACGGCACGATCCAGCTCGGCGGCAAGCGTCCGAACAACACCTCCGGCGGGCATCTGTGCGAGGGCTACACGCACGGCATCGCCATGGTGATCGAGAATGTCCGGCAGTTGCGGCATGGCATTGACGACAGCTGTCCGGTCGGACCGGACGGCAAGCGTCAGCATACCTACGATTACCGCGAAGGCGGCTGCCGGCAGGTGAAGAACGCGCAGTTAAGCGCTAATCTGGGCTGGGCCATGCCGGGCACCGGCTC
>JAYTXR010000252.1:0-10602 GCA_043742865.1 Acetobacteraceae bacterium
CGGCCGCGCTGCTGGCGCTGGCGGCACTTGGCCTGTGGACCCTGACCTGTGCCCCTCCCGCGCCGGGAACACCGGAGGACGTCGTCGCGGTCTGCGGCCATGCCGCGGTGCTGGCCGCCGCCATCACCGTGGCGATCGCCTCGCATTATGCCTGGTATTTCGCCTGGCTCGCGCTGCCCTCGGTCGTGCGGCCATACCGCTCGGTGGTCTGGCTGTCCGCGGTGCCCGTTCTGCTGTACATTGATCCCTTCGGGGACCCGTTCCTCTGGCCGTCGCTGGTCTATCTGCCGGCCGCGGTGCTGGCGCTGGCCGATTTCCGCCGCGCGCGGACCTTGCCTCTCGTCACTCCATCGCTCAAAGGAATTTCCGGATGTCGGCAACGTCGTTGAAGGACCCGCGCCGCTATTTCGAGCAGATCGGCGCCGAGCGGTCATCGGTGGCCGAAGCGCCGCCGGTGTGCCTGTATCTGGAGATTACCAACCGCTGCAACCTGCTCTGCGACACCTGCCCGCGCACGTTCGAGGAACTGGAACCGCCGGCGGATATGAGTTGGGAGCTGTTCACCCGCATAGTCGACCAGATCCCCAACATCGCCCGCGTGGTGCTGCACGGCGTCGGCGAGCCGATGCTGGTACGCGACTTGCCGCGGATGGTCCGATATCTGAAGGATCGCGGCACCTATGTGCTGTTCAACACCAACGGCACGCTGCTGCAGCCGAAGAAGTTTCAGGCGCTGATCGACACCGGTCTTGACGAGCTGCGCGTCTCGCTCGATGCCGCCGACCGGGCCAGTTATCTGCGGGTGCGCGGCAAGGATTTCTTCAACCGGATCGTGCGCGATGTCGGCAAGTTCACCGCGTTCCAACGGCAGACCGGCGCCACCACGCCGCGCGTCTCGCTATGGCTTACCGGCCTCAAGGAAACCGTCGACCAGCTGCCGGATTTCGTCCGCCTCGCGGCTTCGATGGGCGTCGGCGAGGTCCATCTGCAGCGCCTGGTGTTCGACGAGGCCGGCTACGGTCTGGCCCGGCCAGAATTCTCGTTGTTCGAGCAGACCCGCGAGGACGAGACCGCGGCGATCGAGATGGCCCAGACGCTCGGGCGCGAGCTGGGTGTGGTTCTGGACGCCTCCGGCGCGACGGAGCCTGGGTTGAGCCTGAAGCGGCAGGCCGACGACAAGCCATGGGCGACCTGCCGGCGGCCTTGGTCGCTGATGTATTTCACCGCGCATGGCCGCGCGCTGCCGTGCTGCATCGCACCGTTCTCGGCCCGTGGCTACGAGAACTACACGCTGGGCGACGCCACCCAGGACAGCCTGCGCGATATCTGGAACAGCCCGGCCTACCAGGGTTTCCGCCAGAACCTGCTCGGCGATACGCCGCCGGCGCCATGCCAGAACTGCGGGCTGCGTTGGAGCCTGTAGTTTGTGTGGTCATTCCGACCCTGAACGAGGCGGAAGCGATCGGCACGGTGATCCGCGAGTTGCCGAGCCACCTGGTCCGGCAAATCATTATCGTCGATAGCGGCAGCACTGACGGCACCCAGGCCATTGCCAGCGCCGCCGGTGCGACGGTTCTGGCTGCCGGACGCGGCTATGGCAGGGCCTGCGCGGCGGGGGCCGCAGCAGCCGATCCAGCCTGTCGCGTCATCGTCTTCCTGGACGGCGACGGGGCCGACCGGGGCGATCTGCTGCAGCAGATCGCCGGTCCGGTGATCGACGGCACGCAGGATTTCGTGCTGGCGTCGCGAACCCGCGGCGCGCGCGAGCCCGGCTCCATGAGCTGGCATCAGGTCCTGGCCGGCCAACTTGCCGGGTTCGGCATGGGGGTCCTGTATGGCGTCCGCTACAGCGACATGTGCGCCTATCGCGCCATCGACCGCGATATATTGGCGAAACTCGGCATGCGGGAAATGACCTATGGCTGGAACATCGAGATGCAGATGAAAGCCGCTCGGGCTCGATTGCGCATTGCCGAAATCCCCTTGGCGTATCGCCGCCGCATGGGTGGCAGCTCGAAGGTCGCGGGATCGTTTCGCGGCACGCTGCGCGCGGCCTCACGGATTGCCGCGACGTTTTTGCGCGTGGCCACTTCCCGTACGTAAATCACCCCGTCAAGATACTCGGCAGAGCCGGGGGCCAGATATCTGTCGCGGATGACGACGCTCCGAGACCTGGTTTACGATCGTTATCGCTACCCCGCCGAACAGTCTCAGGCGATATCGCTCTAGCTTGCCAGGAAGTCCCGCACGATCCTGATCTGATCCGGCACGTTCAACCCCGGCGCATGGCCGCAACCGGGTATCTCAACGATTTTCGCTCGCGGTCCGCGTTCGCTCATCGCCCGCGCCACGTCCGCCAGCAGCAAGTCGGAGGCGGTGCCGCGCAGCACAAGTGTGGGGGAACTCAGCGCGTCGTAGGCATCCCATTGCTCGAAATCATCGGGGAAATTGACCAATTGGCGCACCAGCGCGGGATCGTAATGTAGCGTGATCCGGCCATTTGCCAGCCGCCGCATGCCGGTCTCCGCCATGTGGCGCCATTGTGCGTCGGTATGGACGCCGAACGGCGCGTAGATGGTCCGGTAATAGGCCTCCAGCTCGGTCAGGGTGGCAAAATCCGGTGGATTGCCGACATAGGCCTTGATCCGCTCGAACGGGCCCGCCGGCAGGGTGGGTCCCATGTCGTTCGAGACGAAATGGCTGACCCGTCCGGCCAGCGTGGTGGCGCCGGCGGCGATGCCGAGTGCGGCGCCCATCGACGTGCCGACCCAGCGGAAACGGCCGAGCGCCAGCGCATCGGCCAGCGCCCGGGCGAGTTTGGCGTATTCGGCGAAACAATACTCGGCGTCCGGGTAAGCACTCCATTGCGACAGCCCGCGGCCGATGGTGTCCGGGCAGATCACCCGGTAGGTGTCGGACAACGCCCGCGCGAGGTCGTCGAAATCCCGCCCGGTGCGCGACAGCCCATGCCACAGGATTACCGGCGGGGATTGGGGCAGGCCCCATTCGGTGTAGTGGATTTCATAGCCATTCAACAAAAGGTAGTTTGAATTCGGCAACATTAATCTCAATCCTTTCCCGGGCGCCATTCCTTCGCGCACGCAACGCGCTTGGCCTAGCTGCGATAGACGTAATCAACTAAACAACGAAGTCACGGGCGGCCAGCGCCGCCCATGCCAAAGGGGAAACCGTATGTGCCGCCGGATCGTCGCCATCGCCTCCGTGCTGGTCACAGCCATGCTGTCGTTGCACCACCCGGCGGCCGCCCAATCTGCCGCCGGGCAGGCGATCCCGGTCGGCACCGTGATCGCGGCGAAACAGCCGGTGAACCGGGCGATCGATTTCGTCGGCCGGGTGGAGGCGATCGACCGGGTCGATGTGCGCGCCCGGGTCACGGGCTTTCTGCAAGAAAATTTCTTTCCGGAAGGGGCCACGGTCAAGGACGGAGAAAAACTGTTCCAGATCGACCCGGCTCCGTTCGAGGCGGCGTTGCAGCAGGCCCAGGGCGCGCTGTTGCAGGCCCAGGCAACGCTGACCAATGCCAGCGTGCAGCGGGCCCGCGCCGACGAGCTGGTCAGAACCGCGGCGACCTCGGTGGCGACGCGCGACGAACGCCTGGCGGCCGAGCGCAACGCCCAGGGCGGGGTGGCGATGGCCGACGCCAATCTGAAAACCGCCACGATCCAATTGGGCTACACCACCATCCTGGCGCCGATCACCGGGCGCATCGGGCGCGCCAAAGTCACCAAAGGCAATGTGGTTGGTCCCGATAGCGGCCCGCTGGTGCTGATCGTCAGCCAGGATCCGATGTATGTCACCTTTCCGGTCAGCCAGCGGGAGTTTTTGCGATTGCGCCAGGAAGTCCCGGGCGACAAAGCCAACCGGGAAAACCTCGTGGTCAAGCTCGGCTTTGCTGATGGCAGCGCCTATGGCCAGGACGGCAAAATCGATTTTGTGGACGTGACCGTGAACAAGGGCACCGACACTGTGATGGTTCGCGCCAGGGTGGCAAACCCCGCCGGCGTCCTGACCGACGGCCAGTTCATGCGCGTGGCGGTACAGGGCGACAAACCGGAGGAAAAGATCGTGGTGCCGCAGGCAGCCCTGCTGGCCGACCAGGAGGGGGCCTATGTTTTTGTGGTCGAGGACGGCAAGGTCGTCGTCAAGCGCGTCAAAACCGGCCCCGAAATCGGCACCTTCATCGCCATCGAACAAGGTCTGACCGGCGGCGAACTGGTGGTGGTGTCCGGCCTGCAAAGCCTGCGCCCGGGGGCGTCCGTCACTGCCTCGCCGATGCCCGCCGCACCTGACCCCGCGGCTTCGCCGGCCAAGGGAGGCTGAGCCGTGCTGTCCTCGGTTTTCGTCGACCGGCCCCGGCTGGCGATGGTCATCGCCATCATCACCACCATCGCCGGGCTGATCTCGCTGCTCGGCATTCCGGTCGCGCAATACCCTGACATCGTGCCGCCGCAGGTCTCGGTCAGCACCGCCTATCCCGGCGCCTCGGCCGCGGTGGTGGAAGCGACGATCGCCCAGCCGATCGAGGCGCAGATCGTTGGCGTCGACAAGATGATCTACATGAAGAGCGTGTCGGGCAATGATGGCAGCTATTCGCTGCTGCTGTCGTTCGAGCTTGGCACCAACGCCGACATCAACACCGTCAACGTCAACAACCGGGTGCAGGTGGCGCTGTCGAAACTCCCGGCAGACGTGCGCACCCAGGGCGTCACGGTGCAGAAGAAATCGTCCGCATTGCTCGGCGTGGTCAGCCTGTATTCGCCGAAACATACGCGCGATGAGCTATTTATCAGCAACTACGCGACGATCAACCTGATCGACACCATCCGCAGCACGCAAGGCGTCGGCGATGCGCGGCTGTTCGGCCCGCAGGACTACGCGTTGCGGGTCTGGCTGCAAACCGACCGGATGACCGGTCTGGGCCTGGCGGTATCGGACGTGATCGGCGCCATCCAGTCGCAGAACACCCAGGCGCCGGTCGGGCGTATCGGCGCGCGTCCGGTGGACAACGACCAGCAGATCCAGCTGAACATCGAGACCAAGGGAAGGCTCGCCTCGGTCGAGGAATTCCAGGACATCGTGATCCGCACCAACCAGGACGGGTCGGTGCTGAAGCTCAAGGATTTCTCCCGGGTGGAACTGGGGGCGGCGAACATGGACCGCGCCACAAGGCTGAACGGCGCCGGCGCGGCGTTGATCGCGATCTATCAATCGCCGGGCGCCAATGCGCTGACCTCGCTCGACGCGGTCAAGCAGGTGCTCGCGACTGCGCAGAAGGATTTCCCCGAGGATCTGGCCTGGAAAATTACCTACGACCCGACCACTTTCGTTACCGACACGATCCACGAAGTGCAGAAAACCCTGATCGAGGCGTTCATCCTCGTGGTGTTGGTGGTCTACCTGTTCCTCGGCAGTTTTCGTGCCACCCTGATCCCCACCATAGCGGTGCCGGTCAGCCTGATCGGCACGTTCGTGGTGCTGAACGCCATCGGCTATTCCGCCAATTCGGTTTCCCTGCTGGCCATCGTGCTGTCGATCGGCATCGTGGTGGACGACGCCATCGTGGTGGTGGAGGGGGTCGAGGAGCGGATGCACAGCCACCCCGAGGAGACCCCGGCGCAGGCGACCAAGGCGGCGATGGGCCAGCTGACCGCGCCGATCGTCGCCATCACGCTGGTGCTGCTGTCGGTGTTCGTGCCGATCGGCTTCATCGCCGGCATTTCCGGCGAGCTGTTCCGCCAGTTCGCGGTGACGGTCGGCGTGGCGATGCTGCTGTCGGCGATCAATGCGTTGACCCTGTCGCCGGCGTTGTGCGCGCTGTTGCTGAAGCCCCATCACGGCCCGCGGCGCGGGCCGATCGGCTATGTCATGCGTTCGATCGATAGGGTGCGCGACGGCTACGGCTCGGTGGTGGCGCGGCTGGTACGCTTTGCCATCCTCAGCCTTCCCATCGTGGCTGTGGCGGCCTTCGCCATCTATGGATTGGGGAAGATAACGCCGACCGGATTTTTGCCCGAAGACGACCAGGGCGCGTTCTTTACCGTGGTGCAGCTGCCGGACGGCGCCTCGGTCGGCCGTACTCTGGGTGTGGTGCAACAGGTCGAGAAGATCCTGGCGACCGAACCCTCGGTGGCGGATATTTCTTCCGTAGCCGGTATCAATTTCATCGACAACTACAGCCAACCCAACGCGGCGTTCGTCATCGTTTCGCTAAAGCCGTTCAAGGAACGAGCTGACCCCGCGCAGACCGCGAAAGCCATCATCGCGCGCCTCACGCTAAAACTGCGCGCGGTGCAGGGCGGCTTCGCGCTGCCGCTGGCACCGCCGCCGATCATCGGCCTCGGCACTGGCGGCGGTTTCACCTATGTGCTGCAGGATTTGCGCGGCGGCGATCCGAAGGCGCTGGCGCAGGTGATGCGCGGGTTGCTGGTCGCGGCCAATCAGGATGCGTCGTTGACCCGGGTGTTCAGCACGTTTTCCGCCGCCTCGCCATCGATCTTTTTGGATATTGACCGCGAAAAGGCGGCGGTGCTGGGGCTGAAACTTAGTTCGGTGTTTCAGGCGCTGCAAACCTCGCTGGGCGGTTCCTACGTCAACGACTTCAATTTGTTCGGGCGCACCTGGCAGGTGCAGGTGCAAGCCGAGGCCGCCGACCGGTCCTCGGTCGAGGATATCTACCGCATAAACGTGCGCAACGATGCCGGCGAATTGATCCCGTTGCGCAGCATCGTCGAGGTGCGCATCGCGCTAGGGCCGCAGGCGCTGATCCGCTACAACAACCGCCGTGCTGTCACCATCCAGGGCGGTCCGGCACCCGGCGTGTCCTCCGGCCAGTCGCTGGCGGCGATGGAGGCGGTGGCCGCGCGCACGCTACCGCCGGGTTACCGTGGCGACTGGACCGACACCGCGTTTCAGGAAAAGCGGGCTGAGGGGCAGACCGCGATCGTGCTCGGTTTTGCGATTTTGTTCGCCTATCTGTTCCTGGTCGGGCTGTATGAAAGCTGGACCATTCCAGTACCGGTGCTGCTATCGGTGTCGGTCGGCATCGCCGGCTCGTTCGCCGCAATGGTGCTGGGCGGCCTGACCCTGGACCTATACGGCCAGATCGGCCTGGTGGTGCTGATCGGCCTGGCGGCGAAGAACGGCATCCTGATTGTCGAATTCGCCAAGGAGGAGCGCGAGCGTGGCGTGCCGTTGCTGGAAGCGGCGACGAACGGAGCGAGATTACGATTCCGCCCGGTGATGATGACCAGTTTTGCGTTTATCCTCGGATTGCTGCCGTTGGTGATCGCGACCGGCCCGAGCATGCTGGCCCGCCGCAATGTCGGCACACCGGTATTCGGCGGCATGATCGCGGCCAGCTTCCTGGGCATCTTCGTGATCCCGATCCTGTATGTGGTGTTCCAGGGCGTGCGGGAGCGGATCAAGCGCACCGGGCCGAAACCCGCGGGAGCATGATCGCTGGTCAGCCAGGAAGATCGCCGCTTTTGGAGCCCGAGCCCGCACCCTGGGCCGAGAGCAGCAGCGCGATGCTGTCGGCCAGCTGCGTTGTCGTTGCCGGCTTGCGCAGCACAGCGAATTGCGTGCCCTCGGTCGGCAATGCCGCAGAGTCGCCTACATAGCCGGTCAGCAGGATCGCCGGCAGCCCGGCGCGGCGGGTCTGCGCTTCGCGGATGACCGCCAGCCCGCCCATCCCCGGCATCGACAGGTCGCAGATCAGCACATCGAGTTCCAACCCGTCGGCCAGCCGATCCAATGCCTGCGGACCGTCCTGGGCAACGGTTACCCCGTAGCCGACCGCTTCCAGCTGCTGCACCAGAATATCGCGCACCATGGCATCGTCATCCACCAGCAGCACCCGCGCCGGACGGGTTGGGTCTTTGCCGGCATCCGCGACCGCCGCCCGCGGTGGCGGGTCGATCGCTTCGGGCAGCCAGAGCGAGACCGTCGTGCCCTGTCCCGGCGCGCTCTCGATCCCGAGTGCACCGCCCGATTGCTGGGCAAATCCGCTGACCATCGCCAGGCCCAACCCGGTGCCGCTGCCCTCGCGCTTAGTGGTGAAGAACGGCTCCGGCACCCGCGCCAGCGTGGCGGCATCCATGCCGGTGCCGCTGTCGGCGACCGTCAGGCGGATATAGCGCCCAGGCGGCACCATGCCCGGGTGCGTTATCGGATCTTCCACGATTTCTTCCGCGGCCGACAGCACGATGATGCCGCCATTCGGCATCGCATCGCGCGCGTTGGTCGCCAGATTAACCAGCGCCGTCTCGAGCTGTCCGCGATCCGCCAACAGACGCGCCAGGCCGGCAGGCGCGTTGACCACACAGCGCACGTGCCCGCCCAGCGTGTGCGCCAATACCTCCTCGAGGTCGGTCAGCAGCGCGCGCGGCTCGATCGGCTCGGCGTGCAGATCCGCCCGGCGGGAGAACGATAGCAGCCGGCGGGTGACGGCGGCACCGCGTTGCGCGGCCTCTCCCATCAGCCGGGACAAACGGCGGACACGCTCGGGATTTTCCGCGTCCCGGCTGGCGAGCGAGGCGCCGCTGGTGACCGCCTGCAGCACATTGTTCAGGTCGTGCGCGATGCCGCCGGCCAGCTGCCCCAGAGCCTGGATCCGCTCGGCATGGGCGGCCCGAAGCTGAGCGGCCTCGCGCTTGGCCACCTCATCGCGGACCAGGCTTTCCAGGCGGTGATTCACCTGCTCAAGCTCGATCCGGGTTTGTCGCAAGGCCGTGACATCGGCCAGGGTTATCATGATGGCCACGGGTTTTCCCGCTCCATCACGCCGCAACACCTTGCGCGCGGCGATGATTATCTCGGTACCGTCGCGGTGGAACTGGCGAAGATCCCCGTTCCATTCGCCGGCAGCCAGCAACTGCGCCTCGATCTCCTCGCCGGGCACGGGAGGGATCGTGCGCAGCAGATCGTGCGATTTTTGTCCGAACGCCTCCCCGGCGGTCCAGCCGAACAGCCGCGCGCAGCCTTCCGACCAGAAACCGATCGTGCCGTCGAAATTGCGCACCATCACCGTGGCCAGATCCAGCGTGGCGACAAGCTCGCGCAGCCGGGTCTCGCGATCGTGCATGGCGGCTTCGATCCGCTTGCGGGGGGTGATATCCATGGTCACGCCGACAATGCGCGACGGCCGGTCGTTCGGTCCCGCGGATGCCTCGCCGAGCGTCATCAGCCAGTTTTCCGCCCCGTCCGGCAAAATCACCCGCAGCTCGGTCGTGAAGCTGCCGCCTTCGCGGGAAAGACGATGGTAGGTTGCGAGAAATCCGGCCTGGTCATCGGGATGCACCCGTTCCATCAGGTCGGCGAAATCCAGCCGGATGTCCGGAGCCGTTCCCCAGAGCGCGCGGAACTCGTTATCGCAGATCAGGCTGCCGTCCGGGGCGGCCTCGAACGACAGCACCCCGCCGGCCGACTGTACTCTTTGCAGTCTGGCGTCACTTTGCCCCAGCGCCTGCTCCAATTCAGCATTATCGGCCGCCAGCCGCAGCTGGCTGCGGCGGACCCGCAGGCTCAGTGCCAGCAGCGCCAGTGTGGCCGGCACCCCGAAGATAAGGTGGAACGCCAGCCGCTCGCGCCACTCGGCGATGATGGCGGCGCGGGACCGGCCAGCAAGGACAAACACCGGAAAGCCGTCGACCCGCCGCGTCGCGACCAGCCGCACCACCCCGTCGATCGGCGACGCGCTTCGATAGACACCGACACCGTCCGGGCTGGCGGCAATGGCGAAGAAAGGCGAATCGTCCGGGAAAGGCGGCAGTCTGACTTCTGTAGCATCGCTGCGCGCCAGGATCTGCCCGTCGGCGCGGAGCATTGTCATGACGTCATCGCTGCCCTCCAGCAGCCGCCGCAGGCCGGCCGCCACGATGTCCGGGTTGACCAGCACGTTCACCACACCATCGAAGCCGTATGGTGCAACGCCATTTCCCGCGCCGGTCCGGCGCCGGCTGATCGCGAACGACCACTCGCCATCGAGGCGCCCCTGAAAGACCTGGCTGATATAGATCGTGGGCGGCGAGGTCGCCGCCAGGGCGCGGAAGAAATCCCGGTCGCCCGCGTTCGTGAACCGCGGCAGCGGAAACACGGTGGCGCCAACCAGCGGGTCGCCATGGCGGTCGATCACATAGCTGGCGGCCGCCTGCGGCAGTTCTCTGATGAGCCTGCTGACAACTGCATGAAATTCGCCCTCGCGCGCCCGCAGATCCGCGTCCGCAACGCCTTGCAGCACGTCGTTGACCCGCCCGCTGGCCACCACGTAGCCGGCCAGAAACCGCGAGGCATATTCCGCCCCGGCATCCGCGCGGCGCTCCAGTTGCACAGCCGCATCCTGCCAGGTTGTCCGCCAGGCGATCCAACCGCCCACGCAGATCATCAGCAGCGGCAGCGCGACTGAAGCGAGTGGCAGCAGCACAAACCGCGGACGCTGCCGCACCCGCGGATATCCGGCAACGACCGACGTCATACGCGTCGGCACGGCGAGCCGATCCGGATGGTCCACAACGCCGTCTGGCCGCCCCGTTATCGTATCGATCAGACCGATCCGCTCATTCAAATTCGTCACGCATGTCAGAC
>JAYTXR010000253.1:0-6155 GCA_043742865.1 Acetobacteraceae bacterium
CTCCCCTCCGATGCGATCGTCGAGGTTGCCACCCGGTCAAGAAAATCACGGTCGTGGCTGACCACCAGCACGGTGCCGGGATAGTCGGCCAGCATCTCCTGCAATAGATCCAGCGTTTCCAGGTCCAGATCGTTGGTAGGTTCGTCCAGCACCAGCAGATTGGCCGGCTGAGCCAGTGCCTGCGCCAGCATCAGCCGGCCGCGCTCGCCGCCCGACAGCACACCGACCGGGGTGTTGGCCTGTTCCGGGCCGAACAGGAAATCTTTCATGTAGCTGACCACGTGGCGCGACTGGCCGGCGATGGTCACGCGCTCGCCATGGCCGCCGGTCAGCGCGTCGGCAAGCGTCATCGTCGGATCCAGGCTGGCGCGGCGCTGATCCAAGGTCACGATGGTCAGGTTGGTGCCGATCTTTACCTCCCCGGCATCCGGCGCCAGCGTGCCGGTCAGCAAGCCCAGCAACGTGGTCTTGCCCGCACCGTTCGGCCCGACGATGCCGACCCGGTCGCCGCGCAGGATACGATCGGTGAAGTCGCGCACGATGACGCGCTCAGCGCCCGGGGCGCCGAACGATTTCGAGACGTTGTCTGCGACGACCACCAGTTTGCCGGAAATTTCCGTCTCCCCGGCCTCCATCTTCAGGCCGGAACCGCCGCCGCGCTGTTCCTTCAGCCGCCGGCGCAGCGTGTGCAAATCCCCCAGACGCTTGACGTTGCGCTTGCGCCGCGCGGTGACGCCGTAGCGCAGCCAGTCCTCCTCCATCACCAGCTTGCGCCCGAGCTTGTGGCGGTCGCGCTCCTCCTGCTCCAGCACCTCGTCGCGCCAGCCTTCGAAATGCGAAAAACCGCGATCCAGGGTGCGGGTGGTGCCGCGGTCCAGCCAGACGATGCCTTGCGACAGGCTTTCCAGCAGCCGCCGATCATGGCTTATCAGCACCATGCCGGAGCGCAGCGACGCGAGCTCCTTTTCCAGCCACTCGATCGCCGGCAGGTCCAAATGGTTGGTCGGCTCGTCGAGCAACAGAATATCGGGGGAGGGGGCCAGACAACGGGCCAGCGCGGCACGGCGGGCCTCGCCGCCGGACAATCTAGTGGGGTCTTCCTCGCCGGTCAGACCCAGCTCGCCGAGCAAATAATGCGCGCGGTACTCGTCGTCTCCCGGCCCTAACCCGGCGGCGACGTAGGCGGCGGTGCTGGAATAACCGGTCAGATCCGGCTCCTGAGGCAGATAGCGGATGGTCGCCCCCGGCTGGGCGAACCGGCTGCCGCGATCGGGCTGGGCCAACCCGGCGGCGATCTTCAGCAGCGTCGATTTCCCCGAGCCGTTGCGCCCCACCAGGCAGATGCGGTCCCCCGCCGAGACCGCCAACTCCGCCCCCGTCAGCAGCGGCGCGGTGCCAAAAGTAAGCTGGATGTCTTTGAGCAGCAGCAAAGGTGGGGCCATTCGCGCTACATGCGGGCGGGCGGGCGATCTGGCAAGAACCTGGCTGCATGGCTGCCGGGTGAAAGCCTTGCGGTTTCGCGATTCACCGCCAGACTGGGTTTTGGGGGAATTCATGGTTGTCGTATATTTGGGCCGATGGCTCGGGCTCTGGATGCTGGCGCTGTGCCTGATAAAGCCCGCCAATGCGGCGGATGGGGTACGGCCCGATCTGGTCAGATTGGGATTGCTGCAAACGCTGTCGCCGGCGCCGTTCTATTTGGCGCAGCAGCGTGGCTATTTCCGCGATGCCGGCCTCGAGGTCAGTTTTCGTTTCTTCCAGTCGGCGCAGCCGATCGCCGCGGCCGCGGTGGCGGGCGATATCGATGTCGGCGTGACCGCGCTGACCGGCGGCTTCTTCGCGCTGGCCGCCAGCGGCGCGCTGAAGGTGATCGGCGGCGCCTTGCACGAGCAGAAGGGGTTCGAGGGATCCGCGATCCTGGTTTCCACCCACGCATTCGAGGCCGGGTTGAATTCGCCGAAAAAACTCGCCGGGCACAGCTTCGCGATCACCCAATATGGCTCGTCGTTCCATTATATGGCCGGGCGGATCGCCGAGGCGTCCGGCTTCGATATCAAAACGCTGACCCTGCGCCCGGTGCAGCAGGTGGCAAATATGGTGGCGGCGGTGCGCAGCGGCCAAGTGGACGCCACCATCGCCATCGCCTCGATGGCCCGGCCGGTGGAAGCCGCCGGCGAGGGACGGATCATCGGCTGGGCCGGCGACATCGTGCCCTATCAGATCACCGCGCTGTTCACCACGGGGCGGATGATCGCCAAGCGCCGCGATGTGCTCGGCCGCTTCGCCGAGGCCTATGCGCGCGGGGTGGCCGATTACCGCGACGCGTTCTTGCGGCTCGACGGGCAGGGCAGGCCGGTGCGCGACGCGGTCACGGACGCCGCGATCCCCGTGATCACCCAATACGTGTTTGTCGGCGATCCCGATGCGGCGGCCAAGATCGTCGCCGGGGTCGGATATTACGATCCCGGCGGCGCGCTGGACGTGGCCGACGTGATCGCCCAGTACCGCTGGTTCCAGGCGCAGGGGCTGGTCAAGGCCAATGCGGACCCCAGCACGCTGATCGACACCAGCTTCCTGCCGACCCGATGAAATCCGGTTGCCTGGGTTTGACCGTGACGGGCATCAGCCATCGCTATCGCGATCTGGCGGTGCTGGAGGGGATCGACCTGGCGATCCCGCCGGGCGAAGTCACGGTGCTGCTGGGACCGTCCGGCTGCGGCAAATCGACGCTGCTGGGCATAATCGGTGGTCTGATCGAGCCCAGCGCCGGGTCCGTGCTGGCCGATGGCGAGGTGGCCGGTGACTGCCTGAATGCACTAACCTATGTGTTCCAGGATTTTGCCCTGTTGCCCTGGCGGGATGTGGCCGGGAACGTGTCGCTGGTGCTGGAGAATCATAGATTGTCGCGATCCGACCGGCAGGCGCGCATCGCCGAGGTGCTGGCGCTGACCGGCCTGACGGAATTCGCCGCCGCCTGGCCGCGCCAGCTATCGGGGGGCATGCGCCAGCGCGTCGGCATCGCCCGCGCGCTGGCGGTGCGGCCGGCCTGCCTGCTGCTGGACGAGCCGTTTTCCGCGCTGGACGCGCAGACCCGGGATTTGCTGTTGGATGAGTTCGCCCAACTGATCGCCCGCTCCGGCACAACGACGGTCTATGTCACCCATAATCTGGCCGAGGCGGCGCGGCTGGGCCAGCAGATCGTGGTGCTGTCGCGCCGGCCTGGCCGGGTGCGGGAGATTGTGCGGATTGCCCGGCCGATCCTGGGCCGCCGCGCCGACGATGCCGATCTGTTGGCCATCGAGGCACGGCTTTGGGCGCTGATCCGCGACGACGCCGCGACCGGGGAGCGGGAGATGCATGCTACGTAAGGAGGGGTTACGTAAGGTGGTGCCACGTAAGGTGGTGCCGCATCAGGTGGCGTTCCGCGGCGGCGGCTTCGCGCCGCGAGCGCTGCCGCTCGCGGGAGCGGCGAGTATGATCGGCTTGATCTTGCTCTGGCAGGCGGCGAGCTGGGCCGGATGGCTGCCAAAACTGTTCCTGCCGGCGCCGCGCGAAATCGCGGTGGCGCTGTACCGGCTGGCGCGCAGCGGGGAGCTATGGCGCCATCTCGGTGCCTCGCTGGCTCGCCTTGCGATCGGTTGGAGCCTCGGCACAGTGGCCGGCCTGGCGCTGGGGTTCGCGGTCGGGCTGTTCACCCTGGCCCGCTCGCCGGGCCTGGCGGTGGTCTCGGCGCTGTTCCCGATCCCGAAGATCGCGCTGGTGCCGCTGTTCATCATCTGGTTCGGCATTGGCGAGGGCTCCAAGATCGCCACCCTGGCGTTCGGCGTGTTTTTTCCCACCGTGCTGAATACCGCCGGCGCGGTCGACGGCGTGCCGCGCGGCCTGATCCGCATGGGGCAGAGTTTCTCGCTGTCGTGGGGGTCGATCATCCGCAAGATCGTGCTGCCCGGCGCGCTGGCGGGCATTCTGAACGGGTTTCGGGTGACCAGCTCGATCGCCATCATCCTGCTGGTAGCGGCCGAGATGATCGGCGCCGAACGCGGCATCGGCGCCTTTGTGCTGTCGGCTGGCAATCTGTACGATGTCGACGATCTGTTGGCCGGGATCGTGGTGCTGTCCGTCCTGGGACTGATGGTCGCCTGGGCGATCGGGCGGATCGAGCGGGCGCTGCTGGCGTGGCGCTAAGGGTAGGGCGTTAAGAGTGGGGCGCTGATGTTTTGGGGGGAGCCAACAGCATGAACTTCGATCCGCAGAATTTCGCCACAGCCCTGCTGCAAGCCACGCCCGATGCGGTGGTTTATGCCGATGCGGCGGGGAGAATCCGGTTCTGGAATCCGGCTGCCGAGCGCATCTTCGGCTTCGCCGCCGCCGAGGCATTGGGCCAGTCGCTCGATATCATCATCCCCGAGTTCCTGCGCGCGCGGCACTGGGAAGGCTTTGAGACCACCATGCGGACCGGGCAGACAAAATACGGTGCCGGCGAACTGCTCGCGGTGCCGGCGATCCGCAAGGACGGGTCGCGCCTTTCGGTCGAGTTCACCGTGGTGGCGTTCCACGATGCCGCCGGCGCAATGGCCGGGATCGCCGCCACGCTGCGGGATGTGACGGCGCGCTTTGAAGAAACCCGGGCGCTGCGCGGGCGTCTGGCGGCGATGGAGGGGCGTGGATTGGCCTGAGTCAGATTTTTTGATTGCTTTTTCACGGAGAAATACCTTCTAATACGGCGCGACCCTTTGGAAGGAAACCGCTGTCATGTTCGATCTGGAGAGAATGATCGCCGATTGCGTCGACGCAGTTGCCGCCGATCCCAGCCATAAGGGGGTGCACGAGGTGCTGGCCCGGGCCATGGCCGACCCCGAAGCGGTGTTGCGCGCCGTGGGGGAACCGATGAGGGCCGGCATCACCCCGCTACACCGATCGGACCGGCTGACAGTGCTCAATCTGGTCTGGGGGCCGGGGATGTCGATCATGCCGCACGACCATCGCACCTGGGCAGTGATCGGTGTTTACTCGGGACGCGAGGATAATATTTTCTGGCGCCGTATCCACGGCGCCGATGGCCGGGAGCTGGAAGCCGCCGGGGCGAAATCGCTGTGCACCGGCGACGTGACCGCGATGGGCAGCGAGATCGTGCATTCGGTGCTGAACCCGATCGGCAGGTTGACCGGGGCGATCCATATCTACCGCGGCGATTTCATCGCCGCCGAGCGCAGCGAATGGGACGCCGAAACCCTGCGCGAAGCCCCCTTCGACAAGGCCAAGGTGGCGCGACTGTTCGAGGCGGCGAACCGGGTGCCCGCGATGGCCTAATTTCTGGGGGATAATTATCAGGCCTCTTTTGCCGGAGGCGGGCGGGACAGGGCCATTTCCTGCCTTGACTTGGCTGTCGCCTATGCGGCCTCGTGCTTACCGAGCATAGCGCGAGCGGCGGAGGCGCATTTGCCTGCCAGGAGGTCGTGATTATCGCCGCACCAAGCGTAGGATTCTCCAAGCATGCGGTTGTCGCCGCTGAAAAGCGGCATGACATAGCGCATACAGCTCGTAGGGTCGTTTCGTCTGTTCCCAGCCGCCGCCAGCTATTTTGGCGCCTGCTGCACTGCGAACACTCTACTGACCGTGGCCTCCAACATCGTGAACACGCCTTCGACACCGAAGCCGGCGAGGAATGCGACGCCGGATGCGGTGAGCGTAAGGGATGAGATCAGGGCGCCTGCACTCGGCGTCGATCCTGCTTGCTGGGTTGGTCCATATGAACTGAAAAACAGGCCGATCGACGCCCCAGTCACGATGCCCAGCACTAGCCGAACTGCGGACAAGAACCGATCTTTCGGATGCAACAAGCTATCTCGCACCTTATTAGAGTGATCGAGAATGACATAGATCGTCGTTCCCAGAAAGCTGAAAAGGATCGGTAGTATATAGTTGCCCCACACGAGCAGGACAGGTGCAACCATAAATTCTACATCGTCCAATCCAGGCTTCAGTTGAGAAATTCCATCTGAGTGGCACATTATAGCCCGAAGAGAATTGCAGAGTGAGAAGTCGATAGCGTTTTTAAACAAGCGAAATGACATGCCGACCATCGCGGGCCAGTCTCGAAGATAGGCGTTGAGATCTTGGTGAACGATCTCGAAGTTGGTTCTCAGTATGCGGTC
>JAYTXR010000254.1:0-4777 GCA_043742865.1 Acetobacteraceae bacterium
CCGGCGGTGCCGACCCCGGCGCAGTTGACCAGCACGCGGACACCGCCATGGACGGCTTTCGCGGCGGCGAAGGCGGCTTCGGCGGCGGCGGCGTCGGCGACATCGCAGCCGATGCCGAGGCCGCCGATGGATTTGGCCAGCGTTTCGGCGGCAGCCTGGTTGATGTCGAACACCGCCACACGGGCGCCTTGGACGGCAAGGGCGGCGGCGGTGGCGGCACCGAGGCCCGATGCGCCGCCGGTGACGATGGCGGCTTGTCCGTCGAGGCGCATGGTACCGGGCCCTTTACCGTTATAATCTGAAACGAATGCCCGAGCCGGCGCTTCCGCGCAAGTTCAGCCTGTCGCCGCGACTTCGAGCACGTGATCGGCGATCGCCAGCGAGGCGGTCAGGCCGGGGCTTTCGATGCCGAACAGGTTGATCAACCCGGGCACGCCATGCGTCTGCGGCCCCTGGATGACGAAATCCTGGGCGGGGGCGCCCTGTGGCGTGATCTTCGGCCTTATGCCGGAATAGCCGGGCTGCAGCGCGCCGTCCTTCAGCTCCGGCCAATAGGTTCGCACCGCTGCATAGAAGCCATCCGCGCGGCGCGGATCGACGCGATAGTCGATCGCCTCGATCCACTCGACATCCGGCCCGAACCGCGCCTGTCCGCCGAGGTCGATGGTCAGATGCACCCCCAACCCGCCCGGCACCGGCACCGGATAGATCAACCGGCTGAACGGCGATTTCCCCGACAGGGTGAAGTAGTTGCCCTTGGCATAATAGGCGGTCGGGACGCGCTCCCTGGGCATGCCGGCGATGCCGCCGGCCAGCGCCGGCGCGTGCAGCCCGGCGGAATTGACCAGCAGGTTGCAACGCAGGGTCATCGGCTCGGCCCCGCCGACATCGATCTCCACCCCGCCGGCCGCGGCGCGGCCGCCTAACACCGGAGAGTGGAACACCACCACGGCGCCGGCGTTCTCGGCGTCGCCCTGCAGCGCCACCATGTAGCCATGGCTGTCGATGATGCCGGTGGAAGGCGACAGCAATGCGGAGGTGCAGCGCAGATTGGGTTCCAGCGCCACCGCCTCCGCCGCGGTCAGCAGGCGCATGTCGTCCACGCCGTTCACCGCCGCGCGGCGGCGGATATCCGCCAATTTGCTGTCTTCCAATTCGTTGGTCGCCACGATCAGCTTGCCGCATTGGCTGTGCGGCACGCCCTTTTCCACGAGGTAGCCATAAAGCTGCTTGCGTCCGGCGACGCAGAACCGCGCCATCAGGCTGCCCGCCGGATAATAGATGCCGGCGTGGATGACCTCGCTGTTGCGCGAGGAGGTTTCGGTGCCGATGCCATCGGCCGCCTCCAGCACGATCACCTCGCGCCCCGTCAGCGCCAGCGCGCGCGCCACCGCGAGCCCGACGACGCCGGCGCCCACCACCACGCAATCAACCGATTCCACCGCCACTCCCCCTGGGTTTCGCGCCAGGCCTGATGTTGCGCATTGGCTTTACGCCCCCGGCCGGCTTTGGCAAAGCCGGCCGGGGGAGCGAGCCAGAAGGGTAAGCTGGCCGATGAACGGATCGTGATGTAGGCTTCGCCGATGTGGTCCTGGATCGACGCCGCCGCCGCCCTCGTGGCTGGCCACCCTGGCCTGGCCATCTTGCTGGCCTTCGCCGCCGCCATCATCGAGGCGGTGGCGGTGCTGGGCGTTCTGATCCCGGGAACCCCGATCCTGATGGCGGTCGCCGGCGCTGCCGCCATCGCCGGGCTGCCGATGGCGCCCATTCTGATCGTCTCGATCCTCGGCGCGATCCTGGGCGATTTCATCTCGTACTGGGTCGGCCACCGCTACAGCCTCCAGCTGCGTCAGATTTGGCCATTCCGTACCCGCCCCGGGCTGATTGCCGGGGCCGAGGCGTTCTTCCTGCGCTACGGCACCATGAGCGTGGCGCTGTGCCGCTTCGTGCCGGTGCTGCGCTCCACCGTGCCGCTGGTCGCCGGCATGGCCGGCATGCGCCGGTCCCGCTTTCTGCTGGCCAATGTCTGTTCCGCCTGCGTCTGGGCACCCGCGCATGTGCTGCCGGCGCAATTCGCCGGAATGTCGATCGAGCGCATTGGCGCCGGCGACTGGACGACGGCAGGCATCGCGCTGGGCGGCGTCGGGCTGGCCGGCGTGGCGGCCTGGTACGGCCACCGGTTGCTGCGGCTGCGCGGCCTTCAGCGGTAGGATTGGAACCGGGGAAGCAGCCGCGCGAACACGGCCCGCCACTCCGCCTTGCGCCGCTCCGTCACTTCGGCCAGCAGCGCCACCACCCCCAGCGTTCCAACCGCGATGAACCCGCGCTCGCTCCAGGAGGGTGTGGGAAACGGCGACAGCACCAGAAAGAATTGCAGCAACGGCACCTGCATCAGATACAGCGTGAACGAGCGTCCGGCGAGCCAGCGTATCGGCCCCGCACAGGGCATCAGCAGCCTGCCGATCGTCGGCGCGACCGCGTTCAGGCCCAGCAGATGCGCCGCCACCGCCAGCCCGACAATCCAGTCCTGCCAGATCTGCCAGCCATGGCCGGGAAGCGGCTGGATCGGCTGCAAGCCGTTCAGCCGCGTCCAGGCTTCGAACAGCGCCCATAGCAACGGCGCGCCGGCGAACAGCGCCACGCCCACCGCGCGCGACCGCGGCCAGCCTTGCGCGTTCAGCGCATAGACCCCGGCACCCAGCAGCCAGACCGGAAACATCGCCGCCACCCGCGGCCCGACCACCGCCAGGGCGGCCAGCGCGGCCAACGCTCCCCAAACCCGTGGCAGGAACACGAACAGCCCGAAGGCGATGTAGTACCAGACCTCATATCCCAGCGACCAATAGGGCACGTTGGAACCCGGATAGGTGTCGGTGGACCATATCTGGTTCAGGAACAGCAGATTGCGCGGCAACTGCGCGATCAACGACTCGTCGCCGTTGAACCAGCCGCCGTCGAACAGCTCCGGACGCAATTTCTGGCCGATGGCGTCCAGCCCGAATGTGAGCAGCAGAGCCGGCAGCGCCACCGAATAGATCCGCGCCGCGCGATCCAGCGCATAGCCGCGCGCGGTCGCATCCGCCCGGTCGGTGACCAGGGCGATCACATATCCCGACAGCACAAAAAAGCAGATCACCGCCTGCGCGCCGTACGGCCCGATCTGCCACAGCAAGCCACCGGAGAAATGCTGCCACGAAAAATGCTGCAGGAAGACGACGAACGCGGCCAGAAAGCGCAGCAGATCGAGATACAGCGAGGCTTCCCGCTGGATTGCCACCATCGGCGGCCGGCCTAGCCGATCGCCCTACCCCCCCGCCACGCCCTGGGTGTTCACATACAGCGAATACAGGCTGTGGCTGGCCGCCATGAACAGCCGGTTTCGCTGCCGCCCGCCAAAGCAGAGATTGGCGCAGCGCTCGGGCAGCCGGATATGGCCGATCGACTCGCCTTGCGGGTTGAAGACACGCACGCCGTCCAGTTCCGGCTCGCCCATGCCCCAGCCGCACCACAGATTGCCGTCGATATCGACGCGGAACCCGTCCGGGCTGCCTGGCCCGGCATCGATGAACACCCGGTTATTCGCCAGTTTGGCGCCGTCCACCACGTCGAACACGCGGATCTTGCGCGGGCTGGCGCGCGATTCCACGACATAGAGTTTGGTTTCATCCGGCGAGAAGGCCAGGCCGTTCGGCCCCTGCACATCGTCGGCCATTTTTGCCGCGCGGCCGGTCTTGGCGTCCACCCGCCAGATCGCCGGGTTCATTTCCGGCTCGGCCTTGTAGCCCTCGTACCAGCCCGAAATGCCGAAAGCCGGATCGGTGAACCAGATGGCTCCGTCGGCGGCGACCACGACATCGTTGGGGGAGTTCAGCCGCTTGCCCTCGACGCTGTCCAGGATGATTGTGATGGCGCCGTCCGGTTCGGTGCGTGTCACCCGGCGCGCGCCATGCTCGCAGGTCACCAGCCGGCCCTGCCGGTCGCGGGTGTTGCCGTTGGCGAAATCGGAGGGCTTGCGAAATACGCTGACTCCGCCGGTTTCCTCCTCCCATTTCAGGATGCGGTTGTTGGGAATATCGCTCCAGAGCAGGAAACGCCCGTCACCGAACCAGACCGGACCCTCGGCCCAGCGGCAGCCGGTATAGAGAAGCTCGACCGAGGCCAGCACCAGCCGGTATTTGTTGAAATCGTCGTGCAGCACCTGCACGGCCGGATCGGGATAGCGGCTGCTAGATTCCCACATGGTATTATCCTTATGGAGTTAGAAGAAGGCCCGGGGCGCTGCCCCGTCTTGAAGTTTGGGACCCGCCAAAGGCTCGCCTTTTGGAAACCCTTTTTTATAAGGTCAAGGGGCTTGGCCCCTTGCGGGTTTGGGCAGAGCCCAACCTCCTCTTACCTGACTTGCGATCCGCTCCGCCAGCACCTCTGCCGAAGCATCGATCGTCACGACCATCGCCTTCTCCGCCAGGGCCGGCGGCTCCAAAGTCGCGAACTGGCTATCCAACAGCGCCGGCGGCATGAAGTGACCGTGCCGGGCCGCCATCCGCGCCTCGATCAACGGGCGATCCCCACATAGGTAGATCAAAGTCACATCCTCGCGCGACCCGATCAGGATATCGCGATAGGCGTGGCGCAGCGCCGAGCAAGCCACCACGCCGGATTTTCCCTGCGCCCGCCAGGCATCGATCACCGCGGCGATCGCCCGCAGCCAGGGCCAGCGATCCTGATCGGTCAATGGCGTGCCGGCGCTCATCTTGGCGACGTTCGCGGCCGGATGCAG
>JAYTXR010000255.1:0-6140 GCA_043742865.1 Acetobacteraceae bacterium
ATAGTCCTCGAAGTTCGCAATCGGGCGTGACGCCACGCCCGACGCCATCGCCGCCTTGGCAACCGCGGGCGCAATGCGCAGGATCAGCCGCGGATCGAACGGGCTCGGAATCAGCGAGCCCGGGCCGAACCCCTGCGTCTCGCCGCTGTCAAAACCCTGCGCGACCGCGTCCACCGGCGGATCGCGGGCGAGCTGGGCGATGGCGTCGACCGCGGCCTTCTTCATTTCCTCGTTGATCGCAGTGGCGCCGACGTCGAGCGCGCCGCGGAAGATGAACGGGAAGCACAGCACGTTGTTGACCTGGTTGGGATAGTCCGACCGTCCGGTGGCGACGATCGCATCCGGCCGCGCCGCGCGCACCGCTTCGGGCAGGATTTCCGGCTCGGGATTGGCCAGCGCCAGGATCAGCGGCTTGTCGGCGAGCAATCCCAACCATTCGGCCTTCAGCACCCTGGGCGCCGACAAGCCCAAAAACACGTCCTTGTCGGGGAGCGCGTCCTTCAGCGTGCGGGCCTCGGTCACCTGGGCGTAGCGCCTATGCGTCTCGTGCAGATGGTTGCGGCCGGCATGGATCACCCCATCCACATCGGTCAGCGTCACGTTTTCCGCCGCCAGCCCCATGCTGACCAGCAGATCGACGCAGGCCAAAGCCGCCGCCCCGGCGCCGGAGGTCACCAGCTTCACATCGGCTAAAACCTTGCCTTGCAGCAGCAACCCGTTGCGTACCGCCGCGGCGACAATGATTGCGGTGCCGTGCTGGTCGTCATGGAATACCGGGATCTTCATCCGCTTGCGCAGTTCCGCCTCGATGGCGAAGCATTCCGGCGCCTTGATGTCCTCCAGATTGATCGCGCCGAAGGTCGGCTCCAGCGCCGCCACCACATCGCAGAACAGTTTTGGATCGGCCGCGTCCACCTCGATATCAAACACGTCGATCCCGGCGAACTTCTTGAACAACACCGCCTTGCCCTCCATCACCGGCTTGCCGGCCAACGGGCCGATATTGCCGAGGCCCAGCACCGCGGTGCCGTTGGAGATCACCGCGACCAGATTGCCGCGCGCGGTGTAGTCATAGGCCGCATCCGGATCGGCGACGATCGCCTCGCAGGCGGCCGCCACGCCCGGCGAATAGGCCAGCGCCAGGTCGCGCTGCGTCGCCATCCGCTTGGTCGGCTCCACCGACAGCTTCCCCGGCCTCGGAAACCGATGATAATCCAGCGCCGCCTTACGGAAATCTTGATCCATCGCTATGTGTCCTTGAAGGAAGCAAGGCCAGGGGCGCTGCCCCTGGACCCCGCTAAGGGCAAGCCCTTAGAACCCCATACTTAGTTTTGGGGTGCAAGGGGGCCAACCGAGACCTTGCCGGGTCCGAGTAGGCCCCCTTGCACCCCAAAACTACGGAAGGATTCCAAAGGCTCGCCTTTGGCGGGGGTCCAGGGGGCAGCGCCCCCTGGCCTTGCTTCTATCACACAACGGATGGACTGAATGCGGTCGAGAAGACTCGAACTTCCACAGGGTTTCCCCCACAAGCACCTCAAGCTTGCGCGTCTACCATTTCGCCACGACCGCATAGGCAGCGCGGTATAGCCGATGAATTCCTCACCATCAATGATCGAACGCACCCCGGAGTGGCGCATCACCGGGGGGCTGACCGCCTATCCGGAGGCGTTGGAGACAATGGCGGCCCGGGTGGCCGCCATTCGCGCCGGCACTGCGGACGAACTTGTCTGGCTGGTCGAGCACCCGCCGCTGTACACCGCCGGCACCTCGGCCAAGCCCGAGGAATTGCGGCAGCCGGACCGTTTCCCGGTTTACGCCGCCGGCCGCGGCGGGCACTGGACCTACCACGGTCCCGGTCAGCGCACCGGCTATGTGCTGCTGGACCTCGACCGCCGGCACGGCAGCGTGCCGGCGCGCGACGTGCGCTGCTTCGTGCACGGGCTGGAGGAATGGCTGATCCGCGCGCTGGACCGCTTCAATGTCCGCGGCGAACGTCGCACAGGGCGCGTCGGCATCTGGGTCGCCGATCGGGCCGCCGGCACCGAGGCGAAGATCGGCGCGATCGGCGTGCGCGTCACGCGCTGGGTCAGCTGGCACGGCGTGGCGCTGAACGTGGAGCCGGATTTATCGCATTTTTCCGGCATCATACCCTGCGGGATCACCGAGCACGGGGTGACCAGCCTGCAGCAACTCGGCATATTGGCAACGATGGCGGAGGCCGACATCGCGCTCCGTCAGGCCTGGGACGAGGTGTTTGCCGCCGGCCCAACGTAGTCGCAATCCCCCCGGTTCCAGCGGTTACCTGGTTCCGGGTCAGGCGGCCCGTGACGCGACCTTCGCGGCGGCCCCGGTCGCGACCTGGTCGGCCAGCGCCGCCTGGAAATCCGCGAAGCCGAGCTTGTGCACCTCGTCGGACCCTTGCTCGAACACCGCGAACATATCGCCGGTGCCGCCGCGGATGCTGTAGAGCACGATGGCCGCCTGATCGCCCGCACCTTCCGTGTGCGGCTCGCCGTTGGCGGCGCCGTGAACGTAGCTGCCCGCCGGGCGGATCTCCTTCAACGAGCCGTCCGGATGCCAGAACCGCAGCTCGCCCTGCAGCACGAAGGTGCTGTAATCCATCAGATGCTGGTGCAGTTTGCCCGGCGTGTTCGGCTGAAACTTGATCAGCACGTCGACGATGCCCATCGCCGCGTCCACCGCCTGCACGTAATACTGCGTGCCGAGAAAGTCGAACCCGCGCCAGGTGATGTCGCGGTCGTCGAACTGATAGCTCTGCATCGCTGTTTTCCCCATCGTTATCGGTGTCGTTTGCCGCGTCCCGCCTCACATCCTTGATGGCGCATCGGATGTACGGGGGCGACCAGGCTTCACAAATTCGGCATCGCGGCATTGGTGGCAGGGGCCGGCAGCACGATCCGTCCGGCCTGCAACGCCGTATCCTCCGGAGTTTCCGGCCCATTGCAAGCCAAAACCTGCCCTATTTTCGCCACCCGGTTCCTCCCAACTTACCGTTCGGCCCGAATCGGGGCCGTGCCTTAATCTGGACGATCATTGGACCTCAGTCTTCCCGGAGAGCCGTCATGTCGCGTGCCACCGCCATCCAGACCTTCGCCCTCGCTTTCCTGCTGATGCTGGCGGCGCAGCCGGCCGCCGCGCAGTCCGAACAGCAGGCGCTGGTCGACCGCGCCACGTTGGCGGTGCAGGAAATCGTCGGCCCGGCCGACGCCCGCGATCCGAAAAGCCAGCTGCGCCAGGCGCGGGCGGTGATGATCTGCCCGCGCGTGTTCAAAATGGGATTTTTCCTCGGCGGCGAGGGCGGGGACTGTGTGCTGGTGGCGCGCGACGGCGCCGGCTCCTGGTCCTATCCATCGTTCTACGGGATGGGCGGCGGCAGCCTCGGCCTGCAGATCGGCGTCCAGGATAGCGAATTCATCATGATGATCCTGACGCAAAAGGGCCTGAACGCGGTGCTCGACAGCCAGATCAAGCTCGGCGGCGACGTGTCCATCGCGCTAGCGGATCTCGGGGCGGGGGTCGGCGGCGCCACCACCGCCGCGGCCGGCGCCGACATCGTGGCGTTTGCGAAAACCCGCGGCCTGTTCGCCGGCGTCTCGCTGCAAGGCAGCGTGATGAGCACGCGCAGCGATTGGAACCATGTCTATTACGGCAAGGATCTCGCATCCCGGAACATCGTCATCGGCATGCAGGGTGCCAACCAGGGCGCCGACCCGTTGCGCGAGGTGCTCACCCGCGTCGCGGCGGGCCCGGCGGTATCTGCGCCGGTCAGCCCGCCCGACCGGCTCGCCCCGTTGCCGCCGCCGGCCGCGCGTGGCCCGGTTCAGCAACAGAGCTTGCCCCCGCCGGCCGGCGGGGGCGCGCCCCAGACATTGCAGCTACCCAAAAAGCCGTAGCGCTTCCGTCCGCCGGCCGGGCGGCCTAATGTGCCGGACAATGAGCGAGCCGGCTCCCCCGTTCTGGAAGACCAAGACCCTGTCGCAGATGTCCCATGACGAGTGGGAATCGCTGTGCGACGGCTGCGGACGCTGCTGCCTACACAAGCTGCGCTTCGAGGACACCGGCGACCTCGCCTACACCAACGTTGCCTGCCGGCTGCTCGACCTCGGCACTGCGCGTTGCGGCGACTATGCCAACCGCCGCCGCCGTGTGCCCGACTGTGTCAACCTGACGCAGAAAACGCTGAACGAAATAGACTGGCTGCCGCCCAGCTGCGCCTATCGCCGGCTGTCGGAGGGCAAAGACCTGGCCTGGTGGCATCCGCTGGTATCGGGCGACCCCAACACCGTGCACAGCTCCGGCGTTTCCATCACCGGCCGCGCGATCGACGAACGCCGGGCCGGCCCGCTCGAGCATCACATCGTCGACTGGCCCAGCAAGACGCCGAAAACCAGGCAACCTCCGGCCACTCGCTGCCGCCCGAAATGATCCCACCAGGAGACGCCAGAATGTTGAAGAATGCCCTCTATGGCGGCATCAACGCCGCCGTGCTGAGCCCGATGCGCCCCGATCTGTCGATCGACCTCGACCGCATGGCAACGCATTGCCGCTGGCTGCTGGCCAATGGCTGCAACGGCCTGGCCATTCTTGGCACCACCGGGGAAGCCAACTCGATCGGCATCGACGAACGGATCGAGGTGATGCAGGGCCTGGTCGAGCGCGGCATCCCCGCAGCCAAGCTGCTGCCCGGCACCGGCACCCCGGCGCTGACCGATACCGTCAAGCTGACCCGGGAGGCGGCAAAACTCGGCTGCCCCGGCGCGCTGCTGCTGCCGCCGTTCTTCTACAAGAACCCGTCCGATGACGGGCTGTTCGCCTATTTCTCCGAAGTGGCGCAGCGCGTCGGCGGCGATATCCAGATCTATCTGTATCATTTCCCGGCCCAATCGGCGGTGCCGTTCGGCATCGAGCTGATCGGCCGGCTGCTCAAGGCCTATCCGACCCTGTTCAAGGGCATCAAGGACAGCAGCGGCGACTGGGCCAACACGCGCGGCTACGCCGAGCATTTCGCCAAGGATGGTTTCGAGGTCTATGCCGGCGATGACAGCCTGCTGGCCGACCTGCTCGCCGCCGGCGGCGCCGGCTGCATCACCGCCGCGGCCAACGTGAACTGCGCCATCGGCGCGCGGGTGTTTGCCGATTGGGACAATGCCGCCGGCGCGGCGGCACAGCTCACGCTGACCGCCACCCGCAAGGCGGTGACCATGGTGCCGCTGATCCCCGGGCTGAAGGCGCTGAAAGCCCGCCATACCAGCGATGCGGCCTGGTTGAACATCCGCCCGCCGCATATGCGGCTGACCGGCGAACACCAGGCCAGGCTGTTCGCCGCGTTCGACGCCTCGGGTGTGCAACTGGCCGAAGCGGCCTGAATTTGCTTTGACGAATCGCGGCGTGCGGCGCTTTCTCTGACCCATGGAAGTGCCGCCGCCGGAGTTGCTGGAATTACCGAATGGACCGGCGCTGGTTCAGTGGCGCCGCAGCGCCCGGGCGCGCCGGGTCAGCCTGCGCATCGACCCGCGCAATGGGGCCATCGTCGTCACCCTGCCAATGCGCGCCAGCCGCCGCGCCGGCATGGCGCTGCTGATGAACCACACCGACTGGCTCGCCGACCGGCTGGCCGCCCTGCCGGAGGCGGTGCGCTTCACCGACGGCGCCATCATACCGATCGCCGGCCAACCGCACCGGATCCGCCACGACCAAGCCGCGCGTGGCGGCGCTTTTCTGCGCGACGGCGAACTGGTCGTCACCGGTGCTGCCGAGTTCCTGCGCCGCCGCACGCAGGATTTCCTGCGCAACGAGGCCGCGCGAAGCCTGGGCACGCTGGTGGGTGAGAAATCCGCCCTGGCCGGCGTCCGGCCCAAACGCATCACGGTCAAGGACACTCGAAGCCGCTGGGGCAGCTGTGCCGCGGACGGATCGCTGTCGTTCAGCTGGCGCCTGGTGATGGCGCCCGAATACGCCCAGGACTACGTCGCTGCCCACGAGGTGGCGCATCTGCGGCACATGGATCACGGCCCCCGGTTCTGGGCTTTGGTCGATGAGCTGACCGCGCATAAGCACGCGGCCATTCCATGGCTGCGCGAGGAAGCCCCCCGGCTTATGCGGATCGGCGGCTGACGCCC
>JAYTXR010000256.1:0-3946 GCA_043742865.1 Acetobacteraceae bacterium
AGCTTGCCGGAGGATTGCAGAGCCTGGTTCAGCAACCGAACCTGCTTGCGTTCGACGAAGCGTGCGGTGGCGGCGCGGACCTGCTGCATCCCAGCCATCAGTTGCGCCAACCCCCAGCTGGCTGGCGGTTCCGCGCCCACGGCGCACGGCGCACCGGCGAGCACCAGCGCCATTCCCAGCATCCCGAGCAGACCAGGCGTGCCCAGAAAACGATCCCCGCTCATGCCCAAAAATCATAAAAATTGAACCAGTTATAGGGCGCATCGCGGCAATGTTGCTCCAGCCGTGCCACGTAGCGGCACATCGTCGACTCGATCTCGTCGATGGCGGGATCCGACGATATAGTTTCAAAAATAACGTCATAATGCCCCCCGCCGCGTCGCAGGCCGAGCATCAGCAGCACCGGCTGTCGGAGCAGCGCCGCCATACGAAACGGCCCTACAGGAAAGCGTGCAGGCGCCCCCAGGAACGGTATCGACACCGACCGCTCCCCGGTCAGCGAACGGTCGGCAAGAATTCCGACCAGATGGCCGTCATCCAGGCGGTCCCTTACCATCAGCATTGAGCCGGGCTTGCCGAGGCCGATGATCTCAATGGCCAGCGCGGGATTGATCGAATTCAGCACGGCATTGGTCTTGCGCGCGTTGGCTTCGAACATGATCAAACTGGTCTTAACGCCGGCCATGTGTCGCCCGGCCGAACGCGCCACCTCGAAACTGCCGAAATGGGCGCCGAACAAGAAGGCGCCGCCGGCCCGCGCGCGAATGGCAGTTACGAATTTCTCGCCCTGCACGGATATCTCGAATAGATCCAAGCGGCCGTTGAGTAGCCACACGCGGTCGAGAAGGCAGCTCGCGAAGCACCAGTAGTGGCGCCATCGATCGACCGCTGTTGCTGGACGGCCGAGCGCCCGGCCGAGATAGGCCAGTGACGCCGCGCGGGATTTTGCCGAAAACAGGAAAAAATAGACGACAACCGGCACCAGCAGCGTCTGGGCCGCAGGCCGCCCGACCCGCAGCACGATCCAGACCATCAGTCGGATCAGCGGCACCGTGCCACGCTCCCGGCGGGTTGCCCAATCCTGCCTTGCCGCATCCCGCGCCATCACCACGCCCGAACCCGCATTGTGCCCACGACCACACGGCGTTCGGGATTACCGGTCGAACAGGAAAAACCGATCTCGCCGGCCACTCCTTCCTGCCAGGAGATGGACAGGCGGTCGCCAGGGCGTACCGGATGGAGGAACTTCGCGGAGCGAATTTCGTGGCAGAATTTGGCCCCGCCATCGCTCAGGGCGCGCACGACTTCCCGCAGCAGCACGGCGGCAGGGATGATCGGATCGCCGGGAAAATGGCCATCCGTGGAGCGATCATCGTCTGAGAGATCGCGCTCAACCATAGGGGGAGCCACTCGCTAGGCTTCCCGGAACTGATCGAGCAGGCGCAGAAGATCCTCGCGTGGCAGCTTGCCCAGGGAATTGCGCGGCAGCGCGGTGACCAGATGCAGTGGCCGCGGCAGGAAGGCCGCGTCGATCCGCCGGCGCAGCGCCGTCAGGATGTCCTCAACACTCAATCCGGGGGCCACCACAAAGGCCGTCAGCCGGCTGACGGCATCGCCGTTGTCATCGGCGGCAACAAAGGCGCCATCCAGCACCCCATCTATAGCCGTGAGGTGGTGGTTTAAATGCGCCAGTGAGGAGCGTTTACCGGCGACGTTGACCAGATCGGCAATGCGGCCTTGCAACATAAATCGTTCGGGATCGTGCAGCGCGATGATATCGGACAGCAGTGTCTCCACGGCGATCGGCGTCCCAGAGGCCCACGTGCCCTCCGCATCCTGGCGTAGCACAATACCGTCCAGACAACGCCACTGCTCGGTCATCGCGGTGCGACGGGCGGCGATTTGCCCCGCTTCGGAGCAGCCGTAGATTTCATACAGCGCCACGACAAACCGCGCCTCGGCCTCGCATGCCAGATCGGTGGAAAGCGGCGCGGTCGCGGATAGCAACAGGTCAACTGCGGGAAGTTCACCGGCCTCCGCCAGCAGAACCCGCAGATGAACCGGGGTGGTCACCAGCACCCGTGGCCGCGGAGCCGCGGCGAGCTCGGCCACGATATCGGCAGCGTAGAAAGGCTGCCCGGCATGCAGCACAAGCCCGTGCTGTAACGCCAGCATCAGGATGGATTCGAGGCCATAGCTGTGCTGGTGCGGCACCGTGCTGAGCAGAGCAGCCTCTCCCAGGGACGGGATGCCGAGCCGTCTTCCCGCGGCCAGCGCGCTTTCGACCAGTTCCCCCCAACTCCGGCCATGCGGCTGCGGCCGTCCGGTGGAGCCGGAAGTGAACAATACCGCCGCCGGTTGACCGGCGAGGAAACGCGGCACCGTTGGCAGCGCGGCGCTGTGGGTCAGCTTTTGCGGATAGCGGAAAACCGCGGCGCCAGCTTGCGAGGCGACATCGGCAAGGCAATAGGCGTCGGGATAATCGCGGGCCAGCTGCTCGAGGATTTCCGCGGCATCGTGCGGCGGCAGAAGATTGACCTGGCGGCGGCACAGTGCGGCCGAAAAACCGACCGCAAAACGATAACGGTCCCTGCAAAGGTTGACCACATACCCATGGTCTGGCAGCAGCTTTGCGAGAGCTGCGACATCGCGCAGGAATGTCTCGACGGAGATAGCGCCGTCGGAGCGCCGGGCGAAAATCGATTTTTGCCGCGGTCCGCGAAGCAGCGGAGGCTCGGTCATCGGCATCCGCTACAGATCCTCACGGATCGGCCCTGTTCTCATTTGTTTAAAAACCCGGCATATATCGGCCAGCCGCTCCGGCGGTTCAGAGGCGTAGCGCCATTGTCGGTAGGCATATTCTGCGCCGAGCAGTATCCCGACCAAAGGCAGGTTACAGGCATTGACGAACAGCGACCACGCCGACAGCGGCGCGAACCGCAGCAACAGCATGGAACCGATCAGCTGGATAACCGCAAACCAGCACCATGCCCAGGTCACCCGACGGGTATAACGCAGGACCCGATCCGGCAAATGGCCTCGCGCCTTGCGTGCGAAGATAGTCACGACCGCTTCTCGTCCTGGCAGCAGTGAGGGTGCAAAGACCGCCAGCAACGTCAGATAGGCCATCGCATGCGGGAGTGCCGAGGCGACCGCGGGGCCGTTATCGGCAAACCGACATACGGAAAGCGTGAGCAGAAAGACCGTCGCGCAGGCTCCGACGCGAATTATGCGCCGGGCGAACGATTCCAACGCGATCCAGGTCACGAGAACCGCCTGAACGACGATCAATATCCCAGCGACAGCCATAAAACGGTGGTTCATAAGGGCGAGATGCATCGCCAGCGGTGCCAAAAGCAATGCCGAGAACAACAACGCCCGCCCCGGCGAAATGCCAGGTTTGGCGTTCACGCCGGCCGAAGCCGCTGCACGTCGTCGTTCAGACTCCGCAGGCACCGGAAGATCGCCGCATTGTTCTCGCCATCCGACCGCAATTGCACGCCGTAGGTTTGCGATATAGCCAGGGCGATCTCCAGGATGTCGATAGAATCCAGGCCCAAACCCTCACCGAACAAGGGTGCTTCCGGGTCGAGATCGGTCGCCGGGACATCCAGGTTAAGAGTCTTGACGATCAGCTGCGCCAAAGCGGCTTCATCGCTTGTTTGGGTCGTCGGATCCGGCATCGTGTGTTCCATCGTTTCGACGATATCAATCGGCGCTGCCATAAACCCTCGGTCTGGCATGTCTGTCGGCCACCTTAAGGCGACGTGTCAGGAGAATCCACACGGGAGCCGAACTTAGTGGACAAATAAGCGGCGTGCTGGACGGTCTACCTGCTCGCTCTCTCCGCCGAAAAGCCCGGCGCATAGGCGACCGGGCTTTTCGTAGGTTTGCGATATTATTTTTTGGTTGCGGGGATAGGATTTGAACCTATGACCTTCAGGTT
>JAYTXR010000257.1:0-4596 GCA_043742865.1 Acetobacteraceae bacterium
TAGATAGAGGTGAATGGATCAGGGAACAGGACCATGGGCGAACGCCAACTCGCAGACCCGCCGATGTATTACGAGGCGCATGTCTTCGTCTGCACCAACCGCCGTCCCGACGGGCATCCGCGCGGCTGCTGTGCGGCCGGCGGATCGGAGCAGCTGCGCGACTACATGAAGGTTCGGGCCAAGGAATTGGGTCTGACCCATGTACGGGTGAACAATGCCGGCTGTCTGGACCGATGCGAACAGGGGCCCTGCGTGGTGATCTACCCGGAAGGCGTCTGGTACAAAATTGGTTCGCGCGAAGCGGTGGATGCGGTGCTGGAAACGCATTTGCGCGACGGCGGCCGGGTGGAGGCGCTTTTTCTGCCCCCGGAAATCCGCTGAGGCGCGAACCCGACACCCACCTGTCGGACACGATCTTTGCGGTGGCTTCGGGCGCCGGGAGAGCGGCGATCGCGGTGATGCGGGTCAGCGGGCCGGGCAGCGCCGATTTGTTGAGCGGACTCTGCCGGACCTTGCCGCCGCCACGCCAGGCAATGCTGCGCAAATTGCGCGGCCCGGATGGAGCGTTGCTGGACCAAGCGATGGTACTCTGGCTGCCGGCGCCGGGCAGCTATACCGGCGAGGATTCTTTTGAACTGTTTCTGCACGGCGGCAGGGCGGTATTATCCGGCGTGGCCGATGCGCTGACCGCGTTGGGTGGCCGGCCGGCGGAGCCCGGGGAGTTCACCCGCCGGGCGTTTCTGAACGGGCGGATGGATCTGCTGGAGGCCGAGGCGGTCGGCGACCTGATCGCGGCGGAGACCGAGGCCCAACGGAAACAGGCGCTGCGCCAGCTAGATGGCGAGCTGGGGGTGGTCTACCGCGACTGGGCCGGGCGTTTGCGCTGGCTGTTGGCGCAGCAGGAGGCGCTGATCGATTTTCCCGACGAGGATTTGCCCGCGGAGGTGGAGCAACGGGTCGTTGCCGATATCGACGCCTTGCGGGGCGAAATCCGGACCCATCTGGACGATCGGCGTCGCGGCGAGAAATTGCGGGACGGGTTGGTGTTCGCGGTGACCGGCCCGCCCAATGTCGGTAAATCGTCGCTGGTCAATCTGCTTGCAGGGCGCGACGTGGCGATTGTTTCGCCGCTGCCGGGAACCACCCGCGATGCGCTGGAAGCGCGGATCGTCCTGGCTGGTATTCCGGTGACCTTGGTCGACACCGCGGGCCTGCGCGATACCGAGGATGCCATCGAGGCCGAAGGCGTGCGCCGCGCCCGCGCCCGAGCCGAGGCTGCGGACCTGGTGTTGGCGGTCGGCGATGTGTTTGCCGGGGTTGCGGATGTCGGCGGCAGCAATATGTTACGAATTTGCAATAAAATCGATTTGGGAGGAAAATTGCCCGAAGGCGCACTCGGAATAAGCCTGCTGACGGGTGCGGGGATCGAAGCGTTGCGCGCCCGGTTGGCCGAGCGCGCTCGATCGCTGACCGAGGGTGCGGGTCCCCCGCCGCTGACCCGCCAGCGTCATCGCGTCGCGTTGACGACCGCGAGCGAACGGCTGGATGCGGCAGCGGCAGCGGAATGGCCGGAGCTTCGGGCCGAGGATTTGCGCCTGGCGTTGGGCGCGATTGGCCGGATCACCGGAGCGGTGGGAGTCGAGGACCTGTTGGGCGATATTTTTGGTCAATTCTGTATTGGGAAGTAATCACACAGCGTCGCGTGGAGGTTGGCGATCAATCGGCCTATAAAGGCGGCAGATGGAGATCGATGGGATTATGACCGGGCAATTCGATGTAGTGGTGGTTGGCGGCGGCCATGCCGGCTGCGAGGCGGCGGCGGCGGCGGCGCGGATGGGGGCGCGGACGCTGCTGCTGACCCATCGGCTAGGAACAATCGGCGAGATGTCGTGCAATCCCGCCATCGGCGGCATCGGCAAGGGCCATTTGGTGCGCGAGATCGACGCCCTGGACGGCGTTATGGCCCGCGCCGCGGATTTGGCCGGGATTCACTTCAAACTGTTGAACCGTAGCAAGGGTCCGGCCGTGCGCGGCCCCCGGGCCCAGGCGGATCGTGGTCTGTATCGCCAGGCGATGCAGGCGCTGCTGGCGGAAACTCCGGGCCTGGAGCTGCGCGCGGGTACTGCCCAGGATCTGGAGATCGGCGCCGATGGCCGGCTGGCCGCGGTTATCTGCGGCGATGGCACTCGCATAGCTTGCGCGGCGGCGGTGCTGACCGCCGGAACATTTTTGCGCGGGGTGATCCATATCGGCGATAGCCAGACCCCGGCCGGGCGGGTTGGCGAGGCGCCTTCGGTCGGGCTGGCGCATACGCTGGCGCGGCTGGAGCTACCGCTGGGCCGGCTGAAGACCGGCACGCCGCCGCGGCTCGACCGGGAGTCGATCGATTGGACGGGCTTGCCGGCCGATCACGGCGATGCGGTGCCCGAACCGTTCAGCACCCTGACAGAAGCGATCGCCAATCGGCAGATCGAATGCCGGATCACTGCGACCACGCCGGCGACCCATGCGATCATCCGTGCCAATCTGCACCGCTCGGCGGTCTATGGCGGCGGCATTTCCGGCGCCGGCCCGCGCTACTGCCCCTCGATCGAGGATAAGGTAGTACGCTTCGCCGATCGGGACCGTCACCAGATCTTTCTGGAACCCGAGGGCCTGGACGATCCCGTGGTGTATCCGAACGGCATTTCCACCAGCCTGCCGGCCGATGTACAGCAGGCGATGCTGGTGAGCATCCCGGGCCTCGAGCACGCCCGGATGATCCGCCCGGGCTATGCGGTGGAATATGATTTCGTCGATCCGCGGGCGCTGAGCCCGTCGCTGGAAGTGCGAGCTTTGCCCGGGCTGTTCCTGGCCGGCCAGGTGAATGGCACCACCGGCTACGAGGAAGCCGCCGCACAGGGCTTGATGGCAGGCCTGAACGCAGCACGGTTGGCTGGCGGATCGGAAGCGGTGAAGTTGGATCGCTCCGAGGCGTATATTGGCGTTCTGCTGGACGATCTGACCACCCAGGGCGTCAACGAGCCCTATCGGATGTTCACCTCCCGTGCCGAGTTCCGGCTGAGTTTGCGGGCGGACAACGCGGATTTGCGGCTGACATCGCTGGGAGTAAAATGGGGCTGCGTGGGGAATGTCCGGGCGTCGGCGTTTGAGTGCCATAGGGTGGCGGTGGCCTCCGCGTTGGCGCGCGCGCGCGCCGAGGGCGCCCATCCTGGGGCGTTGGAACGGGCCGGTATTTCGATCCGTGCCGACGGCAAATGGCGTTCGGTTCTGGAATTGCTAGGCCATGCCGCGGTGTCTCCGGAGGCTTTGACGGAGGCGTTTGCGTGGCTTCGCGATCTGCCGCCGCGGGTTTTAGCCCAGGTTCAGACGGAAGCGCGCTATGCCGGGTATCTGGGTCGGCAGACTGCGGAGATAAGCAGCTTTCGGCGCGAGGAAGCGGTTTCGTTGGAGGCAGTCGATTATTCCGCGATCGGCGGGTTGTCGGCGGAATTGCGGTCCAAGCTCGATCTGCACCGCCCGCCCTCGCTGGGGGCTGCTTCGCGAATTCAGGGCATGACGCCGGCGGCTTTGGGAGCGATCGTCGCTTATCTTCGCAAACGGATTTCCAGCCGAGCGGCCTGAGGTGTTTCACGTGAAACATCGCTCGTTTTTGCCATCCCGGTGTTTCACGTGAAACACCCGCGTTCAGCTGTCACACAGTCTATCCTCGGTCTGGCCGGCCTGGAGGATTCGGCGGCGGACGCTCTCGACCGCTTCGCGGAATTGCTGCTGCGCTGGAACCGCACCGTCAATCTGGTGGCGCGGGGCGACGAGTCTCATCTGTGGGATCGCCATATCGCCGATTCGCTGCAACTCGTGCCGCTGATGCGTCTCCTCCCTGCCCCGGCCAAAGCGATCGATCTCGGCTCCGGCGGCGGTTTTCCCGGCCTGATCCTTGCCATCGCCACCGGCATTCCGTTCGATTTGATCGAATCGGATCAGCGCAAATGCGCCTTTCTGCGCGAAGCCGCCCGGATCGCCGCCGCACCCGCCACCGTTCACGCCACCCGCATCGAGGCGGCGCGCATTCCGCCCGCCAAGCTGATCACCGCCCGCGCCGTGGCGCCGCTACCCGTCCTGCTGGCCCTCGCCGCGCCGCTGCTGACTGCGGACGGCGTCTGCCTGTTTCTGAAGGGCGCCAATGCCGATGCCGAATTGACGCAAGCCGCCCCGCGGTGGCACATGCGCACCGAGCGCTTCCCCAGCCGCACCTCCGCCCAAGCCAGCATCCTCCGGATCCGTGAGATCGCCATTGTCGAATTCCCAGCCTGATCCGTCCCGCCCGCCCCGCGTGATCGCCATCGCCAACCAGAAGGGCGGCGTCGGCAAAACTACCACGGCGATCAACCTGGCCACGGCACTGTCGGCCAACGGCGAAATCGTGCTGCTGATCGACCTCGATCCACAGGGCAATGCGTCCACCGGCTTGGGTGTCGCCCACACGGATCGTGCCACCGGCAGCTACCGCCTGCTCACCGACGGCGTTTCCCTGGCCTCCGCCACCCGCGCCAGCTTCGTTCCAGGGCTGGCGCTGGTCCCGGCCGAACCCGATCT
>JAYTXR010000258.1:0-20057 GCA_043742865.1 Acetobacteraceae bacterium
GTGGATGCGATCTTCTCGCTCGGTAACTCCTCGGTCGCCATCGCCGTGCAGGGAATGGCGGCGGAGAAGAACCGCATCACCATTGCCACCTCGGCCGGCTCGGACGCGCTGACCAACAAGGCGTGCACGCCGGTTTCGGCGCATTGGACCTACGACACCTACGCGATGCCCGCCGCGTTGGGTAAGGCCATCGTGGCGCAGGGCGGGCGGGATTGGTATTTCCTGACCATCGATTACACTTTCGGCCATGCGCTGGAGGCACAAGCAACGCGCTTCGTGCAGGCGAGTGGCGGGCGGGTTCTCGGCCACGCGCTGCATCCGCCAGGCGAGACCGATTTTTCCGCGTATCTAACCCGGGCGGCGCAGTCCGGCGCTACCGTGCTCGGCCTGGCGACGTCGGGCGCGCCGATGATGAACGCGCTGAAGCAGTTTCACGAATTCGGCCTGAACAAGACCATGCAGCCGGCCGCGTTGCTCACCGATGTCACCGACCTGCATGCGCTCGGTCTACCGGCCACGCAGGGATTGCTGTTCGTCGCCGCGTTCTACTGGGACCAGAACGATGCGACCCGCGCGTTCGCCGAACGGTTCCGCAAGCTGCACGGCGCCATGCCGACCATGTTCCAGGCCAGCGTCTACGGCGCCGTGATGCACTATCTGAAGGCGATCGATGCGGCTGGAACCGACGAGGCGCGCGCGGTCATGGCGAAGATGCGGGCAACCCCGATCAACGACTTCATGACCCATGACGGGCACATCCGCGAGGACGGGCGGGTAATCCGGGACCTGTATCTGCTGAAGGTGAAGACTCCGGCCGAATCGCATGGCGAGTGGGACCTGGCGTCGGTGATTGCCACAATCCCCGGCGAGCAGGCCTTCCGTCCGCTGGCGGAGAGCGAGTGCCCGCTGGTTCGGCACTGATCATCGGAAAGTCGGGGTCGCCCTGACTGAGCGCAGCTTGCCCAGGAGTGCAGCTAGCCTCGGCGCGCAGGATGCGGGGAACTGTCGCCGCACCGTACCAGGACGACGCGCTGCACCGGGCTTATTTCGGCCTGCCATTGCGCACGGTCCTGGCCCAGACATCCGCCGGCATCTGCTGAACAGGAACCCCGAAGGCAGATCCTTACCATGGCGTGCCACCGCTGATAGCTAAAGCGCCGGTCCGGCCAATCCCGGCAAACCTGTTTAGAAACGATCGGCCCGCAAGACGGCCGCCACGAAGGGAAGAACCATTGATGCTCCTGTTCCATTTATTGGTCGTGCTGGCCGCCGTTGCCATTCCCGCCACCGCGGAGGCGGCGGGGGTGAAGATCGGCGTGCTGACCGATCAAACCTCTGCCTATGCCGATATTTCCGGCCCTGGTTCGATCCTGGCGGCGAAGATGGCGATGGAGGATTTCGGCGGCAGCGTGCTGGGCCAGCCGATTACGATGATCAGCGCCGATACGCTGAACAAACCGGACGCCTCCGCGGCGATCGCCAGGCAATGGTACGATCAGGAAGGCGTCTCGATGATTGTCGACCTGCCGAACTCCGCCGTTGCGCTGGCGGTGCAGGGGGTGGCGAAAGAAAAGGGGCGCATTTCCATCGTCTCCGGAGCTTCGACCGATAGCCTGACCGGCGCGCAATGCTCGCCGACCGGCGTCCACTGGACCTATGACAGCTACGCGCTGGGTAAGGTGCTCGGGACCGGGATGGCAAAGGAGGCGGGTTCCACCTGGTTCTTCATCACCGTGGATTACACCGGCGGCTACGCGCTGGAGCGGACCGCGACCCTGTTCATCCGGGAAGCGGGCGGGAAGGTGCTGGGCTCGGCCCGCCACCCGCTGGGTGCGACGGATTTTTCCTCTCAGCTGCTGTCCGCCCAGGCATCGGGGGCGCAGGTGGTGGTGTTCGCCAATGCCGGCTCCGACCTGATCAATGGCGTGAAACAGGCGTCCGAGTTCCACCTGACCGAACGCGGCCAGAAACTGGCGGCGATCGCCATGTTCCTGTCGGAGGCGAAAGCCCTCGGCCCGCAGGTAGCGCAGGGGATTGTCTACGGCACCGGGTTCTACTGGGACCAGGACGACAAGGCGCGCGCCTTTGCCCAGCGGTTCTATGACAAGGCCCAGAAGATGCCGACCGAAGTGCAGGCCGGGGTCTATTCCGCGACCCTGCATTACCTGAACGCGGTCAAGGCGGCCGGCACCGATGACGCCATGACGGTGATGGCGAAGATGCGGGAGCTACCGATCAACGACGCCTTCACCACCGGCGGCAAGCTGCGCCTCGATGGGCGTATGGTGCATGATATGCGGCTGGTGCAGGTCAAGTCGCCGGCCGAGTCAAAGGCTCCGTGGGATATTCTGAACGTGCTCCGCGTGATCCCCGGCGATGCGGCATTTCGGCCTCTGACGGAGGGGGATTGCCCGCTTGGGAAAAAATAACCTGTGGGATGGCGAACACGTGCCTGAACGGACCGCGGGACATCGTGTCGAAGCCCAAATTTTTCTATGAGGGGTGGCTGTCGGCGACCTGCATCGCGGCTACAGGACAAGCGGGCGCCAAAAAAACGGCCCGATCGCCGAGCGATCGGGCCGCAAGTAATGGTCCGGGTTGATCTGAACCGCAAGGGCTCAACCATTCAGCAAATGTGTTGGGGCACCGCCAAACGATAAGACAAGTTTGGCATGGGCAAATTCGGCGCGCTGTGAACCAGATCACACCCAACATCAAAATTCTGGCATGTCTGATCAGCGGCGCCAGGCAGCGGCCGGATGGTTGGCTGGCAGCCTGGCGCCGGACCCAGGGGGCGCGGAAAACAGCTTTTGCCGCAACGTGCCTTCGTCGTAGGCGGTTTTGTAGACGCCGCGGGACTGCAATTCGGGGATCACCAGATCGACGAAATCCTCGATGCATTCGGGGGCGACGGTGCGCGACAAGTTGAAGCCGTCAATCCCGGTCTCCTCCACCCAGGCAATCAGTTCGTCCGCGACGGTCTGCGGCGAACCCACGATCGGCGGGTTGCGGCTGCCCAGAATCATCCGCTCCATCAGCCGGTTCACGGTCCATACCGAAGCCGAGCGGGTGGTGATCGATTCCACCTGGGAGTTGTTGCCGTCGGTCTTCACATAGCCGATCGGCTCGTCGGGTCCGAACGCGGCCAGGTCGATGCCCATGGTGGCGGACATATGCGCCAACGCGCCCTCGGTGCTGGCGTATTCGCGGTAAGCCTCGCATTTGTCCCGCGCCTCTGCCTCGGTCGGCGCGACCACCACGGCGAACTGCACGAACCCGAGTATGTCCGCAGGGCGGCGCCCGGCGGCGGCGGCCAGCAGACGGATGTCGTGCATCAACTCCCGCGTGTTCCCCTTCGATGCATTGTTCAGGAATACGCATTCGGCGTGGGCTGCGGCGAAGCGGCGGCCACGGTCGGAGGCGCCGGCCTGGTACAGCACCGGCGTGCGCTGCGGCGAGGGCTCACTCATGTGGATGGCGTCCACCCGGTAATGCGCGCCATGATGATGAATGGCGTGGATCTTCGCGGGGTCGGCGTAGACCCGGCGCGCCTTGTCGGCCAGCACCGCGCCGTCTTCCCAGCTGCCCTCCCATAATTTGTAGCAGACCTCCATGAACTCATCGGCGATGTCGTAGCGGTCGTCATGCGCGATCATCTGCTCGCGCCCCATGCCGCGCGCGCCGCTGTCCAGATAGCCGGTGACGATGTTCCAGCCGATGCGGCCCCTTGTCAGGTGATCAAGGGTGGAAAAGCGGCGCGCGAAGCTGTACGGCGACTCATAGGTCAGGTTGGCGGTGACGCCGAAACCCAGATGGGTGGTCGCCTGCGCCATCGCCGGCACCAGGAGCACCGGATCGTTAACGGGGATTTGCACGCCGCCGCGGATCGCCGAATCCGCGCTGGCGGCGAACACGTCGTAAACGCCGATGATGTCGGCGAGGAACAGCCCGTCGAACAGCCCGCGTTCCAGGGTCTTCGCCATGTCGGTCCAGTAATCCAGCTCGGTGTAATGGATCGAGCGGTCGCGCGGATGCGCCCACATTCCATGCTGAATATGGCCGACGCAGTTCATGTCGAAGGCGTTGAGCCGGATTTGCTTTTTCATCCGCCGTCTATGGGCGTGCGGCGAGCTCGATGGCAAGGCAAGGTTGCCAGAAGCCGGACGCTCGGGGAATATCGCCGCGACGCAGCATTTTAGCCGAAGAGTTCGTCATGGCCGCAGACATCGATTTTGCCGAAGCCGCTTCTGGCCAAAACCTGTTCCAGGAGCGCTACCGCGACCCTTCCATGGCGCCGCCGGCGCAGTGGAACCCGGTGCTGGAGACGCTGATCGGCCATCGCACGGTGCGCCATTTCCTGCCCAGGCCCTTGCCGCAGGGCACGATCGAACTGATTGTCGCTGCCGCCCAAAGTGCGTCTTCCTCGTCCAATCTTCAGGTCTGGAGTCTGGTGACGGTGGAAGATCCGGAGAAGAAAAACCGCCTGGCCGACTACGCGGGCGGCCAAAAACATATCCGCGAGGCGCCGCTGTTCATCGCCTGGCTGGCCGATCTGCGCCGCATCCGCGCGCTGGGGGAGGCGCGAGAGATCGAACTGATCGGAGCCGACTACCTGGAAATCGGCATGGTGGCGATGATCGACGCGGCGCTGGCGGCGCAGAACGCCTTCGTGGCGCTGGAATCCATGGGCCTGGGCGGGGTATATATCGGCGCCATGCGCAACCATCCGGAGAAGGTGGCGGCGGAACTGGGGCTGCCGGCGAACGTGTTCTGCGTGTTCGGCCTGTGCGTCGGATGGCCGGATTTATCCGCCGGCGAGGCAATCAAGCCGCGGCTGCCGCAATCGGTGGTGCTGCACAGGGAACGCTACAACGAAGCTTCGGACGGGTCGGAGATCGCCGCCTACGACCGGCGCATCCGCGAATTTCAGCACGAGCAGCGGATGAACCCCATCGACTGGTCGGATCAGGCAATCGGCCGGGTGAAGGACACCCGGGCGCTGATGGGCCGCGACCGCATGCGCGAAGCGCTGGCCAATCTGGGGTTTCTGCTGAAATGACGACGGGGGCCAGGACATGATTGGACACAGCGCAACCGGCTGGGGCGGACCCAGACGGTGGACACTTCGGGCGATGATCAGTCTCGGCTTGCTTGCCGGAAGCGCGCCGGAAATAGCGGCCCAGCCGGCGGATCCCCAGGCCGCCAACCGGTGTGGCCCAGCCAATGGCCTGATCGCGCTGCGACCGCCGACCACCGGGCTGTGCTCCACTGGCAATGCCTCGGCACTGACCGGCAGCGGACCGTGGCTTTGGACCTGTCCCCCTGCCTCAGGCCCCGCGCCCTACCCGCCGATCTACTGTACTGCGCCAATAACGTCCGGCAGCACTCCGATCCCGGATTCGCGGTTCGACCGGTACGTGAAGTTCCACGGCGACCAAGCCAACCATGGCGATTTCGCCACCCAGGCGCGCGTGAACGCGGTCGTTGCCAGAACCGAGCAGCCGTTCTTCATGGCTGGTTTCTTCCGGGCCGAGGATCATCCGACCTGGGGAATGCTGGCAGCAGTTCAAAGCGACAGAGATCGAAGCGAAGGCACTTTCGCGCTAAGCCTTGGCGACGACGGAATGGGTGCGAGCCTGTTCGAGTGGCGGAATGGGCCATGGGTTGCGCTGGCCCAGGCACCCAAAATCCTCCGCGGCCCGTACAAAGGCGGCACGCCGGTGGCCTATGTCCTCAACCAGTGGCAGTTCATCGCCGCGTCCGTCAAGGATGCATGCCACAGCCAGATCTTCCTCGAAGGCGTCTGGAACGAACCCACTCCGCAATGCCTGCCATGGCCATCCGGTCTGAGCAGCACGACGTTCGGCAGCTACTACGATCTCATCGGGCAGGGTGTAGGAGATGCGCATGTCTACAATGGCGGGCTGCGCGACTGGGCGATCGTTACCGGCGTGCCCACCTCCGAGGAACTGCTGCGGATGCGCAACGGCGAGGACCCGCGCGCCATCTGGGGCGCCGCCCGCGTGTGGGGCTACTGGAATTTCACCGCCGACCCGGTCGGCGGCGCCAAAGAGCCTGACCTCACCGGCCACGGCCACGATCTGACCTATATCGGCGCGGGTTCCGCCAATCGGACAAAACCGACCCTGGTCGTCAAGGGCGCCGCCAGACCGCCTCCCTGAATGCTCCGGCGCGTTCATCCCATCCCGGCTTCCCTCCATTCAGGCCCTGCATGTTCATCGATGCGCGAACCATTGCTCCGAATACCGTGGTTCAGACGGGCGTGTGCATCATCGGCGCCGGCGCGGCGGGGATCACGCTGGCTCTGGCTCTGCGCGGCGCGGGTTTTCCGGTGGCGGTGCTCGAAAGCGGCGATCTCGACTTCGACGCGACAACGCAGGATCTGGACGCCGGCGAGGTCATCGGACTGCAAAACTACCCGCTCGACATCTCGCGTCTGCGGTTCTTCGGCGGGACCACCAATCATTGGGCCGGCTGGTGCCGACCGCTCGACGCGCTGGATTTTGAACCCCGCGCGGCGATCCCGCTCAGTGGCTGGCCGCTGCAAAGGGCATCGTTGATACCGTATTATGAGCAGGCCCAGCGGCTGTGCGAACTCGGCCCGTTCGACTACGACGATGCCGAAACCTGGATCCGGGAAACCGGTCAGGCCGGCCCGAAATTCGATCCCGCCCGGCTGAAGACGGCGATCTTCCAGGTCAGCCCGCCAACCCGGTTCGGCCAGACCTACCGCGATGCGCTGCGCGAGGCCGACACCGTCACGGTCTATCTCAACGCCAACGCGGTCGATCTGGCGGCCAACGCGACCGCCTCGGCGGTCAACCTGGTCAAGGTCAGCAGCCTCGGTGGACCGGCGTTCTCGGTGCAGGCACGCTATGTGGTGCTGGCGGCGGGCGGGTTGGAGAATGCGCGGATCCTGCTGCTGTCGCACGGCGTGCAGGCCGCCGGGCTCGGCAATGCCAACGACCTGGTCGGCCGCTATTTCATGGACCATCCCTGGTTCCCGCGCGCCGCAATCGCCCGGTTTGCCGCCCCGGACCCATCCCTGCCGCTTTTTTTCGGGGAAACCGAGCTGCGCGGAACCAGCGCGTTCGCAACCCTCGCCGCCGGCGACGCACCTCCCTCGTTGGCGGCAGATAACGACGCGACGGGCGGCTTTCGCATCGTGATGCAGAAACTGCATCGCGTCATCGACGGCATCGATGCGCTGAAGACGCTGACCGGCGCATTGTCCAGCTTCACGCTGCCGGCGCATCTGTGGGACGATGTCGGCAGCATCCTGCGCGACCGCGATGCCGTGGCGGATTCGCTGTACCGCACCGCGACACGGCGGCACAGCAGTCCGTTCGCCCCGGTCAGCCCGACCACCGGGCCGATCACCGGCGCCGTGCTCGACATCAATATCGAGCAAACCCCTAATCCAGCGAGCCGGGTTACCCTGTCGCAGCAGCGCGACGCGCTGGGGCAGAACCGGCTGGTGCTGGACTGGCGGCTGAGCGCGACCGAGCGGCGGACCTATCGGCGGGCGCAGGAAATGGTGGCGCTGGAGTTTGGCCGGCTCGGGCTCGGGCGGGTCAACGGCAAACCCCTGCCCGACGGCGGCTGGCCGGATGACATGGTCGGCAGCCGGCACCATCTGGGCTCCACGCGGATGTCGGACGATCCGAAAACTGGCGTGGTCGATGCGACCTGCCGCGTGCATGGTATCGCCAACCTGTATATAGCCGGCAGCTCGGTGTTTCCCACCTCCGGCTATGCCAACCCCACCCTGACGATTGTTGCGCTGGCGCTGCGCCTGGGCGATGAGTTGCGTCGGCGGATGGGGTGATCGAAGCGGGCGATGCAAGGAAATCGGCAATGACACCAACGCGGCGAGAGATCCTGCTTCTGACCGCGATGGGCCTGGCGGGGGATGGCCTCGCCGGCCTGGCGGGCGGTGGGCTTGCCGCCGCGCCGGCCGACGCGTTGGCGCGGCTGTTCGCCGACCGGGATGCGGCGGCGGCGATCGGCAGGGCATATCTGCTGGGCCATCCGGGGCCGCGCCCTGATTTGGCATCGCTGCGAAACGCGATGCTGCAGGCGCTGCAACTCGAGGACGCGGATCTGCGCGACTCGGAACCGGCGGCCCTGCGGGGCAAATTCCGCGACCGGATCCGGCAGGATTTCGCCACAGGCGAAACCGTGACGATCGATGGCTGGATATTGTCGCTGGTGGAGGCGCAGGCCTGCGCCATCGCCTGCCTCGGCCGGGCGGTCTGAGATGGACGCCCTGATCGGCCATACCGGGTTTGTCGGCGGCAATTTGCTCCGCCAGCATGAATTCGCCGCGCGCTACAATTCGACCGATATCGGCGACATCGCCGGTAGAAACTTTGCAACCCTGGTTTTCGCCGGCGCCCAGGGCCGGAAATGGTGGGCCAACCAGAACCCCGCACAGGACTGGGCCGGGATCGAGACCGCGCTCGACGCGATGGCCGGGGTGACCGCCGAGCGGGCGATCCTGATCTCGACCATCGATGTCGTGCCGCCGGTTGCCGGCGCCGATGAGGGCTTCGATTGCGAAACCCTGCCGAACCACGCCTACGGCGCCAACCGGCTGCGCCTGGAAGCGGCGATGCGGGAGATGTTTCCGAACCTTCTGGTCCTCCGGCTGCCGGCGCTGACCGGCTGGGATTTGCGCAAGAACATTCTGTTCGACCTCGTGCACGACAACATGGTGGCCAAGATCGACCCGGCCAGCCGGTTCCAGTTCTACGATCTGCATCGCCTGTGGCAGGACATCGGCATCGCCTCCGCCGCCGGCCTCAATCTCGTGCATCTGGTGACCGAGCCGGTGCGGACCGGCGATATCGTTGCCCGCTTCTTCCCCGGCGCCGCGATCGGCGAACCGCCGGAAGGCGGCAGCGCCGCTTACGATTTTCGCACCCGCCACGCGGCGATATTCGCCGGGAGGGGCGGTTACATCTATGACGCCAACGAGGCAATGCGCCGGATCGGCACCTACGTCGCCGCCGCTCGGGCAGCGCCGAAATGAAGCTCGCGGTCTCCAACATCGCCTGGGACGACGTCGAGCAATCCGCCATCCTGGCGCAGTTGCCGGTCCTGGGCGTGGCCGGCGTGGAAATCGCTCCGACCAAGCTATGGCCCGATTGGCTGGGCGCCGACCCTGTGGCGGCCGCCTCCGCCCGCCGATCGATCGAGGCGCGGCGCCTGGGCGTTCCGGCGCTGCAATCGGTGCTGTTCGGCCGGCCGGACCTGCAATTATTCGGCGATGGGCAAGGTCGCAAAAACCTTGTGGCGCATCTGACCCTGGTAGCGAACCTCGCCGGTGCGCTCGGCGCAAGCGCCATCGTATTCGGCTCGCCGCGCAACCGCGACCGCGGCGAACGGACCCACACGCAGGCGATGGACCAGGCGGTTCCGGTGCTGCGCGAGATCGGCGATGCCTGCGCCGCCGCCGGCACCTGTTTCTGCCTGGAGCCCAATCCCGAACGCTACGGCTGCAACTTCCTGACCCATTGGCAGGATGCTGCCGAGCTGGCCGCTTTTGTGGCCCATCCCGGCATCGGCCTGCATCTGGACACTGCCTGCATCCATCTGGCCGGCGATGATCCGGTCGAAGCGCTGCAAGCCTGCGGTGGTCTGATGCGTCACTTCCATATCAGCGAACCGGAACTCGGCGGTTTCGCCAACCCGGTGATCGACCACGGCCGGATCGGCGCAGCTCTGCGCGCCAGTGTCTATACCGGCTATGTGTCGATCGAGATGCGCCGCCAGCCCGACCCCGCCGCCAGTGTCCGCGAAGCCATCGCCTACGCGATGGCCCATTATGGCTGAGCCGGAACCGTTTCTGCTGTCGGTCGTCATCCCCGCCTATAACGAAGAGGCGGTCATCGCCGACACGCTGCGCGCGCTGATCGCGACCTTGGGGCGACAGACATTCGACTGGGAAATCCTGGTCGTCAACGATTCCAGCCGCGACCGCACCGAGGCGGTGCTGCTGGGCCTTGAGCAGGCCGAGCCGCGGCTGCGCCACGTCAACAACCAGGGCCGGCACGGCTACGGCCACGCGGTGCGCTGCGGGCTGGCGCATTTCCGCGGCGATGCGGTCATCGTCGCGATGGCGGACGGGTCGGACGCGCCGGACGATCTGGTCCAGTATGCAGAAAAACTTCGCAACGGCTACCAATGCGCGTTCGGCATGCGTTTCGGTCCGAACAGCGATGTCCGCGGCTACCCGGTGGTCAAACGCATCGCCAACCGGATCGGCAACCGGCTGATCGCCTGGGCGGTCGGCCAGGACTACACCGATTTCACCAACGGCTTCAAAGGCTTCCATCGCCGCGTGGTCGAGGATCTGATGCAGCCGCTGGTATCCGGCGAGTTTAACCTGACCATCGAGATGTCGCTGAAGGCGGTGCTGGGAGGGGCGACCTACGCCGTCGTGGCGAATAGCTGGGTGCAGCGCGAAGCGGGGGAGTCGAAGTTCCGGCTGTTTTCCTTGAGCTGGCTCTATCTGATCACCATCGTCTATTGCCTGATCGATGCGAAACTGAAGCGCAGCGGCGCTACTCGCTAAGCCTGGAACGTTCTGCCGGCAGCGCCTGGTCATGGCTGCCGACGACATTCAGCGGACTGGCCAGCGACAGCGTGGAGCTGTGGGCCTGATGGGCGATGTGGTAGCGCGGGCCGCCCTTGGCCACTTCCAGCACCTGCAGCAGATATTCCGACAGCAGCGCCAGCACGATGCAGGTCAGAAAAAACAATCCGGATATCTGCAACGACAGCGAAACCCAGCCCGGTGCGACATCCTGCTTGAGCACCGCGATCGCCAGCACCAGAATCGCGTAGGCGAAAGACACCAGACTGATGCCCAGCGACATCAGGGTGCTGACCCGCAGCAGCGGGCGGGCCGAGGTCGAGAACACCAAATCCAGCGCCTTGATGAAGGTCTGCCGCCGGCGGATGCGCGGTCCTTTCCCGCGGCTGACCAACCGGTCGTACTCGATCGTCGTATGTGGATAGCCGGAGATCGCCGGCAACAGCATCAAGGTGCGGTGCCGGTCCGGCGCTTCCAGCATGAAATTCAGCACGGTGCGGCTGATCAGCCGGTAGCCCGACACCGCCTGCGGCACATCGACCTGGTTGATCCGCGACATCGCGTAGATCAGCCAGCCGAACAGCCGGTTATACAGGCCCCTTCGCTCCAGCCGTTCGCGTGGCAGGCCGTAGACGATCTCGGTGCCGCCCACGGCGCGCTCGACCATCGCCGGGATCAGCTCCGGCGGATCGACCCGCAAATCGAGGATCACGATCCGGTCGCCGATCGCATGATCGAGGCCCGCGGTCACCGCGATATTGTCGCCCCGACGCTGCGCCAGCACATAGAGCTGGATGTTGCGGGCCCGTTGCTGGATCTCGGCGATGATAGCCCTGGTGGCGTCGGTGGACGCATCATCTACCAGCAGGATTTCATAAAAGCTGAAATTCTGCTCCATCACACCGATCAGCCGCTGCAGCGCTGGCCCGATGAAACCGGCGGCGTCGTGCAGGCGCACGACCACGGACAGGAATATCTCATTACGCGTCATGATTGGTCCAAAGCCCTGTCGACATACTCATAGACATCGAAAATATTGTCAATTTTACTACCTAGAATAGAAACGATCCGGGGGTTTCGCTGGTCCCGGTGAAACAGGATCGGCCTTGCATCGTCGATCTGCGTGCCGGTCACCAGCGTCTTCACTTCATATAACGAGCGGACATGGCGCGCCCCTGCCATCGCCGGCACGTAGCGCTGCGCGTCGCGCACCATCCACGCAAAATGCGACGGCTCGGTGGATCGCCTTCCCAACACCGCCGGATCGTGCTCGGGGTTGGCCTCCTCGGTCCATTTCAGATGCGGCGTGTAGCGCACATGGGTCAGCGAATGCAGCCGCTCGGACGGGAACGGCATGACCGAGAAGAACGGCCCGTCCATGATCGTGATCCCGAGATCGAGCAGTTCGTCGGGCGGTTCGATCAGCGCCACCTCCGCCAGCTGGTGCGCCAGCGCCGGATTTCTGGCCGGGTCGCTGGCCGGGACTGGCTCCACTACGCGGTTCAGCCCGGCATAGGTGCAGTTGAATACCCAATCGGCGGTCACCGACGTGCCCGACACGGTCTCCACGACCGGCTGCCTGCCGGCCTGCGCGAGCACAATGCGGATATCGGTGCCCAGCCGGACATCGACATTCGCCGCCGCCAGCTGGCCGGCGATGGAGGCGCGCAGCGCGTCGATATTGAACGCCGGTTCCTCGACCTCATAGACCGCTTCGACCCGGTGCGGATCAAACAGCCGCAGCAGCTTGTCCGGCGCCGGGCGGATCGGCATGCCGATGGTCTTGATCAGCCGTTCGAAATGCCGCCAACCAACCTTGGAATCGTTGCGCGCGATCCCATACAAATGGCGAAACCCGGCATCCACCCCCTCGGGGAAGTGCTGGCGGAACACCGCCAAATTGGCGTGGCTGCGCGCCGCGGTCAAAAAGCTGCGCGGATAATGGTAACCATTATGCAGCCGCGCCTGGTTCACCCGGGAGGCGCGGGTCATCAAATCCGCCTCGCGCTCGAACAATATGACTTTCGCGAAACGCCGGCGCAGATGCAGCGCCAGGCAGCACCCGTAAAACCCGCCGCCGATCACCACCCCATCCGCGCGCATGCCGGCCGCTCAGCGCAGCCGCAGCAGGACGAAATCGCCACCGCGGGCGATGGCCTCCGACCCGGCCGGCAGATCGCCTTGCAGCTGGTCGGGATAGAGCAGCAGCAGATAATCGGGCGGCGGCGGCGTTTTGCCGCTCCGCGCCACCAACAAGGGCCGCAATTCACCGATCCGGCCGACGGCCGCGTTCAGCTCCGCAGCATGCGGCGTCCGGATCGGATCTTCACCCTGGAAATCCTTGACCGCCGCCAGCGCCGCCACCACGCGCAGCGGCTGCTTGTTCGGATCGGACCAGGTGGACGGCACGAACAGATCCCGGCCCAGCGAAGCCAACGAGACGATGTGCTTCAACGGCGGATGCCACAGCGCCAGCCCCGCATCATCGCGATAATCGATCGAGGGGTACGGCCCGGCCGACGCCGCATACAGCGTCGCACCGTCCGGGACCCGGCGGAACGCCTCGGTCAGCACCGCGATGCGCGCATCCGACGCCGCCCAATCACGCGCGATCGTCGCACTGCGCAGGCACAGCAACGCCAGCGCCGCCAGCGCGATCCACAAACCCGTCCGACGGCTGAACCCGGCTACATCGGTGCTGGCGATCGCCACCAGCAGGATCGCCACCGGCAGCCGCGCATCGCCGAACAGCGAGCCGAAGATGTAGAACGGCATCACCACGAAGGCCGCCACCAGCAAGGCCAGCGGCATCGCCATCGGGAACGCGAGACGCAGGCGCCGGCGCCAAAGCGCCAGCAGCACCCCGATCCCCAGCGGCGACAGCATCAACAGATCCGGCCAGCCGGCCGTCGTCAGCAGGCTGCGATAGGCGACCAGCGGCTTCCAGCCGAGCCCGCCGTGATAGGCCATCGCCTGCTGCGCCTCCCCGGCGGCCGGCGATACCGCGACAAAGATCGCCAATGCGACCGCGAACGGCACCGCCGTCAGCGTCAGATCGCGCAACGCCGCCGATCGGTCGGCCCGCAGACTGCGCGAGGCGCGTTGCAGTTCCATCCCCCCGATCACCACCGCGAAAAGCCCGAGTGCTACCAGATGGCAGAACAGCAGCACCACGCCCAGGACACTGGCCCAGGCCAGCCGCCAGGCGGGGGGACGCTCGCGCAGCGCCAACCAGCCCGCCGTCGCCCACAACATCAGGCCGACGCCGAGCAGATAGTTCAGAAATCCAAACAGAAAGATCCAGTTATACAGGAAGAATCCCGCCAGCAGCGGCCAGGTCGAAAGACGCCGATGCAGCGCCGCGTGCAAGGCGACGGTGCCGGTCAGGAGCACCACCAGCGTCAGGCCCAGAAACACCCGTCCGGCCAGCAGAATGGGCAATAGCCGGGTCAGCGGCAGCATCACCACATCCATCCCGACATTGGGCAGCAGAAAGCTGCCCTGCTGGTAATGCGCGCGCTGGAACGCCGAGCCGGGCAGCGAGGCGAGGATATCGGCACGCGCCAGATGGAACGGATAATCGTGCAGCGGCGGCACGCTGGCGGCCATCAGCGGCGCCAGCACCACGGCCAGCACCAGCAAAAAACAAACGGCGAAACGGGTCACGCAGCCATCCTCGGTCTATCCGGTGTGGCCTGCTTAGCACAGCGGAACGGGTCCCCCAGCCCCCTGTCACTTTTTGGCGAAACCATGGTAAAAATCCAGCTCTGCCAGAGAGAAACCGCCCCGATGGGAAATGTCGCATCATGCCGCTCGGTCGACGCGCGATCCTCGCCGCTTTCGCGGTATCGGCCCAATCGGGGGCGCAAGCTCAGCCCCGCGACGGGACGCCCGGCATGACCGACGCCCGCCTGCGGACTTCCACCTGGCTGGCGGCCTGGGACGCCCAGGGCACCCACCGCACCGCCACCGCCGGCGACGAGACCGGGGCGGCGTGGCTGGCGTCAGAAGCGGGCCGGCTTGGCGGGCGGGTCGAAATCGAGCGTTTCGCGCTGGACCGCATCGACCCGATCCATGGCTTTGTCGAGATCGACAGCCAGCAGATACAAGGCGTCGGGATGTTCGACGCGCCGGACACGCCCGCGGGAGGCATCGAGGGGCTGGCCAGCACGCCATCGGGCGCCGGGCTGGTGGCGCTGACCGACTTGTCGCCGCTGGTGGTCTACACCGCCGGGTTCGGGCAAATGCGGCGCTCCACCCCCGCCCGCGCCATCGTCGCGGTCACCCAGGGCGGCGCGCCGGGCCTGGCGCTGCTGAATGCCGAAGCGTTCCGTCAGCCATTCGGGCCGGCGATCCTGCAGGTGCCCAGCGAAGCCGGTGCGATGCTGGCCGCCGCCTTCGCCCGCGGGGCGGCGTTCCGGGTGGTCGTGGAAACCCGGCGCGTGCCGGCGCAGGCGCGCAATGTCCTAGTCACGGTCCCGGGCCGGGACCCCGCCCGCCCGCCGGTGGTGGTGATGACGCCGCGCAGTTCCTGGTGGCAATCGACCTCCGAACGCGGCGGCGGGCTGGTGTGCTGGCTGGAGGCGCTGCGCGCCCTGATCGCGCAGCCCCCGGCCTGCGACGTCGTGTTCACCGCCAATAGCGGCCATGAGCTCGGCCATATCGGGCTCGACGATTTCATCGAACGCCGCCCCGGTTGGCGGACCGCCGCGACCTGGGTGCATTACGGCGCCAATATCGGCGCGACGGCCAGCCGGCTTGCGGTGGTGTCACCGAACAAGGATGTCCGCGCCCTGGTCAGTGCCGCCTTCACGCGTGGGGATGTGCCGGCCGCATTGGCGCCGGAGGACACCGTGCCGAATGGCGAGTCGCGGGATATCCACCGCGACGGCGGCCGGTATTTTACCCTGGTCGGCAGCAATCCGTTGTTCCATTTGCCGCAGGACCGCTACCCTGACGCCGTCGATATCGATGCCATCGCCCGCATCGCCGCCGCCTCCGCGCAAATTGTCGTCGCGTTGACGCGGTAGAACCCGGTCGCCTGGAAAGGGCCCCGCCATGTCCATGACCGAAATGCGGCCCAAACCCGTCCTCTCCGACCTGTCGGAGACCTATATCGCGCGGGCCAAAACCCTGCTGCCGCTGCTGCGCCAGTTCGAGGATCGCCATGAGGCCGACCGGCGCGTCAGCCCCGAAATCGTTACGGCGCTGAAGCAGGCCGGGTTGTTCCGTATCCTGCAATCGCGACGGCTCGGCGGCGCGGAGCTCGACCTGCGGACCATGCACGAGGTCGTTCGCCTTCTGGCGACCGCATCGTCCTCGACCGCCTGGATCGTGATGGTGCTGCTCGCCCATACCTGGATCCTCGGGATGTTCGACGAGCGGGTGCAGGACGAGATCGCGGCGGACGACCCCGACACGGTGATCGCGGGTTCGCTGGCGCCGACCGCGCGCGCCGTGCCGGTCGAGGGCGGCTGGCGGCTGACCGGGCGCTGGCCGTTCGCCAGCGGCTGCGATCATGCCAGCTGGAGCCTGCTCGGCATCAAGACAATCGGCGCGGAGCCCTCGCTGCCGGCCATTCACGCCATGGTCCCGGCGCGCGACTACCGGATCGAGGACAACTGGTTCACGCTGGGGCTGAAAGGCACCGGCAGCAAGGAGCTGGTGCTCGACGATGTGTTCGTGCCGGCGTACCGCGCGCTGCCCTCGCAGGTTCTGTACGGCAATCTCGGCGACTGGGGCGGCCGACATCCGACCTGGTTGCACCGGATGCCGGTTCGCGTCGGGCTGGCCTACCAGCTCAGCGCGGTGGTGCTGGGGCTGGCACAGACATTCCAGACCCATTTTCTCGCCGTCACCCGGGTTCGCGACGATAAATATACCGGCAGCCGCAAGGCCGACAGCCCCGGCCTGCAACTGCGCATCGCGGAATCGGAACTCGACATCCGCGCCGCCGAATTATTGCTCGGCACCATCCCCGACAGCTTCGATGTTTTCGCGGCAGAGCGGCGAATTGCCTCGACCGAGGAGATGATCGAGCTGCGCCACACGATCAGCTACGCGGTGGAGCGTTGCCGAACCGCGGTCGAGCGCCTGTTCGCCGCGTCCGGCGCCAATGCCACCTATGACAGCTCCCCGCTACAGGCCCTGTTCCGCGACATCAACGTTGCCTGCCATCACGGCACCGTGGATTACGACGTCAACGCCGAGCAATTCGGCCGCGTGCGGCTGGGCCTTCCAGCCACAAGGCCGCTGACCTGATCCTTCCAAACCCAGCTTCCCGTTCGCCAGCCCGCCCGGCCCGAGTCTCGGCGCCGTCTCACGCTCCGCGAGCAGGGAATTCAGGCCGTTATCCGCAACCAGTCTGAATTTTCCGACATCCCCCGGCGACGTCGCCATGCTGCCGCCCCCCGCCTGAGCGACCGGTGCGACCGATGCGACCGGTTCGACCGGCTCGACCGGCTCGGCCAGATCGAGGCCCAGCGCCTCGCCCATCCGCCCGACCGCGGCATGTTCGACCCAGGCGGCGCGGCCCGCAGCCTCCGGCTGTTTCGCCATCGCCTGGCGCACCGCCTGCAACCGCAGCAGCAGACGCAGCGCGCTGTTGCTCTCGCGCATCAGGCTCAACGCCTGCGCCCTGCATTTTTGCGCGATATCCGGCTCCCGCCGCCGCTCCCTGGCCAGCCGCAAACAGTCCAGCGACCAGGCATCCGCCGCGACGAACCGCGCAGCCAGCCGCCCCTCGGCCGCATTCTCCGGCAGCAACGCCGCCACCGCCGCCATCGCCGCCCGGTCCCGCCGCGCCCAGTCCTGCCACGCCATCGCGTCCGGATCATCCAAACCCGGCGGCGGCAACGCCCCGCGCAGCACCAGGATAATCTCGTGAAACGCATCCCTGGGCAGCAGGTGCGCCCAATCGGGTTCCGAGGAGAATTCAGGATCGGTCGGGGTGTTCGGGAAATTGTCCATAGTGTTAGTATATACTGTCAATTATAATAACTGGAAAGCAAAAATTTGTGATCCTGTCCCGGTTCGAATGTCGGGCCGAAGATGCTGCCTGTCGCCTCCTCCAGCACCCAAGGGAGCGAAAGGCTCCAACGAAGAAAGGCTGCATTTCCCTTTCACGCCTTGACTTTGTGAAAGATAAAAGATGGATGCAATGCTCCCGCGCTGGCGTTCCTGGAGGCAAAGGGGCTGGGGAGTCGCAGTCCCGTGCGCCCGGCTTCCGGCGCAGCGCGATAGCTGGCAGCACAGAGCGGGGGGATCATCATGGCGAGCGCCGTCGCTAATCTTATCAACGATCTCCGGCAGCGCGGAGGGCTGAAGGGCAGCGACGTCGCTAATATTGCGGCCGTGTCACCGGCTACCGTGTCGCGTTGGACTGCGGGCATTTCGTTTCCGCATCCAAAAACCCAACTTCTGATTTCCGATCTTCGCTATGTCGTCGATCGGCTGGCGGAGTTGTACGATCCCCAGGAAACCCGCGTTTGGCTCTATTCCAGACATCGACTGCTCGACGGGCAGCGCGCGATCGATTTGATCCATGCCGGGCGTGCCGAGGCGGTGCTCGCGGTGATCGAAAGCCTGAACGAGGGTTCCTACACCTGACCATGGCGAGTTCGCGGCTGGTTCACGATCGAGCCATTCTCGATGCCTTGGAAGCTCTCGAACCAGTGCCGTCCGACAATATTGTCTGGCGCATCACAAGAGCGGGTCGGGAAGCGACAAGCGGCTCGGCGGCAAGTGGACGCTGAAGCCCAAATGGTACCGTTGAGGTCCTTTACACAAGCCGGGAACGCCAGGGAGCGCTAGCCGAGATCGGATACCGGCTCTCGCTCGAACCTGTCTGGCCCAGCCGCCTGCAGCACGAAATTCATGAACTGGCCGCGCGGCGCGAACACTGCCTCAGGTTCGCCGACATCGCGAGCCTGGCTAAGCTGGGTGTCGATGTCTCGCGATACGAATCCTTCGACTATACCGCCACCCAAGCTTTGGCGTCCGCGGCGCATTTCTTGGAGTTTGACGGCCTGCTCGTCCCCAGCGCACGACACAATTCGACGAATCTGGTCCTGTTTATGGATCGGGGTCTCTCTGGCTCCCTTGCCGTCAAATGGACCCAAACGGTTGATTGGGGAGCTTGGCGGGGACAACCGGAACGGTCCAAGCCGTAGAGTAATGGCCCGTCTTGAGGAGTTTTGTCGAACATGGCTTACTTTTTGAAATTACGATGGCGCGGGAAAATGGGCCTCTCACCATATGCATGATCAACCTTAAAGGTGAGGTCGGCACGAACTGCGCCGCGAGTCGCCCCTCGGCCGCATGTCCGGCAGCAGCGCCGCCACCGCTGCCATCGCCGCCCGGCCCCGCCGCGCCCAGTCCTGCGGCGTCATTGCGTCCGGATCGTCCAACCCGTGCGGCGGCAACACGCCGCGCAGCACCAGGGTAATTTTATGAAACGCGTCCCTGGGCAGCAGGCCCGCCCAATCGGGTTCAGAATCAGCTAGGGGTTCGGAAAAAAGTCCATCTCGAGGGCTGGTTTGGGCCCATCACAGCCGTTGGAGACTTCTGTCGTGCTGCTCGAAAGCGGTCGTTCGGGCGTCCTGCGCAGGAAAAACACCCCCAATGATACATCTATAAAAGTCCGTGCATATGACCAAAGGGTACGGCCATGTTAGCGGATAGATATGAAGAGCGACAAGGCAACGGCTTAGGTTGCGTCCGCAAGGGGGAGTGGTATGTCCAAAGCACACGGACGCTGTCTGGCGGACATCCGGCTCTTAGTCAGCTTCACCTGCCTCCTAGCAATCGGGGCATGTACCAACATATAGCCATCTGTAACTCAGTTCGGTCAGGCAGCGACGACGACGGTAAGTACCGAAAATGCGATGTTTGATGGGATAGACCAGCGCAAAAGCGATGTCATGAATTTATGCATCCTATCGAGCTCGACTATTGATATAGGCCCCGACGCACAAATCAGCCCGAAAGGAATGCGATGCGGACCGAGTCCGCCATCAGCGGACGATAGAAAGCAGATACCACCCGATGTCAGGAAGGCCATTAACGGTGTATTGAGCGCCATCCAGGCTTACGGCCAGGCGCTCCAGGATCTAGCCGGAGACACCGCAGCGACGACGCTCAACACCAACGTGGATAGCCTGGGAAAAAGTCTCCAAGGATTCGATACCGCAGTGCTGACGCCATTGGGTGGAAAGGGACTCCCGACATCGGGGCAAATTAACGCTGTTGGAACGGCAATAAAAGAAATCGGTGACATGGTGGTTTCCTTCGTAATTTCGAAGGACGTGAAATCTGCAGCGCAGAAAGCCCAGGAACCACTCCGGAAGATCGCAGCGGGATTGAAGAACATCAACGGTTACTGGACGGCAAAATTCCCGACAGAGCTAACAAATGAAGTGAGACCCTTTATAATAGG
>JAYTXR010000259.1:0-2801 GCA_043742865.1 Acetobacteraceae bacterium
CCGCGCATGAACGCCAGCGCGGTCGCGCCGTTGATCAGGATGCCGATGCCGGCAACGATCATGACGGTCGTCTCGGCCACCGGTGCGGGGTTGGCGAAACGCTGGATCGCCTCCAGGCCGATGGCGCCGATGCTGACCAGCAGGATGGCGGCATTCGCCAGCGAGGCCAGGATGGAGGTGCGGCCCCAGCCATAGGTCCGCCGGGCACTGGGCGGCAGCCGGGTCAGCGCCGCCGCGGCCCAGGCCAGCAACAGGGCGAGCACGTCGCCCAGATTATGGGTGGCATCGGCGATCAGCGCGACCGAATTGGCCAGGAAGCCGTAGAATATCTCGACGCCGACAAACAGGCCGTTCAGCACGATCCCGATGGCAAAGGCGCGGTCGTGCGAAACCGGGCCGTGGGCGTGATTATGGCCGTGGCCGTGGCCATGCCCGTTCCCGTGATCATGGTTATGGGGGTCATGACTTCCATGCTGCGTTCCCATAGGCACTCCTTTGTCCTGCGAGCCAGCCTAGCGCAACCGGCACGCCGCCGCATCTCGCCGACACAGCCCACCCCCACATCGGGCCGAACGGGTTGCCTTGGCGGCGGGTTTCGGCCAGGAACGACTTCCCCGATCGCCGCCATGAGGACCCAATCCAATGAGCCTGATGCACGCCCTGATCATTGCCGTCCTGCAGGGCGCGACGGAGCTGTTCCCGGTCAGTTCGCTCGGCCATGCGGTGGTGTTGCCGGCGCTGGTGAGCTGGGCGATCGACCAGCACTCGGCCGCGTTCCTGCCATTCCTGGTGATGCTGCACACCGGCACCGCGATCGCGCTGCTGGTGTATTTCTGGCGCGACTGGTGGGCGCTGGCGGTCGGCGTGCTGGGGTTGAAGGACGCGCATACGGTGTCCGAAGCCCGGCGGGTGTTCCTGCTGATCGTCATTGCGACCATTCCCGCGGTGATCCTCGGTTTCGCGCTGGAGAAATTCGTCCGCGGCCTGTTCGGCTCCCCGGTGATCGCCGCCGCCTTTCTGGTGGCGAACGGCTTTTTGCTGCTGTTCGGCGAGGCGCTGCGCGGGCGCGGCGGCCATCGCCCGCTGTCCAGCCTGACCCCGCTCGACGCGCTGACCATCGGTTGCTGGCAATGCCTGGCGCTGATCCCCGGCATCTCCCGCTCCGGTGCCACCATCGTCGGCGGCCTGCTGCGCGGGGTCGATCATGCGGGGTCGGCGCATTTCTCGTTCCTGATCGCGACACCGATCATCATCGGCGCCACCGTGCTGGAAGTGCCGAAGCTGCTGCATGCCAATGTTCCGGCCGGCGTGTTCGAACTCTCGGCCATTGCCGCGGTGGTCGCCGGCATCACCGCCTATGCCAGCACCTGGTTCCTGATGCGGTATTTCCGCCAGCAGGATCGCTGGTCGCTGACCCCGTTCGCGATCTACTGTCTGCTGGCCGGGGCCGGCAGCCTCGTTTTCCTGACCGTTCTGTAGGAGCCTCCGATGAGCACCCCACCGTCTGGCGGTCCGTTGGCCGGCATCCGCATCATCGATCTGACCACGGTGGTGCTCGGCCCGTTCGCCACCCAGACGCTCGGCGACCTTGGGGCGGACGTGATCAAGATCGAAATCCCCGGCGGCGACACCACGCGCGAGATCGGGCCGAGCCGCACCCGTGGCATGGGGTCGTATTTCGCCAATTTGAACCGCAACAAGCGCAGCGTGGTGCTGAACCTGAAACACCAGCCGGCGAAGGACGCGCTGTGGCGGCTGATCGAGGGCGCGGACGTGTTCGTGCACAACATGCGCATCAGCGCCGCCGACCGTCTCGGGCTCGGCTATGGCGCGATGGCGGCGCGCAACCCGCGGATCATCCATGCCTGCGCCACCGGCTTTCGCCCCGGCAGCAGCGCGCAGGAAAGTCCCGCCTATGACGATCTGATCCAGGGCCTCAGCGGCATGGCCGCCCTGAACGCCGGTCCGGACGGCGCGCCGCGCTATGTCCCCACCGTGGCCGCCGACAAGCTGACCGGGCACGTGCTGGCCTCGATGATCGGCATGGCGCTGTTTCATCGGGAACGCACCGGCCAGGGCCAGCAGGTGCACGTGCCGATGATGGAGACGATGCTGAATTTTTTGCTGGTCGAGCATCTTTGGGCCGGCACGCTGAACGAGCCGGAAAACGGCCTCGGCTACCCGCGCATGCTGACGCCGCATCGGCGCCCGTTTGCCACCCAGGACGGCTTCCTGTGCGTGATCGCGGTCTCGGACGTGCAGTTCACCAAGATTTTCACGGCGATGGGACGGCCGGAACTGATGGACGACCCTCGCTTCTGCTCGGTCTATGCGCGCGGGCAGAACGCCGACGCGGTCTATGGCGCCCTGGCCGAGGGGCTGACAACCCGGCCCACCGCCGAATGGGCCGCGCTGCTGACCGCCGCCGACATTCCGAACGGACCGGCCAATAGCCTGCCGGCGCTGATGCAGGATGCCTATCTGAACGAGACCGGATTTTTCCAGCCGACGCAGCATCCGGTGGAAGGCGAGGTGCTGGTCACTGCGATCCCCGCGAGCTTTTCGGCCAGCCCCCCAGCGATCCGCCGCCTGTGGCCGACGCTGGGCGAGCACACCGACGAGGTTTTGCGCGAAATCGGCTATGGTTCCGATGAGATCGCCGCGATCAAGGGTGCGTAGGCGGCGATCACGGAATTGTTGACAGGACTAAAGCGGTCCTGTATTAACTCTCCATCGAGGGATTTTGAAAATCCTCGAGCAGCGTCCACGCCGCAGCCGCCATAAACGGGGCGCGATAGCGG
>JAYTXR010000260.1:0-5355 GCA_043742865.1 Acetobacteraceae bacterium
GCGCCCGGAACCCTGGATAATCTGGCGGTTGGCTGGTCGGTGCTGCATGCGATCAACCCCCGGCTGATCTACGCCACCGGCACCGGCTATGGGATTTCCGGCCCCGATCGCGACAATCTGGCGATGGACCTGACGGTGCAGGCGGCCTCCGGCATCATGAGCGTCACCGGGTTCGCCGACCGCCCGCCGGTGCGTGCCGGGATCACGGTGGCGGATTTCATGGGTGGCGTGCATCTGTATGGCGGCATCGTGACCGCGCTGTACGAGCGCGACCGCAGCGGCCTCGGCCGCCTGGTGGAGATCGCCATGGAGGAGGCGGTGTATTACACGCTGGCGGCGTCGTTCGAACAGCTCGGGCTCACCGGCAAGGTGCCGCCGCGCACCGGCAACGATTCCGGCGGCTCGGCCGCGCCCTACGGGATCTATCCGTTGCAGGACGGTTTTCTGGCGATCCATCCCGGCACCGAACAGCACTGGCGCAACATCCTGAAGGCCGCCGGGCGGGAGGATCTGCTGGAGGACCCCAGGTTCCGCACCATGCATGACCGCAGCCGCCATCTGGAGGAAACCAATGCCGTGGTGACCGCCTGGACCTCCGCGATGACCAAGCAGCAGGCGGCGGCGGAAGCACGAAAATACCGCATTCCGAGTTCACCGGTGCGCGATGTGTCGGAGGTGATGCAGGACCCGCACATGCACGGCCGGGGGATGCTGGAATGGGTGGACCACCCCGACCTCGGCCGCGTGGTGCTGCCGACGACGCCGATCCGGCTGCATCAGACCGACATCGCGGCGGCGACGCCGAGCCCGGGACTGGGACAGCACAACGATGAGGTCTATGGCGGCTGGCTGGGGTTGAGTTCGGGCGAGATCGAGGGATTGAGGAGGGAGGGAGTGATTTAGCACCGGCCGGGACCAGGCGGAGTTCCCTCGCTCACAGCTTCCGGGCGAAACTCAACCCCTGTCCATCCGGGTCGGAAATGTGGAAATACCGCTCCCCCCAGCTGGCATCGCGCGGGGCAAAATCCGGGGCCAGGCCGGCCGCCAGGGCGTGGGTGTGTTGCTGGTCCACGTCGCTGACCCAGAAGATGATCCGCGCCGGCCTGGTCCCCGCCGGCGCGGCGGGGGCGGTGCGCAGGTTCAGCGCGCTGGCTCCGGCGTGGAAGCTGGTGAAGCGGGAGTCGGGGCCGCCGTACTGCAGCTCGAAACCCAGCGCCTGGTAGAACGCCACCGCGCGGGCCATGTCACTGGTCTCCATGGTCACCGCGTTGATGCACTCGATCATGAAGCTAGCGGCCCTTGAACGGACGCGTCTTGCGCTTTTCCTTGAATGCCAGCGCGGCTTCCTGAAAATCCTCGGTCAGGTACAGCTGCATCGGCTGACCGTGGAAATTCGCCTCATGGGTCAGTTGGGTCAGGAACCAGCGGCGCGTGCGCACCGTGGCGCGTACCGATAGCGGCGGGTTTGCCGCTATGGCGGCGGCCAGTTGCTGGGCCACCGCCATGTGCTGGCCTTTCGCCGCCACGCGGTTGATGCAGTTCGCCGCCAGCGCTTCCTCGGCGGTGAACAGGCGCCCGGTCAACGAGATCTCGTCGCCAAAAGCGCCGGCGCCGCGGAAATGCAGCTGCGCCCATTGCTTGCCGCCGCCTAGCCCGCGGGACGTTTCGGTCAGCTGGAACTGGGTGCCGGCCTCGGCGACGATCAGGTCGCAATCCAGCGCCAGCCCGAGGGCCAGGCCGAGCACATGGCCATGGGTCGCGGCGATCACCGGCTTCCAGTGCACCGCGCGGGTCAGCAGGTCATGCGAACTCGCCCCCCAGCCCTGCGGGCCGCCGAGACTTTGCAGCTCCTCGCGCGTGCGCAGCTGGCGCTGCTGCACGTCGGCACCGCTCGAAAACGCCCGGCCGCGGCCGCACAGGATCGCCACATGGGCGTCCGGGTCGGTATCGAACCGGCGAAACGCCTCCATCAGCTGGCGGACCATCTCGTCATTGACCGCGTTCAGCTTGTCAGGTCGGTTCATCGCGATAGTAACGATATGGTCGTTGCATTCGTAATCGACCAGTTTGGCGTCGGCTTGTGCGTCCATCGATGGTATCCCTATTTCACGGCGCGGCTTAGTTGCAGGATGCGCACCGCGTGCGGGCCTAGCTCGGCGGCGATCTTGTCCTGCAACGGTTCGGCGAGGCGGATAAAGCCGGCTTTGTCCACGTCGGTGACGAATTTGACGCCCATCTTCTGCAAATTGGCCTGGGCAACGCGCTCCAGCTCCAGCGCGCGGGCCGGCTGGGTGCGGCCGGCTTCGGCGGCGGCCTGCCTCACCCAGCCCTGCTGCTCGGGACTCAGGCTTTGCAGCGTCTTGTCGCTCATCCAGATGGTCAGCACATTGGCCTCGTGCCCGGTCAGCGACATCACCGGCGCGACCTCATAATGCTTGTTCTGCTGGTAGACGTTGATGCCGTTCTCGGCCATGTCCACCACGCCGGTTTGCAGGCTGGTGTAGACGTTGCCGAACGGCATGTGCACGGTCTGCGCGCCATAGGCGGCAAAAATCGCGTCTTCGGTGGCGGTTGCCTGGACGCGGATTTTTACCCGCGCCAGATCCTCGACCTTGTGGATCTCCTTCTTGCCGTACAATTCCCGCAGGCCGAGGGTCAGCAGGGTCATGACATGACCGCCCTGCACGGTCTCGTCGAACAGCGCCTGCACCGCGGCCAGCAACGCTGGGTCGGCGATCGCGCGGGCCAGATGGGCGTCGTCCCTGAACAGATAATGCAACGACAGCACACCCGATTGCGGCGTCAGCGTCGCCAAATTGGCGGTGGCGCTGATGCTGAAATCGATATCGCCGGTGCGGACCTTCTGCATCGCCTGCGGGTCCTGGCCGAGCTGGGCGCCGGGGAACTGGTCGATGACCAGCGTGCCCTTGCTGAGCTCGGCGAGTTTGGCCGAGAAGATGTCCGCGCCGACGCTGATGCCGGTGCCGCGCGGCTGGTCGAAGGACAGCGAAAGGTGGCGGGCCTCCGCGGCCCGGGCGCTGGTAGACGTCAAGATCGTCGCCCACCAGGCAAAGCAGCAGGCAAAGACGGCCAGGAGCCAGTTTCGGCGCCGCATGACGGTTCCCCTTTGGTTGCCCCGGCTTCCCGCTCCCAGGCCCCACATTTTCAGACCCACGGCGATTTCGCCTGTGGAGGCAACGCTGCCCGGTCTGGGACGGCGGCGCAACCGGTTTCCTCGGTCTGTCGTCGGTTGCGTCTTCCGCTCTTCGCGTGTCTGATCGAGGTTGACGGATGAATGAGCCAGAGGGGAGACAGCAGATGAATGACGCATCGGCGCAATTCGACCGCAGCGCGGAAGACCTCGGCAATATCGTCGAGCTCGGTCATGTCAACGTCACCGTGCCGGACCAGCGGCTGGCGACGATCTTCTATATTTCCGGATTGGGGCTGACACGCGATCCGTATCTGATGAGCGGCGTCGATAATATGTGGGCCAACGTCGGGCGGGCGCAGTTCCATCTGCCCAGCCGCAATGCCTCGATGCCCGGCCAGGTGGTGCGTGGCACCACCGGTTTGGTCCTGCCGGATCTGCAGGCGCTGCTGGGGCGGCTGGCGCGGGTGTGGACGCAGCTGGAAGGGACGAAATTCGGCTATCGCGAGACCAACAACTCGGTGGAAGTGACCTGCCCCTGGGGCAATCGTATCCGCTGCCACGCGCCGGACCCCGCACAGTTCGGGACTTTCGCGCTGGGGATGCCGTATGTGGAGTTCGACGTGCCGATGGGCGTGCTGCCCGGCATCGTGAAATTCTACCAGCAGATCCTCGGCGGCATCGCCAGCCTGGAGCGCGACGCGACCGGGGAATATGCCTGCGCCATCGTCGGCGACGGCAACCGGCTGATCTTCCGCGAGACCGACCAGCCACAGCCGGAGTTCGACGGCCACCATGTGCAGATCTCGCTGGTGGATTTCTCCGGCCCGCACAGGAAGCTGCTGGAGCGCGGGCTGATCACCGAGGAGAGCGATCAGCACCAGTATCGTTTCGTCGATATCGTCGATGTCGATACCAACAAGCCGCTGTTCCGCATCGAGCACGAGGTGCGGTCCATGCGCCATCCGATGTATGCGCGCCCACTGGTGAACCGCAACCCCGAGATCAACAACCGGGTGTATGCGCCGGAGCATCAGGCGGCGCGCTACGCGATCTCGCCGGTCTGATAACGTCATGTCTGATCGCGTCATGCAGATCGGCGTCATCGGCCTCGGCCGCATGGGCGGCAATATCGTCCGGCGGCTGACCCGGGCCGGGCATTCCTGCGTTGTGTTCGACGCCAACCCGGCTGCCGGAATTGCCTTGGCAAAGGAGGGAGCAATGGCCGCCGCCTCGGTTGGCGCGCTGGTCGAGGCGCTGTCCGAACCGCGCGCAATCTGGGTGATGCTGCCGTCCGGGAAGATCACCGAGGACATGATCGCGCAGCTCGGTACCTTGATGCACGCCGGGGATGTGATCATCGACGGCGGCAACACCAATTTCAAGGACGATGTCCGCCGGGCGCGGGAACTGGCGCCGAAGGGAATTAAGTACCTCGACGTCGGCACCTCCGGCGGCGTTTGGGGGCTGGCGCGGGGCTATTGTCTGATGATCGGCGGCGAGGCCGATGTGGTGGCGCGGCTCGATCCGATCTTTGCCGCGCTGGCGCCGGGGATCGGCGAGATCGAGCGCACGCCCGGCCGGGAGAAACTCGACCCGCGGGCCGAGCAGGGGTACCTGCATGCCGGGCCGGTCGGCTCCGGGCATTTCGTCAAGATGGTTCATAATGGTATCGAATACGGCATGATGCAGGCCTTCGCCGAGGGCTTCGACATCATGAAGAACCGGAATTTGGCCAGCCTGCCGGAAGACGAGCGGTTCGAGTTGAACCTGGCGGACGTGGCCGAGGTCTGGCGGCGCGGCAGCGTGGTCACCTCCTGGCTGCTCGATCTGACCTCCAGTGCGCTGGCCGGCGATGCAACGCTCGAGCATTTCTCCGGCAATGTCGAGGATAGCGGCGAGGGCCGCTGGACGATCGAGGCGGCAATCGAGGAGGCGGTGCCGGCGGATGTGCTGGCCGCCTCGCTGTTCGTGCGCTTCCGCTCGCGCCAGGATCATACATTCGCGGAAAAAATCCTGTCGGCGATGCGGCTCGGCTTCGGTGGCCATGTCGAGGCGCCGCATAAATAGGTTCGGCCTCATGGATGTATGGGGAGCGTGCCGGTGAACGTCATCGTGCTGATGGGCGTGTCGGGGTCCGGCAAGACCACGGTCGGCCAGAAGCTGGCGCAGCTTCTGGGCTGGGAATTTCTGGAGGGGGATGC
>JAYTXR010000261.1:0-6307 GCA_043742865.1 Acetobacteraceae bacterium
AAGTCGCGTGGAACTGGTTGATCGCGGACCCCCAGCGCATCCGCTCAATCGGAAACCGCGAGTGGGCAGAGGTCAATGTCTAGGACGGTTGGTATTAGCCCTTCTCGACGCTCGCCAAGCGAAGCAAGCCCGGTTTGGATTTCGGCTAACCGCGCGACCACGACGTCGGGGTCGATGCCAGCAATCTCGGCACGCAGGACATCTTCCGCCCGTCCGTCGCCCTGGGCCGGCAGCGCGCGCCCTAGCCGGGCGATCTCCGCTTCGGCTGCGTCTCGCTGTCTTGTACGCTCGATTGCCTGTTCCAGTCCGGCATTATCTGCAGCGCCCGCAACCATCCGCAGCGCCTCAAGCTCGCCCTCGGCGATATGCAGGTGGCGGGTTGCCTCGGCAGCCGCCGCTTCGTGGGCAATAATCCGAACGCTCAATGCCGCCGCATCCGAGGCGGCCTTCCGGGCGTCGGCAAGCCGGCGGCCAAGACGCGCCGCGATCACGGTGGCCAACTCGCCGGTGACGGGGTCCGACAGATGGCCTTGAATTACGCCCACCTCGTCGGCGAACGTCTCGATACTGGCCAGCATGTCGGCGACCCGCTTCTCGTCTTCGCACCAGACCGGCGCGACTTCGGCGACATGCGCCCAGGCGCCAAGTGCGGCCTCGGCGACCTCGATCGCGGTATCTGCCGGCAGCCCAAGGGCCGCGACCGCAGCAATCCAATCCTCCTTCCACGCACCGAGTGCCGTGTTGGCCGCGTTCGCGGCTTCCTGCAATTCCGGCAGACGCGCCTCTTCCCGAGCAAATGTCTGCGTCCGAACGCGATGCGCCGCAATCTCAGCCTCGACGGCTTCGCACTTAATTTCGGCACGCACAAGCAACGAGGCAAGATTGTCCTGCGCTGCCGTATCGGTCAAAAATGCCCTCAGCGCCGCACTGGCGTGTTGCCACCGCGCTCGCAGGTCGTCGATCTTGCGGCGCATTTCCGCCTCTGCGGCGCCCAAGCCGAGGATTTCTGTCCGGGCCCGCCGCCACTCCGTCATGGCGGCCGGCGCGTCGGGAACCAGCCCGGCTGGCGCCCATAACGCATTCCATGCGGCCTCTGCCGTGACCGATAGGGTATCTAAATAAACTAAATTATTATCTGCATCGACACGCCGGCTACATAGAAGCTCCAGGCGCCCGGTCGCCGTCAGAAAATCGGCGACGCGTTGCGCGTCGTCGGCGCGGCGGTCCGCCAGACGATCGGCGTCGTCGCGCAGCGTCTCAAAAAAAATCGGGCAACAAACCGGCCGGCAATCCGGCTTGTTCCGCGGCGTCCGGCGGTGATCCACCCTCGTGCGACCGGCGGATCAGCCGCCAAACGCGGTCACGCAGCGACCTCGCCTCCGTGACCGCCTTTGGCGTGGGCACTGTCTCCCCGCGAGTCAGCCTGGAGATATCTTCGTCCAGCGCAACGATCTCGGTCGCCAATCTGACAGCCGCGGCACGTCCGTCGGCAGCAGCATTCGCTGCCGCAGCGAGCCGCGCCGCGACCAAATCGGCCTCCGCCGGAAACGGCATTTTGCAGGCCGCCAGGTCTGTCATGTCACCTTGCCATAAAGGCAGCGCTGCAAGCCCGGCGGCGGAGGCAATTTGGGCGGCGGCGAGCATCCGCTCTGCACGGCCAAGCTCCAGGTCGAGCGGGCCTTCACCCCGCATCGCGTCGATGGTTCGGCGCAACAGCGCAGCGGAGGGGGGCTCGGGCCTGGCCTGCAGTGCCGCCGCGGCTTCGTCGCGCCGGCGTCGCGCGCTGGCCAGGCTTTGGTTGGCGGATCTCGCGGTAGCAGACAGCGACGCATACAGGCTGACCAGCCATTGCACCGCGCCCCGTATAACCCCGGAAGGCACGGCATCTCGTGCCGCCTCTGGCGCCTGAATACCCCCAAGCTCGTCCAGCGCGGCAGCCACCCTTGCCCGGTGGAACTGCACGGCTGCGCGAACCTTGCGCAAATCCTCGGCGGCCTGGAGCACCAAAGCTCGTCGTGCCATCAGCGCATCGACCGCGTCCTGCTCGGCAAGAACCGCAGCGTCCTGAGGCAACGCGGCACGCGAGGCGGATAGCCGAGCGGCATCGGCGGCCTCACGTTCGGCATCTCGGGAGGCCTCCTGCCGCACGGCCATGGCGTCATGCCGCCGGCTCTCGGTCTCGGGCGGAAGATGCGGGGCATCTTGGTGCGAAGCGACTATCTCGCGCGCACCGTCCAGTTCGGCCAATAGCGGCGCCACCCGGCGGACCCGCTGCAGCCGGCTGTCCTCCGTGGAGAACTCGCGCGTCTGCTGTTGCAGAGCTGCCAGCGCAGCCACGGCCTCCGAATGCGCTGTTTCCGCCTCCTGCCACGCCCGCGGACCCACGGAACGCTCGTCGCTTGCCTGCTGCGCCTGACGCCAGGCATCGACAGCCTCCGAAAGCCGCCGCCGCCCACGGCCGTCGCCGACCAGCGTTTTTGCCTCCTCATCCAGCCCTGCCAATGCGGCGCGCAAATGCAACAGGCCGGTGCCGGCCAACAGGCTTTCGCCCGCATCGCCCCCGCTGCGGAGCAGCTCCTGACCACCCTCCCGCACTCGCGCGCCGTTCAGGCCAAAGCTGCGCTCGAACACCTCGCGGCTCGCGCCGCCAAGAAAGCGGTTCAGTGCGTCCTCCGGAACGACATTGCCCGCCTGGTCGCGGAGCGTGTCACCACGCCCTTTGCGGCGGGTGAACTCAGCCGGCGTCCCGTCGCGCGCCGCGATGGCGAAACCGATCCGAAGCTGCGGCCCGCCATGCATGAAATCGAAATCGGTGCGATGGCCAAACCCGAACAACGCATCGGCAATGGCCGAGAGAGCCGTCGATTTACCCGCCTCGTTGGCGCCGTGCACAACATGCAGCGCGGCACCCTCCGGGAAGTCCAGCGTCACCTCGAAGAGATGACCGTATCGCAGAAGATCGAGCCGGCGGAGCTTCATTCGTGTTCGGCGGCAAAAAATGCGTCAGCCGCGATCTGCCAAGCGTCCTCGGCGAGGGTGTGCAGACCTTCCGCATCTTCGGGCAGATCGAGCCCGAGTCTGGCGGTCCCTGGGAGCTTCTGGCGCAGGGATGCGAATCGTCCAACAATGCCTGCACCAACGCAGGATCGTCGAGACCCTCGTGAAAGGCTTCTCGCAGCGGTGCCAGTTCATCGCCCGGCACCGATGGCAGTGGCCGGGTTCGCACGCGAACCGACTCCACCCACAGCGCCTCGCCCGCTTCGATCGCAGTGTTGCGGCACTCCGCCGCCAGCCGCTCGGTGTCGCCGAGCAGCGTGCCGTGCAAGTTCGTCCTGCCGGTCAGTGTCAGGCGCGCCAGAACCGGACGGCCGGCGGCGCCGGCAAGTGCTGTCCGGACGGTCGCCTCGATCCGTCCTGTCAGCGACACCACGTCCGCTCCGGTCGCGTCCAGCTCCAGCGCTGACCAGCGGAGTACATCGACCGCCCGATGCTCGACCGCGAGGATGCGGCCTTCCTCGACGGTGACGAGCGTACAGCCCTTTGCCCCGGTTTCCTTCGGATGCCGCCCCTGCAGATTGCCGGGGAATACGATCCAGGGCCGCTCGGCCAGCACGCGACGGGCATGAATATGGCCGAGCGCCCAGTAGTCGTAGCCCTTCAGCACCAGGCCTGCGACGCGGCACGGCGCGTAGGTCTCGTGCTCTCCGGGATCTTCTCCCGAGGTGTGCAGCACGCCGATGTTGAGCATGCCGGCAACCGGCGCTGCGTAGCCGGCCGACAAATCCTCCGGGACCGCCCGGTTCGGAAAGGAGTGGCCGTGCAGGGCTACCCCCTGCTCGGGAAGGGTGAATGTCTGGCAGGTCCGCGAGGAGAATTCGCGCACGTTCTCCGGCTGCTTCAGGGTGCGGGTGATCAGCGAACGCGCGTCGTGGTTGCCGCGCAGCAGAAAGCACGGACGGGCCAGCCGCCGCATTTCCTCGGCGAAGAACAGGCCGGTCGAAAAATCCTTCCAGTCGCCGTCGTAGAGGTCGCCGGCAATCATCACGAAAGCCACGTCCTCGGTTAGCGCCAGGTCGATCATGGCGCTGAAGGCGCGGCGGGTGCAGTGGCGGATAACCCCGTCCGGCAGGTCATCGCGCGCCCGCAGGCCGGCCAGCGGGCTATCGAGGTGGATGTCGGCGGCATGCAGGAATTTCATCGATCGAACGCTAACCCGCCCCTCGGAGTCTTGTCATCGCAGCTTGGATCTCAGCATCCCAGCGGAGTCCGGTTTTCCAGCTTATCCTGGCCTCGCGCACGCGCCGCGCGTGATTTAAAGCCAAAATCCTCCGTGCCGGCCTCGCAATCAGCTCAGACGTTTCGGACGCCGTGGCGGCCTGCCAAAGACCATGAATGGCAGGATCTCGGCCAATCTCGACCCCTGAATGCCCGTCTAAAAGCGCGTTCGTTGGGGCTTTCGGCCGACGCATTGCAGCAATTTCGGATATCGGTCACCGACTCAGAACCGTCCGTTAGCCGGAACCCTCGTGCTCCAGGGCGGATGCGGGTAGTATGAGATCCTTCATGTTACACAAAAAATTTAACCCTTGGTTTTCCCGTTTGCCGTCATCGGAAGCAGGCATGCCAACCTTGAAAGTCTCCCTGCCCCGATGCTGACGCCGTTCTCGTCTGAAGACCTCGGCCGCGTCTTCGACGCTCGCACGCTTACCAGGGGCCGCACCCTGGTTCTGCTTGGCACTGTGGAGGTCAAGCTTCACGACCCGTCGATCGCCGTAGTGGTGGAGCATCTTGGCCTCCGGCATACCGCCAGCGTCACCCCATCCTCGCTCGGCCACCGCGTGGTGTTCGACAACAAATGCAGCTGCGGCCAATCGGCTTGCCCGCATCTGGCGGCGGGATGCCTGGCGGCGCTCGACCGCTATCCCGCCTTGCGCAAGCCGGTGCAGAAAAGCTTCCTGGACACGCTGGTCACCCCATCCGCCGAGGAACGCCAACGCCTGATTTTCGAGCTTTCTCCGGGCGAGCCGCCGCACGCCTGCTTTGTCTCCACCTTCCTGACCGGGGAGCGCACCGGACGGCTGGAGGAGACCACGCCCAGCCGTATCCTCGCCGACCGCGCCAACAATGAGACAACGCGGATCATGGCGAAGCTATTGGGCGGCGGTGACACCAGTCGCACACCGATCGCTCCAAATGCGGTGACATCCGTGCTGGGTCTTCTGGCGCGGCTGGGCAAGGCACGATGGCACGCGACCGGGAAAACCCTGATGCCCGGCGAAGAACGCGCATTTCACGCCAATGTGCCACCGAATTTGCCACCGAAATCTGCCGTCATCCTCGGTGACGCGGGTCCTTGGTATGTAGACGGCACAACCGGCGCGGTCGGTCGCGTCCGGTTGCGGCACGCGCCGATCCCGTCGATCCAACCCGCCGGAAGCGTTCAACGCCCGTTCCGCCAAACTCCCGTGCCGCCAAGCCCGGCCTTCCAACGCAGCGAACCGCCGCGCTTCGCCCCGCCGCGCCCCGCCGTTTCCTTCTCTAAGCCATCCTTCTCCGGTCAGGGTCGCCCTGGCGCCCGCCGTTACGAACCGGTTGTCGCGACGGCCACCGAGCCCGTCATTTTGGAACGCCCGCTCACCCCAGTGCTGCGCCTGCGCCGGATCGAATGTCCGGATCAATCTGGCCGCATGCAGCGCATCGATGCCCTGGCGATCGATTTCGACTATGACGGCATGCTGACCCCCGCGGACGATGAACGCCAATTCGTGCGCGTGCACCGCCCGAGCGACACTCCTGGAAACCAAAGCTTTGTCCGGCGCGACCGGGAAGCGGAGGCCGCGGCGCTTGATGCGCTCCGTCAGGATGGCTTTAACCAGATGCGGATCGCTGAAGGCCCTACGGCCAAGGGCCGTCTGGTCTATGTCTACCGTGGCCGCGACGCCGCCGAACGCTGGCAGAGCTTCATTACCGATCGTGTTCCGACCCTCCAGGCGCTCGGCTGGCGCAACCAGATCGACCGCGATTTCGGCCCGCGTTTAGTACAGTCTGTCGGCGATTACGACGTGCGCGTCAGCGACGCCGAAACCGGCAAGTTCTCGCTTGATTTCGGCATCGAGATCGACGGTACGCGGATACCGTTGCTGCCCATTCTATCCCGCCTGCTCGACCGTGGCGGCATTGACGCGGCGCAGATCGTGGACGGCGAACTCATCACCAGCCTCGATGATGGGCGCATCCTGAAACTACCAGCGGAGCGCATTCGCCGCCTGCTTACGGTGATGGCCGATCTGCTCGACGCCGCCCGCCG
>JAYTXR010000262.1:0-5860 GCA_043742865.1 Acetobacteraceae bacterium
GGCGCGTATTTCTCGCCCCGGGCGGCCACCCAGGCGTCGCCGTTGTCGCCTTTGACGATGTCATAGGGCACCAGGGCCTTGTCCTTGCCCACCACCGGATCGTCATAGCGCCGGCCGATCAGCCGTTTGACCGCATACAGCGTGTTGGTCGGGTTGGTGACGGCCTGGCGCTTGGCGGATTGCCCAACCAGGCGTTCGCCGCCTTCCGCGAACGCGACCATGGACGGCGTGGTGCGCGCGCCCTCGCTGTTCTCGATCACCCGAACATCCTTGCCTTCCATGATGGCAACGCAGGAATTCGTGGTACCGAGATCGATGCCGATAACTTTACTCATGTGATTTTCCCTTCAGCGGAAGCAGGCGGCCCGAAGCACCCCCCGCATCCCTATGTTTGATCCAGGCAGATGTATGCCCCACCCACCGGCCGGGCAAGGGTTGGAAGCACGATTTTCGGGCAGCCCGTGCTGTTTTAGCCGGCCGGCGCGGCAAGGCGGGTATCAGGCGGACGTATCCACCCTGGCCGATCCGTCGGTCAGTTCCACCGGCGGCGCCTTGGCGATCACCACCATTGCCGGGCGCAACAGGCGGCTGTTCAGGGTCCAGGCGTTCGACCAGGCCTGCAGCACCGTGCCGGCCGGGTGCGCCGCCGTTTCTTGTTCGGACATGGCCTGATGTAGATTGGGATCGAACACCGCCCCGGTCGGGTCGGTCTTCTTGATGCCATGGCGTTCCAGCAGGGCGACGAAGCTGCGCTCGACCCCCTCGAAGCCCTCGCGCAGCTTGGTGACGATGGCCAGTTCCCCGGGTGCCGCGCCCGGCAGGCTGTCCAGCCCGCGGCGCAAATTCTCCGCCGCCTCCACCACGTCGGTGGCGAATTTCTGCACCGCGTATTGCCGCGTCTCGTCCACGTCGCGCTTGGCGCGGGCGCGCACATTGGCGGTCTCCGCCTCCGCGCGCATCCAGCGCTCGCGCATCTCCGCCAGTTCGCCCTCCAGCTCGGCAATGCGCGCGCTGGCCGCGTGCATCAGTTGCTCGGGCGTTTCGGGGGGCTCGGTGCCCGGCGTTGGGTCGCCACCCAGCCCGGCGTCGGAATATTCAGGTTCGATGCTCATGGGACATCAGTTAGGATGGCCGGCTGCGGGAGGCAAGCGCAAGACCGCGCAACCCTGGCTAGCCGATCTGCCCCAGGACCGGTTCCCCCTTCACCTCGTCGGCCCAGACCGTGAAGCTGGTCAGGGTGTTTGGCCCGAACGTGGTGGTGATCGCGACATCCACCGCATCGCGCCCGCGCGCCATCAGCACCCGGCCGATCCGCGGCACGTTGTTGCGGGGGTCGAAACTATGCCAGGCGCCGCCCAGATAGGCTTCGAACCAGCCGGCGAAATCCATCGGACCGAAGGGCGGGGTTTCGCCGATATCGCCGAGATAGCCGGTGCAGTAGCGGGCGGGAATGTTCATGCAGCGGCAGAACGCGATCGCCAGATGCGCGTAGTCACGGCACACGCCGCTGCGTTCGTTGAACGCCTCCCACGCGGTTCGGGTGGGGCGGGCATCGGCATAGCTGAACTGGATATGGTTGTGCACGAAGTCGCAGATCGCCTGCACCCGGGCCCAGCCGAACGGCGCCTGGCCGAACAGCGCCCATGCCGTCGCGGATAGGTGATCGGTTTCGCAGTACCGGCTGCCCAGCAAGAATTCCAGCACGTCCGGCGGCAGGTCCTGGACGGAATGCTGCCCGGCCCAGGGCGAGATCGGATCGGGCTGACCCTGATCGCGCAAAACCCCGGCGCTGGCGATCCGGATCTGCCCAGGTGGCGCCACGATGCGGCTGCACCAATTGCCGAACCGGTCATGATACGCCGCCACCGGCACTGGCGGGTTGGTGGTCACGTGATCCGGGACGACAATATCCCCCGCCCGCGAATGGTGGATGTTCACCGCCAGGATCATCGGCGTGGGTTGCGGACACTGGTAGATCAATTCGTAACCGACTCTGATTTGCATGCTGTGCCTTGAGAAACTGGTTCTGAAATGGCGCCGCCGCCTGGACGCGTTAATAAATTATAGCATGTCGAGGTTCCGGCGTGGCCGGAAAATGCCTGCCCGGAACTTAACCCAGCAGCGAACTAACCCAGTAGCCGGCTAACCCAGTAGGCGGCCGATCACCCGCGCCGTGTAATCCACCACCGGGATGATCCGGCCATAATTGATCCGCGTCGGCCCGATCACTCCGATCGCGCCGACAATCCGCCCGCCCTCGCCGCGCGCCGGCGCCACCACCATGGAAACTCCGGTGGTGCCGAAAAACCCGCTTTCGGCGCCGATGAAGATGCGCACCCCTTCCGAGTTTTCGGCAAGATCCAGCAGCCGCAGCATCGTCTCCTGGGTTTCCAGCCGTTCGAACAGCGCCTGGATCGCCGCCAGCCGGTCGATCTCGGTCACATCCGACAGCAACCTGGCCTGGCCGCGCACGATCAGGCTGCCGCCCCACAGGCCCTTCGGCCCGGCGCCGGTCCAGGTCGCCAGCCCGGTCGCCACCACCTGTTCGGTCAGCCCGTCGAGCTCAGTCTGGTTGGCGGCGATCTCGGCCGACACGATCTCCCGCAGTTCGGTCAGCGGCCGGCCGGACAATCTGGCATTCAGGTAGTTGCCGGCCTGTTGCAGCGACGACGGCGGCAGGCCGGTCGGGGTGTCGATCACCCGGTTTTCCACATGCCCGTCCGCGTTGACCAGCACCACCAGCGCCCGACCAGGGCCAAGCGGGACGAATTCGATATGCCGCAGCGCCCCATCCGATTTCGGCGCCAGCACCAGCCCGGCTGCCGCCGACAGCCCCGACAGCATGGTCGAGGCATCGGCCAGCGTATCCTCGAGCGATCGCCCGGACGCTGCCAGCGCGGCGGTGATGCTCTCCCGGTCGTCCTCCGACAGCTCGCCGAAATGCAGCAGCCCGTCGACGAACAGCCGCAGGCCGAGATCGGTCGGCAGCCGCCCGGCCGAGGTATGCGGGGCGAATAGCAGGCCGGCATCGGTCAGATCGGCCATGACGTTGCGGATGGTCGCCGGCGACAGCGCCAGCGGCAGCCGGCGCGACAGGGTACGGCTGCCCACCGGCTCCCCGGTTTCGACGTATTGCTCGACGATCTCGCGCAGCACCGCCGCCGAACGCGGATCGAGCCCCGGCGCCAATCCTCCGGGCGCGAAACCCGACGGGAAAACCCCCGGGCGGAGCGCGTTGCGTGGCACGGAAGGATGAAGGGGGTCGTTCATTGGCAGAACTCCAGCGTTTGAAGGTAGGTAGCGCCGCCGATGGGGTCAATCATTCCCGGCATCCAGATCCCGGACATAAATCCCGGACACAAATCCTTGGCCCCTCGCCCGCCAACCCGTCCGGCTGTATGCTTCGGGACTGAAATCCAAAGGACAGATCCCCATGCGCCCTTCCGGCCGCGCCCCCGACGCGCTGCGCCCCGTTTCCATGACCACCGGCTTCTCCCATCACGCCGAAGGTTCCTGCCTGATCCGCATGGGCGGCACCGAAGTGCTCTGCGTGGCCAGCGTGGAGGGCCGGGTGCCGCCGTTCATGCGCGGCAAGGGCGAGGGCTGGGTGACCGCCGAATACGGCATGCTGCCGCGCGCCACCCACACGCGCGGCGACCGGGAAGCGGCGCGCGGCAAACAATCGGGCCGCACGCAGGAAATCCAGCGGCTGATCGGGCGCAGCCTGCGCGCCGTGGTGGACCGGGCGGCGATGGGGGAGATGACCCTCACGCTCGATTGCGACGTGCTGAACGCCGATGGCGGTACCCGCTGCGCGGCGATCACCGGGGCCTGGGTGGCGATGGCGCTGGCCTTCCACCATCTGAAGAAGATGAATGTCATCGCCAAAATTCCGCTGCTCGGCCAGGTCGCCGCGATCTCCTGCGGCATCCATGCCGGCGCCCCGGTGCTGGACCTCGACTATGCCGAGGATTCCGGCGCCGACGCGGACGGCAATTTCGTACTGACCGATGCCGGCGGGATCGTCGAGATCCAGGCCACGGCCGAAAAGACCGCGTTTTCCGAAGCCGATTTTTCCCAGTTGCTGGCGCTGGCACGCAGCGGCACGGCCGCGCTTTTTGCCGCCCAGAAAGCCGCCCTCGCGGGGACCTGATGGCACGCAAACTGACGGGCGGTGCCAAGCTGGTTCTGGCCAGCCACAACCCGGGCAAGCTGCGGGAAATCGCCGAATTGCTGCGCCCATACGCGGTGCAGGCGTTCTCCGCCGGCGATCTGGGCCTGGCGGAACCCGACGAGACCGCACCCGATTTCGCCGGCAACGCCCGCCTGAAGGCGCTGGCGGCTGCCGGTGCCACCGGGTTGCCGGCGCTGGCGGATGATTCCGGGTTTTGCGCCGCCGCCCTGGACGGCGCGCCGGGCGTGCTGTCGGCCCGCTGGGCCGGACCCGCCAAGGATTTTGCCGCCGCCATGGCGCGCGTGCGCGACGCGATCCCGCCGGGCGGCGACCCGCGCGCCTGGTTCGTCAGCGTGCTCTGCCTGGCCTGGCCGGACGGGCATACCGATAGTTTTTTCGGCCGGGTGGACGGGCAAATCGCCTGGCCGCCGCGCGGCACGCGGGGCTTCGGTTACGACCCGATCTTCGTTCCCGCCGGCAGCGATCTCACCTACGGGGAAATGGACCCGGCGGAAAAACACGCCACCAGCCACCGCGCCCGCGCCTTCGCCCAGCTGCTGGCGTCCTGCGTCGGCTGATCGCGCCGCAGCCCCGGATGGAACCGCTCGCGCTCTATATCCATTGGCCGTTCTGCCTGGCCAAATGCCCCTATTGCGACTTCAATTCGCATGTCCGCGAGCGCATCCCGCAGGCCCGCTTCCGCGCCGCCTTGCGCACGGAACTGGCCTGGGAGGCCGCCCGGTTGGGCCCGCGCCGCCTGGTGTCGGTGTTCTTCGGCGGCGGCACCCCGAGCCTGATGGAGCCGGAAACGGTTGCCGTGCTTTTGGAGGATGCCAGGCGGCTATTCGTGCCGGCGGAAACCATCGAGGTCACGCTGGAAGCCAACCCGACCTCGGTCGAGGCCGGAAAACTGGCGGGTTTCCGCGACGCCGGGGTGAACCGTATCTCGCTCGGGGTGCAGAGCCTGGACCCTGCGGCGCTGGCGTTGCTGGGACGCCAGCATTCGGCCGATCAGGCGATCGCGGCACTGGCGATCGCGCGGCGCATCTTTCCCCGGATTTCGTTCGATCTGATCTACGCCCGCCCCGGCCAGACGCTGCCCGCCTGGCGCGCCGAGCTGCGCCGTGCGCTGGCCCTCGCGGCCGACCATCTGTCGCTGTATCAGCTGACCATCGAGCCCGGAACCGCCTATGAGGCGGCGTTTCGCCGCGGCGAAATCGTGCTGCCGGATGCCGACACCGCCGCCGCGCTGTACGAAGCCACGGCGGAGATCGGGCAGGAATTCGGCCTCGCGCCGTATGAGGTGTCCAACTACGCCGCGCCCGGCGCCGAAAGCCGCCATAATTTGGCCTATTGGCGCTACCAGGACTATGCCGGTATCGGGCCGGGCGCGCATGGCCGCATCACCCTGGACGGCACGCTGCTGGCCACGCGGCGCCACCGCGCCCCGGAACCCTGGGCCGAGCGGGTCGAACGGCTGGGTCACGGCACCACGGCGGAAGAAAAAATGTCACCCACCGATCGGGCGCGCGAGATGCTGCTGATGGGATTGCGGCTGACCGAGGGCGTCGATGAAGCGCGGTTTGCCGCGCGTTGCGCCCTTGCCCTGGACGACGCGCTGGACCCCGACATCCTGCACCGGGCGATCGAGGCCGGCTATGTGATCCGGACCGGTCACGGGCTCGC
>JAYTXR010000263.1:0-9337 GCA_043742865.1 Acetobacteraceae bacterium
ACGCAAAGCGCAGCCGGCGGCCGGCTCAACCAGCAGCGTTTCGGCGCCGTGATCGGCGAGCATGCGGGCGCAGAACTGCCCGGCGATGCTGTCGGTAAGGTCGAGGACCCGAATACCGGCGAGAGCTGTGCCCATTGGTTTCCTCCAGTTTTGCTGAAGTTTCGGAGGGGTGGGGGGGCCTGTCAATTGGGGGACGAAATCCGTGGGGTAATACCAACGGTGCTTTATCAGTCAGAGGTTGGGGCGGTTGTTTTTAACGGATGGCGTTCTTACCCCGCCACCGCCATCCGCATCACCCCGTCCTGATCGCGGCCAAACCGCAGCTCCCCGATGGCCGCCAGATAATTGACATGCGCCAAAGCCTCACCGAACGCGAACCCGGTCTGGTGCGCATCGAGGGGACGATTGAACATCGCCGGCAGCACTTCGGCCACCGTGATCGGACGCGCCGCACAGCTGCGGATGATATCGCCGCAACGGGCCTCGTGATGGTCCATCAACTGCTGGATACGGGTATGCAGCCCGTAGAACGGCAGATTATGGGCGGCAAGGACAAAGACATTGTCATCAATCTCGGCGCGCAGCTTGGCCAGTGACACCAGATAGGCGCCCAGCGGATCGGCATTCGGCTCCCACGGCCACACCCCAATATTAGGGGAAATCTTGGCGAGCACCTGGTCGGCGGCAAAAAACAGCGCCTCGTCCCGGCACAACAGCATGACCTGCTCGTTCGAATGGCCCTCGCCAGTCATGATCTCGAATGTCCGACCCCCGATCCTGATCGTGCGGCCGGGGATCAGCCGGTTGAACTGCGCGGGCATTTCGGAGGTCATCCGAATGTAGGAATGCCCGCGGGTCAGCACGCTGTCGATGGCGGTTTGATCCAGCCCGTGCTGGACGTAAAAATCCCGGTGATGGCCGCGCCCGATCGCGGCCGGATTGTAACGCAGGTTCTGTGCTTGCAGAAACTCAACCTGGCTCATCCACAGTTCGATATCGTGGCGTGCGCACAACCAGCCGGCGAGACCGACATGGTCAGGGTGCGAATGCGTGACGATCAGCTTGGTCGGCTTGCGGCCCTGCAACTGAGTGTCAAACACATAGGCCCACAGCTCCATCGTGCGCTCATCAGCCAAACCAGTATCAAGGATCGCCCAGCCAGCGCCATCCTCAATCAGATAAATATTTACGTGATTAAGGGCAAACGGCAGCATAACCCGCAGCCATAACACCCCAGGCGCAATCTCCACCGGCACGCCATCGGTCGGCGGCGGGGCGAGATAGGGAAAACGCAAAGCAGGAGCATCAAGGGTCATGGACATGGCAAGACCCTAAGTGCCACCGCAGCCGTCGGCAAGCGCACGAAGGCAGGTCCGGGTTGCAGGCGGGCGGTGGTGGTTTACCCTCGGTGCTGGTTGGGGTTGATTAGGAAGGCAAGTGCCGGGGCGCTGCCCCAGACCCCGCCAGGGGCCGAGCCCCTGGACCTCAACCCCTTAAGGGTTTGGCGTCCAGGGACCTTCCCTGGCGGGGGTCCAGGGGGCAGCGCCCCCTGGCCTTGCTTGCCTACGCCAACCGCTGATGCGCAGGAACCTCAATATTGAACAACCGCGCCGCGTTGAGGCCGAGCACTTTGGCCCGTTGGGTGTCCGACAGGTTGGGCATGGTGCGTTCGATGGCCTCGGCCGAGTGCGGCCAGGTACCTTCGTGGTGCGGGTAGTCGTTGGCCCACATGAAATTATCGGAAAGGCCGTATTTTTCCATCAGCGCCAGGCCGACCGGGTCTTCCTGGAACGTGGCATGACCGTGGGCGCGAAAATAATCGCTGGGCAGGCCCTGTAGTTTCGGTCGCACCCACATATGATGTTTGCGGTAGGCCTCGTCCATCGCATCCAGCAGCCAGGGGATCCAGCCGATGCCGGCCTCGATGGTGGCGAAGCGCAAGCCCTTGAATTTCTCCAGCACCCCGGAGGCGCAAAGATTAGCCACCGGCTCGATCGACGGGCTCAGCGAGTGGGTCACGTAGTTGATGACCGCGCCGCCATTGCCGCGCGCGGCGCGCGGGTCGCGGCCGGTGGAGATATGGAAGGTGATCGGCAGGTTGATTTCCTCGATCAGCGCCCACATCGGGTCGAAATGCGGCAGATTGTAGTTCACCTGATCGATGTCGTGTGCGCCCCAATGGGGTTTGCAGGGCAACGACAGCGCGCGAAAGCCCATCTTGGCAACACGCTCGATCTCGGCCAGCGTGCCCGGCAGGTCGCCGGTGGCGATCGCCGCGACCGGCAGCATGGCGTCCGGATGCGGGCCGAACTGCTCCCACGCCCAGTCGTTCCAGATCGCGCACTGGGCGTTGGCGAACACCGGGTCGGGTGTGGCCCACATCGCCAAGCCCTTGTTGGGGAAGATGATTTCGACATCGATGCCGTCGCCGCGGTTATCGGCGATGCGCGTGACTGCCTCGGCACCGGCTTTCGAGCGGACCCAGTCCTCGCCCTCGAAGCTGGAGATGCGGACCCGGTCGGGGCGGTAGCCCTCGCAGTAGCGCCATTGCACGCCGTGTTCATCGGTGGTGATGCGCGGCACCCGTTCGCGGTATTTCGGGTCGATGCGCTTCTCCCACAGATCCGGCGGCTCATTGGCGTGGCTGTCGGTGGAAACGATGAAGTATTTCTTCGGGTCTCCCGCCCGGGCGGTACGGCTCCATCCCGCATGGCCGGGAGTTTCCAGGCGCCAGAGATTGGGTGGGTTGATGGCAACTTCGTTCATGGCTGTCTCCTGTTCATGATCGTTTCCATTGGGCCAGAGTGAATTTCGGGTTGGTATCCTCGTGGTGCTCGAACACTGCCTGCACGGCGTCGCCTATGGTAACGGTTTGGTCGGGATCGCCGAGCAAATTCCCGATCATCCGAATGTTGCCGTATTGCGGCAGTTCGACCAGCACGACGATGTAGGGGCCGTGGCCTTGCAGCGCCGGGTGCACCGGGTGCCAGGCGCGTTCCCAGCTATAGATGCGGCCCGCGCCGTCGATCCGTTGCCACCCCAAATCGAAACTGCGGCAATGGTGGCAGATCCATTCCGGCCCCCATTGCCAGCCCTTGCAGGCGTTGCAGCGTTGCACCCACAACTCGCCGCGCCGCAGATTTTCCCAGTAAACGGTGCTGAGCCCATCCACCTCCGGCACGGGAATGGGCAGGCCGGGGGGCAGGTAGGCGCTCACAGCGTCGCCTCCGATCCGAACACGCAATTGCTTACCGGCGTTACCATCGGTCCGGCGATCACCATCGACACATCCACCTTCGGCACCTGTGCGGTGGAACTGCCGCGCAACTGGCGCACCGCTTCGACCTGCAATTCTAATCCGTGCATGTAGCATTCGGCGAGGTTGCCGCCGGAGGTGTTCATCGGCAACTTTCCCGACGGGGCTAGGAAGGTTTCCAGCACGGAGAACTCGTTGCATTCGTCCGGCTGACAGAACCCGTGCTCCACCAGGCTCATCAGCACGCCGCCGGTGAAATTCTCGTAATTCTGCAACACGTCCACATCCGCGGGCTTTATGCCGGCCATTTCATACAGCCTGGGTCCGACCGTGGCGAAGGTGGAGGAGCCGTAATTCGGCACGTTGTGGGATGGCGCGCCCGCGCGATAATCCGATCCGCCGGCAGCCCCCAGCAAATAGGCGGGACGATGCGGAAAATCCTTCGCCCGCTCTGCCGGCACCACCAGCAGCGCTGCCGCGCCGTCGTTTTCCTGGCAGCAATCGAACAGATGGAACGGCTCGACGATCCAGCGCGACGCATCATAGGCGGCCTGATCCAGCTTCCGCCCATACATCACCGCGCGCGGGTTGGCCTGCGCGTGGTGATAGGACGCCAGCGCGATGGCGCGCAAAGCTTCCTGCTTCACGCCGTGGTCCTGCATGAAGCGCATGGTCTTCATGGCGAATTTTTGGGCCGGCGACATCAGCCCATAGGGTGCCGCCATGGCCGCGTCGCCGGAAATGGTCGGCGATTGCGGGCCTTGGCCAAACCGCGCGAACTGGCCCTGGGCCAGCGAGCGGAACACCACCACGCAATCGGACAGCCCGCCGGCAACCGCCGCGGCGGCATTGCCGACCGCCGCACCCCCGCCGCCGCCGCCGCCGCCCCATTGCATGTTGGAGAAGCGCAGTTCCTTGGTGCCCAAGGCCGCTGCCAGCCGGGACGGGTCGTTGCGGTCATTGCTGAACGAGGCGAACCCGTCGATCTCGCGCGGGTCCATGCCGGCATCGGCACAGGCGTTCAGGATCGCCATCAGGGCCAGCTTGAACTCCGAATGCGGCGACAGGCCGTGCTTGTAGTAATCGGTCTCGCCGACCCCCACGACCGCCACCTTGCCACGCAGGCTGCGCGCGCTGTCTTGCCGCATTCTCGCTCCCGTCGGCCGCCTGGATGCGGCCTTTGGGGTAGCCTACTCAGCGGTAGCGGTACTTGCAAAGCCTGATGCGGCCCGGCGTCAAACGGCGGGCGGAGCCGCAGTTTTTATCTGCGTCCGGTGCAGGACCCGCCTGGCCGCCGCGTCGAACGGGTCCCGCCGGTGCATCGTGCAGCGGTTGTCCCACAACACCAGGTCGCCGACCCGCCAGCTATGCGTCCAACAGATTTCCGCCCGGGTGGCGTAGGCCCAGATCTCGTCCAGCAGCGCCTCGGATTCCGCTAAATCCAGCCCTTCGATCCAGGACATCCGCCGCCGCCCCAGATACAGCATCTGCCGGCCACTTTCGGGGTGGGTGCAGACCAGAGGATGCAGCGTTCCCGGCGCCTGGCGCGGATCGTCGGTCGGGATCACGCCTTCGCGGACATAGCCGCCGCTGTTGTAGGTGCCGTCATGTTTCACCCGCATCCCCGCGATCCGCCGGCGCAGCGCGTCCGGCAGCAACTGAAGGGCGCCGTACATGTCGCAAAACGAGGTGTCGCCGCCCGCTGGCGGTATCTCCAGCGCATACAGCATGCTGGCCTTGGGCGGGGATGGCAGATAGGACATGTCGGTATGCCAGACCGCCTCCCCGGCGCCGAGGCTACCGATCGCCACGCCGTTCTCGATGACGTTGGAGACGACGTAGATCTCCGGCATGCCGTCGACGAAGCGCCGCCCGTTCTCCTGGATCGGCGCCAGGTCCAGGCCGCCGAAACGGCGGGAGAAGGCGGTCAGGTCTGGGTCGCTGAGCGTTTGGCCCGGGAACAGCAGCACCTGGTGCTCGGTCCAGGCTTGTTCAATGACCGCGAACTCCGCATCGCCGATCCGGCGCAGATCGACCCCGGCAATTTTTGCCGCGAAATTCGCGCTGCCGGACGCGCCGATGGGAACGGTTGCGACGGTAACAGCTTCCTGCTTCATCAGACATACTCCCCGGTAATCGTCGGCATGCCGCTACGGCGCGCTCGGGCGGAGCAAAATACCGTGCGGGGAACGCCCGACATCGATGCTTTGGAACTGGCCGCTGACCGGATCGAGCACGGCCAGTTTCTCCGCGAAGCGCCGGGTGATCCAGATGTGTCCGTCGGGGGCGAAATCCATGTCGTCGGGGCCGCCGGGAATGGCGTAGCTGCGCAGCGGCTTCAGCGTGCCGGCATCCAGCGCCACGGTGGTGCCGGCCACGCGGTTGTTGACATAAATAATTTTCCGGTCCGGCGACAGGAACAACGTGTGCGCACCGCGGCCGGTGACGATCCGCCCGGTCACCCGGCCATCCACCGGGTCCACCAGCGCCACATTGTCGCTGCCCATGTTGGCGACCAGCACCTGGCCGTTATGCCACATCACCCCGGCGGGCGTGCGGCCGACCGGCTGGGTCCAGCGCACCGCCATCGCGCCCAGATCGATCGCCACCAGCCGGTCGGAGCCCTGCAGGCTGACGAATACCATCGAGCTGTCGGGTGCGAACGCCAGATGGCTGGGCGTGCTGGCGACCGGAAATCTTTTCACCAGTTGCAGGCTCGAAGCATCGTAAACATCGATCTGATTGCGTGCCAGGCCATTGACGACCAGAAACTTTCCGTTCGGGCTGAAACCGAGCTGATACGGATCGGCCATCGCCACGCGCCGGCGGATTTCCCCAGTGCCGGGGTCCAGAAACAGCATCTCGTTGGCCACGGTATCGCCGACCAGCATTTGCTGGCCGTCGGGGCTGAGCACCAGATGATGCGGCTCGCGCAGCACCGGAATACGGCGCAATTCGGTCCGCCGGGCCATGTCCACCACGCTGATCGAGGCGCCGGCGGAGTTGACGACATAGGCGATCCCACCCGGCGCGGCCTGCGCGGGGGGAAGGACCAGGACCGCCAGCAGAGCTGCCAGCCAGGGAAGCGCGCGCGAGGATATCATGCCTGGATCTTACACCCGCTGCTCCGTGGCTTCCAATCGGGCCCGCGCGAAAACAGCCGTCAACAGCGTGAAGAATACACAGGCCGAGGTGGATATCAGCAGATTATCGGTATAGGCATGGCCGGCAAAGGCGATAAATATCAACCGCATCAGCAGCTTCTGGTCGCGGGGCAGAATGGCGCTGCCGCGCCAGCCCCAAAGTAGAAAAAACCCTATCAGCAACGCCCGGCCAATCTCGCCGCCCTCCACGGCCATGCGCAAATACTCGTTATGCGCCGCCCGCGAACCGATCAGCTCCGCCACGTCGCTGCCGGGGGCAATGATCGCATTGCCGGCGCCCACGCCCCAACCCAGCCAAGGCGAGGCATCGGCCGCCCGCTCGAACAGCGGCCACAGGATTTCGCGTCCACTGAGGTTGCCGGCCTCTCCGGTCAGCAGGTTGAACAGCCGGATTTGCGGCAGCGCGCCGGCGGCGAGCAGCGCCAGGGGCATCAATGCCAGCAAGCCCAGCAGCAGGCATCGTCGGGTGCGGGCGGGAAACGCGGCGGAGCGGGTGGCCACCAACACCGCCAGCACCACCGCCGCGGCATACATCGCCGGCGCCCGGGCACCGGTCGCCAGCAGCAACCCGGCATTGACCGCCAGCAGCGCCAGGTCCCGCCGCCGCCCGTCGCGCAGCAATTCGAACAGCCCGGCATAGATCGCCGACAGGCAGAAGCCGCCAAGAAAAGCCGGATGACCCAGCCCCGCCAGCCGCCAGCCGCCGGAATCGGCCCCCAGCGGACGCAGCCCGGCAACCGCCAGCAGCGCCGCGACGCCGACGGTCAGTAGCGGGATCCAGCTGGTCATGCGGATCATGCCGCGCGCCCAGCCGAGCGGCACGCGGCTGAAACAGAACACGAAGGGGGCGGCCGAACCGATCAGCGAACGCAGGCTGTCGGCCGGGGTCAGGCCGGGATACAGCCCATGCACCAGGCCGCCGGCGAACATGAAAACATACGCGAAGGCCGGATTGAACGGGTCCAGCCGCGGCCCGAAGCGCAGCAGGCAGACCAGACCGAGCCCCAGCTCGGCGGCCTTCACCAGCGCGATGATGGTCTGATACGCCTCCCCGCCCAGCCAGTCGCCGACCGCCATCTCCAGCGTCGACCCGGCGATCAGCAGCCAGGCGACACAGAACCCGGAGGTATGGCGGAAGGCCAGAAATGCCACGCCGAGGGCCGCCGTGCCGGCCATCAGCGGCCACAGCGCGGCGGGTGCCAGCCAGGCGCAGCCGGCGGCGGCGGCGAGCCAGATTGAGCAGGCCGCCAGCAGCGAGCCTTGCCAATCCTCGGTCAGCCCGCTTCTGGGTGGGGCAGCAAGCTGCATGGCAACCGGTCCGGCTGGGAGATCTGCTACTTATACGGGAAACAGAAAATATACCATCGTATTTATATCGGTCCCATTGCCCCGATCCGCACGGTAGCGACCCCAACCGCCCAGCCCAGATAGGCACCGGCAAGGATGTCGGCCAGAAAATGGTAGTCCATCCCGACCAGACCCAACGCGGTCCCGAACACCGCCAGCGCATACACGGCCCGCCAGCGCGGACACAGCAGCCACAGCACCGTCATCGCGGCACACACGGCGGTGGTATGGCCAGACGGAAACGCCCCCCAGCCGGGTCCGCCATGGAACGGAAAGAAGCCATAGACGCCGTCTCGGATCAACGAGGGGTTGTCGTTCACCCAGGTCTCCGGCCAGGTGCGGCCGCAGACAAGCTTCAGCGCGGTCTTGATCGCGTCGGCCACGATCACGCTGAGCGAGGCGAGAAACCCGGCCTCCACCGGCCCCGGCATCGCGCCGCGGAGCAGGCGGAGAAGGCCGAGCCCGACGATCAGCCCGATTGCCAGGGCGCCGAGCCCTTCGGGGATCCGGGTCATCGCCTGCAGCAGATCCTGCAGCAGGCCAGCGTGCGCGGGGAACCGCGCATGCATGAAGCGGGCAACCGGGCGGTCGATGAAAGCGACCGACAGCGCCGTCAGAGCCGCGCAGCCGAGCAGGCCATACAGGATGCGCCAGGCGATGGCCGCGTTACCCGGCCGGACCCGCAGCATTTCGGCCCGAGAGGCTGGGGTATCCACGCCCCTCAGAACACTCCCCTCCGCCCCTTGAACAGCGCTTCCAGGCGCAGCCGCATCGCGCGCAACCGCCGTCGCGCTATGGCAGGAATTTTTGCCTTTCCGATCCAGCGCTGCTGCAGCGCCTGGCGCAGCGGGGCCACCTGGCGCAGCGCCCAGACCCGCACGAACTGAACCATATCATGCCCGCGCGCGAACCAGCCGATCGCCAGCAGCGTGGTCGAGGCGGCCTGATAGATCCACACCACCGCCAGTGTCGCGCTGCCTTTCACCAGCACCAGCAGCAGCACCGCGGTGGCCAGATGACCCTTGGCGAGCAGGAAGGCGCTGAAAAAACCCACGCCATGGCTGATCGCCTCAGGCATCAGGAACAGCGGCAGCACGGCCGCCGCCGGCAGGCCGGCGACCCAGGCATGCAGGGCCCGCACGGTCGGCGCCCGATCCAGACCGCGCAGCAATTTTTGTGCGGCCCGCCAGAACACATCCTCGAACAGGACCAGCACCACCGCCAGCGGCAACAGCAGGACATCGAGCAAGGCGACCAGAAATATCCGCTTTGCCCGGCGGCGCCTGGGGTGGAAGTTCGGCTCCATCTCTAGGGCTGCTGCGGCCGCTTCGGGTCCCGCGGGGGCGGCGCCTGGGGTGGTGGCGGCGCCTGGACGCGCGGGGGGGCTTGCACCTGCGGCGGCGGCGGCGGCTGGAAGCGGGGCTGGGCTTGCACCTGCGGCGGCGGCGGCTGGAAGTGCGGCTGGGCTTGCACCTGCGGCGGCGGCGGCTGGAAGCGGGGCTGGGCTTGCACCTGCGGCGGCGGCGGCTGGAAGCGGGGCTGGGCTTGCACCTGCGGCGGCGGCGGCTGG
>JAYTXR010000264.1:0-3220 GCA_043742865.1 Acetobacteraceae bacterium
TGTTTTAAATGTAAAGCATCCTGCTCCCCGTTTGGCTTAGGTCTGCAGCTTACTTCTTCGGCTTCGCCTTCGCCTTCGGCGCCGGGACGTTCATCGCGTCCTTGAGCTGCTTCGCAGGCGTGAAGGCAAGCTTCTTGGAAGCAGCGATCTCGATCGTCGCGCCCGTTGCAGGGTTACGGCCGGTGCGGGCGCCGCGAGCGGCAACCTTGAACTTGCCGAACCCAGGGATCGAAACTTCCTCGCCCTTCTTGGCGGCCTCGGACACTGCCTCGAACACGGCCTCAACGACGGCTTTCGCAGTCTTCTTGTCCATCGGATGCTTGGCAGCGATCGCGTCGGCCATCTCGGTAACATTCATGAATCGGGTCCTTCCCTGGCGTTTTCGGTGGCGCACCTAACAGGATTGCATGTCGCCTGTCACGCCGGGTCAAGCGGGATTCGATACAGCTTTGCGAGAACAGCGAAAATCCCCACCATGTGGCGCACGGGCGCACCACAAAAACGCACCATAAATCGGCAGCGAATCGGCGCGATGGGTTGGGGATCGGCGCCGCCCCCGCTAAAGTCCGGCCGAACCAGGGAGGCACCCACGTGGACGTACGCGCCGCTATCGCCGTCGAAGCCGGGCACAAACTGGAAATCGAGACCGTGCAGCTCGATGGCCCGCGGGCCGGCGAAGTGCTGGTCGAGATCATGGCCACAGGCATCTGCCACACCGACAAGTTCACCCTCAGCGGCGAAGACCCCGAAGGCATGTTCCCGGCCATCCTCGGCCATGAAGGCGCCGGAATCGTCCGCGAATGCGGCCCTGGCGTCACATCCGTGGCCCCCGGCGACCACGTCATCCCGCTCTACACGCCCGAATGCCGCGAGTGCGAATACTGCCTCAGCCGCAAGACCAACCTGTGCCAGAAAATCAGGATCACCCAGGGCCGCGGCCTCATGCCCGACGGCACCAGCCGCTTCAGCTTCAAGGGCAAACCCGTCCTGCACTACATGGGCTGCTCGACCTTCGCCAACTTCACCGTGCTGCCCGAGATCGCCCTCGCAAAAGTCCGCAAAGACGCCCCATTCGAGAAGATCTGCTACATCGGCTGCGGCGTCACCACCGGCATCGGCGCCGTCATCAACACCGCCAAGGTGGAGCCCGGCGCCCGGGTCGTGGTGTTCGGGCTCGGCGGCATCGGGCTGAACGTGGTGCAGGGCGCGCGGATGGCCGGGGCGGAGATGATTGTCGGCGTCGATCTGAACCCGGGCCGGCGCGCCATGGCGGAAAAATTCGGCATGACCCATTTCGTCAATCCGGCCGAAGTGGAGAGCGATCTGGTGCCGTATCTGGTCGATCTGACCAAGGGCGGCGCGGATTACACGTTCGAGTGCATCGGCAACACCAAGGTCATGCGCCAGGCGCTGGAATGCGCCCATCGCGGCTGGGGGCAGAGCATCATCGTCGGCGTCGCCGGTGCGGGCCAGGAAATCTCCACCCGGCCGTTCCAGCTGGTCACTGGCCGGGTCTGGAAGGGCACCGCGTTCGGCGGCGCGCGCGGGCGGACCGACGTGCCGCGCATCGTCGACTGGTACATGGACGGCAAGATCAACATCGACGATCTGATCACTCATGTGCTGCCGTTCGAGCAGATCAACGAAGGTTTCGATCTGATGCGCCGGGGCGAGAGCATCCGCACCGTTCTGACCTACTGACAACGCAGCGAGTTCTCACAACTCAGCAAGTTCTGGCAACGCTGCGAGTTCTGGTAACGCTGCCAGTTCTGCCGCCGGCCTTGCCGGCTGGCGCGGGGCAGGCCATTTACCGAGATATGCACAACATATCCTCGAACGACCCCGTCGGCTGGCATGGGACAACCATCCTGTGCGTTCGCCTGCACGGGAAAGTGGCCATGGCCGGGGACGGCCAGGTCAGCCTCGGCAACACCGTGGTCAAGGGCAACGCGCGCAAAGTCCGCCGCATCGGCGCCGACGGCGGCGTGCTGGCCGGCTTTGCCGGTGCCACCGCGGATGCCTTCACGCTGCTCGAACGGCTGGAAGCCAAGCTCGAGCGCTTCCCCAACCAGCTGGAACGCGCCTGCGTGGAGCTGGCCAAGGACTGGCGCACCGACCGCTATCTGCGCCGGCTGGAGGCGATGATGGCGGTCGCCGACGCCGATCGCAGTTTCACCCTGACCGGCAACGGCGATGTGCTGGAGCCGGATGACGGCGTGATCGCCATCGGCTCGGGCGGCAATTTCGCCCTGTCGGCGGCCCGCGCGCTGATGACGGTGCCGGGCCTGGAGGCCGAGGAGATCGCCCGGCGGGCGATGAAGATCGCCGCCGATATCTGCGTCTACACCAACACCAACGTGATCGTTGAGACGCTGGGGGAGACGAAATGATGGAGGTCCCGACTTATTCCCCGCGCGAGATCGTCTCCGAGCTGGACCGGTTCATCGTCGGCCAGGGCGACGCCAAGCGCGCCGTGGCGATCGCGCTGCGCAACCGCTGGCGCCGCCAGCAGCTGCCGGAGGGGATCCGCGAGGAGGTGGTGCCGAAGAACATTCTGATGATCGGCCCCACCGGATGCGGCAAGACCGAGATCGCCCGCCGCCTGGCCAAACTGGCGCAGGCACCGTTCCTGAAGGTGGAGGCGACCAAGTTCACCGAGGTCGGCTATGTCGGGCGCGACGTGGAAAGCATCGTGCGCGATCTGGTCGATGCCAGCCTGACCATGCTGCGCGACGCGCAACGCCGCGAAGTTCAGGCCAAGGCGGAGCTCGCCGCCGAGGAACGGCTGGTCACCGCACTGGTGGGTGAGGCGGCGGCGGCCGATACCCGCTCGAAATTCCGCCGCATGCTGCGCGCCGGCGAGTTCGAGGCCAAGGAAATCGACATCGCGGTGGCCGACGCCGGCGCCGGCATGCCGATCGGGCAGTTCGACATCCCCGGCATGCCGCCCGGCCAGATGATCAATCTGGGCGAGATGATGAAGGGCATGATGGGCAACCGCCCGCCGCAGAACCGCAAGATGACGGTGGCGGCCGCCCGCCGCGCGCTGGAGCGCGAGGAGGCGGACCGGCTGCTGGACAACGACCAGCTGGCCAAGGACGCGGTCGCTCACGCCGAAAACAACGGCATCGTGTTCATCGACGAGATCGACAAGATCTGTGCGCGCAGCACCGAGGGTGGCTTCCGCGGCGCCGACGTGTCGCGCGAGGGCGTGCAGCGC
>JAYTXR010000265.1:0-3322 GCA_043742865.1 Acetobacteraceae bacterium
CGGTGGCTCTCTCCTGAAGCAGGGTTCCTGACAAAGAACTGGCGGTGCCGGCAACGATCCGCACGGGAATTTCCATGCCGATCAGGCTCTCGGGGCCGATGAGGTGCACCGGCTGGAGATACGGGGAGCGTCCGCCGATCTGGCCGGGTTTACGCCCGGGACCGGTGACGAGGATGGGCAGCGTGAGGCCGGCGCAGCCGGCGTTGAATGTTTCCTGATGCTCTCGGACCAGCGCCTGGAGCGCTTGCAGGCGCTGGTCTTTTTCCCCCTCCGGAACCTGCGCCGGGGCGCCGGCGGCGGGGGTGCCGGGGCGCGGAGAATATTTGAAGCTGAAGGCCTGGGCGAACTTCACCTGCCCGATCAGCTCCAGCGTCGCCGCAAAATCGGCGTCGGTCTCGCCGGGATGACCGACGATGAAATCGGACGACAGCGCGATGTCGGGACGCGTTGCGCGCAGCCTGGCCACGGTCCGCAGATAATCGGCGACGGTATGGCGGCGGTTCATCGCCGCCAGAATGCGGTCCGAGCCCGACTGCACCGGCAGATGCAGGAACGGCATCAGCGCCGGGATCGCGCCATGCGCGGCGATCAGTTCGTCGTCCATGTCGCCGGGGTGGGAGGTGGTGTAGCGCAGCCGCAGCAGGCCGGGGATATCGGCCAGTTCGCGCAGCAGCCGCCCGAGACCCCAAATGCCGCCATTCGGTGCCTCGCCGTGCCAGGCGTTGACGTTCTGACCCAGCAGCGTGATCTCCCGCGAGCCCTGCGCCACCATCCGGCGGGCCTCGGCCAGCACGGCTTTTGCCGGCCGGCTGGCTTCGGCGCCGCGGGTGTACGGCACCACGCAGAACGAGCAGAACTTGTCGCAGCCCTCCTGGATGGTCAGGAACGCGGTGACGCCCTGAGCGGCCGAGGCGTCCGGCAAAAAATCAAATTTTGGCTCGGCGGGGAAATCGGTGACGATCACCGCCCCGCCGGCGCGGCTGGCCTGGGCGACCATCTCCGGCAGGCGATGATAGGTCTGCGGCCCCAAAACAATGTCCACATAGGGCGCGCGGGCCAGGATTTCCGCCCCCTCCGCCTGCGCCACGCAACCCGCCACGGCCAGGATCATCGTTTGACCTGCCGCTTCCCGCGCCAGTTTCAGCACCCGCAGCCGGCCCAGCTCGGAAAACACCTTCTCGGCCGCCTTGTCGCGGATATGGCATGTGTTGAGGATCACCATGTCGGCCTGATCGGGCGCATCGGCGCCGATATAGCCAAGCGGCGCCAGCACATCCGCCATCCGCAGGCTGTCGTACACGTTCATCTGACAACCCCAGGTGATCATGTGCAGGCGCTTGGGGTGGCCGCGATTGGGCACTGGGGCGGAATTCCGTGTCTCGATATCCGTCATGATCCGCACTCCACCGTTCCCGCACGGGCCAATCCGGAGCGGCAAAGCGGAGGCATCGGTGGCTTTGAGTTGCGGGTCAAGTTCAAGGGCGTTCCACGGCCTCCCATTCTGCGGACAATCTGGCAGATAGGGGCGGCATCATGTCAATAAAACCTTCCCGACTCGGTAAAACTTGCCCCGATCGCAGGCCGGCTCACGCGAAGACAGGGTGGGTTTCCAAATTGGGGGCCTCCGGCGCCTGGATCGGCCGGGCCGGCCGGTTCTGCCGCAGCATCGCCGCCCCGTCGGCGCAGGCTTTCCAAACCGCGTTCGCCAGTTCCTTGCGGTTGGCGAAATGCGCCGGATCGAGCTGCGCGTGCAGCAGCACCGTGCAGCGCATGCCGCGATGCTGGCCGATCTGCCAGAAATGCGAGGCGATATCCATATCGCCATACCAGGAGAACAGCGGCCGGTTGGCCCGTCCGGTCGGCAGCCCGCCGAGCCGGTCATAGACGATCGACACCGGCTGCACGATCGGCCGGCGCTGCCCGTCGGCGGCGGCGAAGAAGGCCGAGCGGAACGGCAGCACCCGCGCGCCGTCGGAGGTCGTGCCCTCGGGGAACAGCAGCAGGTTATCGCCGGCGGCCAGCCGCTCGACCATCAAATTGGCCTCCCGCCCGGTGGACCGGCGGGCGCGGCTGACGAAGACCGAGCGGCCGAGTTTGGCGATCAGGCTGATCACCGGCCATTGGCCGACATCATCCTTTGCGACAAAGCACGCATCGAGCCGGCCGCCGAGCACCGGGATATCGAGCCAGGACGAATGGTTGGACACGAACAGCACCGCGCGCCCGTCGGCCTGGCGCGCCCGTTCGCCGATCACGCGCACCTGAATGCCCAGCAGCCAGGCGAACACGCCCCAGTAGCAGCGGGCGAAATGCACCCGGGCCTGGCCGGGCAGCAGCAGGCAGACCGATTGGATCGGGATGGCGATGACCGTCCACAGCAGGATGCTGACCATGCGCCGGATCACCCGGGCGCGGCGCAGCAGCACACGCCCGGCGCGGGCGCGCACCAGATCCCATTCCGCCGTCAGATCGACCGCGCCCGGCTGGGAGGCCTGGCGGACCACCATCGGGCGGTCCAGCGTCGGGCGGACCAGCATCGGGCGGTGAGCGGCGAAGCGGCGAAGGCTGTTTGGGGCTGACTTCATAACGTGTCATCTACCAATCGGGCCGTGACCGGACCATGATGCATCTGTGAAGGTTGCGCGAAGTCGGGCAGGTTAGGCTCCGGCCCCGATCTTCGCCTCGATGCTGTCCCAGATCGCCTGTTCCAGATGCACCCCGTCGAAGCGGGCGATCTCCTGCAAGCCGGTGGGCGAGGTGACGTTGATCTCGGTCAGCCAGTCGCCGATCACATCGATGCCGACGAAGATCAGTCCCTGGGCGCGCAAAACCGGCCCGATCGCGACACAAATCTCCCGCTCGCGCGCTGTCAGCACGGTTTTTTCCGGCCGGCCGCCGACATGCATGTTGGACCGCGCCTCGCCGGCGGCGGGCACCCGGTTGATCGCGCCCATCGCCTCGCCATCCACCAGGATGATGCGCTTGTCGCCCGAGCGCACCGCCGGCTCGTAGCGTTGCAGCATCAGCGGCTCGCGGGAGCGGGCGAAATGCATTTCCAGCAGCGAAGAAAAATTCTCGTCGTCCGGCTTGAGGCGGAAAACCCCGGCGCCGCCATTGCCGAATAGCGGCTTGACGATGATGTCGCGATGTTCGGCGCGAAAGCTCCGCATCGCCTCCAGATCCCAGCTGATCATGGTCGGCGGCATCAGATCGGGGAAATGCGTCACCAGCAGCTTTTCCGGCGCGTTGCGCACGGCCGCCGGGTCGTTGACCACCAGCGTGCGCGGATGGATATGCTCCAGCAGATGCGTGGCGGTGATGT
>JAYTXR010000266.1:0-1871 GCA_043742865.1 Acetobacteraceae bacterium
CCGCCGCACTGGAGGAAACGATGGCCGACCGCTTGCCGACGAACACCCGCAGCCCGAGGTCACGCCCTTCGGAACGCTCGACCTGCTCGGTTTTGCCCAACCGCCGCGCGACCGACAGCGATTCGCCGGAATACAGCACCGCATCGGCGGCATCCGCCCCGGCGGCGCGGGCTTGGGCGAGAAGCTGGGGCAGCAGGTCGAGAGCGTCGGTCATCGTGTGGCTTTCCTGATTTAGCCGCCGTCAAACCAGACGGACAAGATGCGAATAGAGCTGCAGCTGGTGATCGGCGGTATAGAGATGCACCGGCTCGGTCATTGCCTGGGCAATAATCAGCCGATCGAACGGATCCCGATGCAGCCGGGGCAGTTCCGCCACGGCCGCCGCCGCCGGCCAGGTTATGGCCAGCTCACGGAACCCGATTGCGATGGCCTCGAGGGCTACATGATCGGCCCGAACGGCGAAATCCGGCCGGCCCCGGGCGGTCTTTATGGCGATCTCCCATATACTTACCGTGCTGAACAGAATGTCGTTGCCAGGGTCTTCAACCTCGGCAAGAAGCGAGTCTCCCAGCCGCCGCGGCTCTGCCAATGCCCAAAGCAGAAGATGCGTGTCGAGCAGCAGACGCATCAGCGTCCTTCAAATCCGGCCAGAATCTCCTCGGGCAGGGGCGCATCGAAGTCATCGGGGACCTGAAACTGGCCGGCAAGTGTGCCCAGCCGCCGACGGAGCTTCGCCCGGCCGATCGGGACCAGCCGGGCAACTGGTTTGCCGGCCTTGGCGATGACGACCTCCTCCCCCGCGGCGGCGGCATCCAGTAGCCGCGAGAGCTGCGTTTTGGCGGCGTGGACGTTGATGGTCTCCATTTTCCGGCTCCAGAGATGACTTAGCTAAGCTTAGTCTAAAATCATCCCCCATGCAAGCTGCGATCGGTGCCTCAGGCGGTCAGTTTCTCCGCGATCGCCGCCAGGCCGGGCACGCGTTTCGCCGGTCCCATCGTCGCCAGCGTGGGCGCCGCGCGGAACAGATTGCCGGCGGCGCGGACCACGTCCGCGGTGGTGACCGCGGTGATCTTCGCCACCGTCTCGGCGGTGGGGATCACCCGGCCGAACACCTGCATCTGGCGCGCCAACTGCTCGCAGCGGCTGCCGGTGCTCTCCAGCGACATCAGCAGGGATGCCTTTACCTGGGCGCGGGCGCGGCCCAGCTCGGCCTCGGTCACCGCCACCTGCACCTTGCGCAACTCGTCCAGCGCCACCGGGATCAGCTCCTCCGCCTCGCTCTCCCCGGTGCCGGCATAGACGCCGAACAGCCCGCCATCCATGTAGGGCTGGGCAAACGAATAGATCGAATAGACCAGCCCGCGTTTTTCCCGGATTTCCTGGAACAATCGTGACGACATCCCTCCCCCGAGCAGCGTGGACAGCAGCAGGGTCGGGTAATAATCGGGGTCGCCATAGCCCACCGCCGGGAAGCCGAGCACGATATGCACCTGGTCCAGATTGCGCTCTTCGCGGAATTCCCCACCCTGATACCGTCCGCGTTCGGCGGCGGGCGCCGGATCGGACGGCAGATCGGCGAAATGGGCGCGCGCCAGATCGACGATCGCCTCATGCTCCAACGCGCCGGCAGCGGCCACGACGACATTGGACGCGGCGTAATGGCGGCGCATATAGCCCATCAGCATCGTGCGTGGCATGGAGCGGATGCCGGCCTCGGTGCCCAGCACCGGCCGTCCCATCGGCTGGGACGGATAGGCTGCCTCCTGAAAATGGTCGAAGATGATGTCGTCGGGCGTGTCGTTGGCCTGGCCGATCTCCTGCAGGATGACGCCGCGCTCCCGCTCAAGCTCCTCCGGATCGAAGCTGGAATG
>JAYTXR010000267.1:0-4245 GCA_043742865.1 Acetobacteraceae bacterium
AATTGTACTATTCATTTATCCCAGGAGTTAGATTCGGTTATACAAGTGTATTTCTGTTTTGCAGAACTCTGAGGTAAAAATTAACGGTGGGCGGAGGGGCGTAAACCGCTCTACGTTCGCATGCTCGCGTATCAGTCCGCGCCGATCGGCGTTCGCCGATGCAGGTGGCTGACGCGTTGCTGAAAAACACCCCGGACCGTGCTATAATCCGTCCATGAAACGCGATGCCGTCCTTGCCGCCCTCAGAGCACATGAAGCCGAGTTGCGGCGGCTTGGCGTGGAGCATCTGTATCTGTTCGGCTCCGTCGCGCGCGGCGACGCGCGAAGGGATTCCGACGTCGATCTGTTTTTCGATCACCCCGTGGGCTCGTTGGGTCTCTTTAAATTGATGGACGTCAAGGAGACCGCTGCCCGCATTCTCGGACGCAAGACCGACATCATGACACGGCGCAGCTTGCATCCGGTTTTGAGGGCCGGGATCGAGGCGTCCGCGCAGCAAGTGTTCTGATGGCTTTGTCTTCGGCTGTCCCGCGCCTGACGGATATCCGTCAGGCCATCCAGCTGATCCGAAGTGAAATGATCGGGATTACGCTGGATGCGTTCGAAACGGACATTCGCAAGCGCTGGCTGGTCGAGCGCGGCATTGAAATCATCTCCGAAGCCAGCCGCCGCCTGCCCGATGCGCTGAAAGCCCGGCACGCGGACATTCCATGGCAGAACGTTGCGGCATCGGCAATGTGCTGCGACACGATTACGAGCACGTGGCGCATCATGTGTTGTGGCACGTGGTGCACAACGATCTGCTACCGCTGGAAAATGTCTTCTGCCAAGAACTGGCCGCAGAGCAAGATCGTTTCGATCAGACCTGATCGCAGGCAACCCGCCCGGGTCGGTGGTGGGCCGCAAAGCGGGCATGGGCATGAGCTTGCGTCGGCTGGTTGCACCCGCCCTATATTTCAATACGATTTTGGAACACTGGCTGGCCGGGGTTGGGCGGCCAGCGTTTCAGGGCGGCTTCCCCGTCCAGGTTCAGTCGGTAAACGCCGCGGGATTCGCGGTCGAACCAGCCGTATACGTTGCGCTGCACGATGTTGCCGGCATCCGGCACCTGGGCGCGCAGGGTTTTTAGTTGCAGCGGGCCGGGCTGCAGGGCCTCGGCGCAATCGAGTGCCAGTTGGCGGTAGGCGGTCATGATCGCCTGGCGGGTAGAGCCGCCCGCCGTCGGATCGCCGCGCCTTGTGGCGTGTTCGCGCAGCAGCCGCTTGCGCTCGCGCGTATCCTGGCGGGGGCAATAGGGTTCGGGCTCGGCCAGGACTTCCACCCCGCCGCGGGCGCCGACCGCGAGCAGGCCGAGGCCGAGCAGGCGGCACAGGCGATGGGTCCGCCGGTCGCGGTCGCGGCCCTTGCGGGTGGCGGGAACCGCGAGCCAGACCGCGTCGGCGCTGCGCATGCGGTCGACAGCCTGCAACAGCAGCTCCAGGTTGAAGCCGAGTTTTAACTCAACGATGACCAGGATTGGCGGCTCGTCGCCGCGTACCGCGACAATGTCGCAGCCGCGCACCTCGCCCTTCACGCAAAAACCCTGCGCCTCCAAAAACGCCTTCACGGCGGGATACAGCGCGGTTTCGGAGCGGGCAGGGGACTCGGGCATGCGGAACTCTACAATCGGGCGGCGTGCAGGCACATCGTCGCCATACGGCTTGCCCGCAAGCAGGCGGCATGCTCTTGGATGGGTGTTGCTCTGATGGAGGCAGGTTTGACCCACTACCCCGCCGATACGATTTTGGCGTTGCTGGCTGGCGGCGCCGATGCGGCGGCGGCGATCGGGGCGCCGAAATCGGGCGATACGGTCCGCCAAGCGATGACCCATGCCGGGCTGCGCGCGCTCGCGGGGCGGACCGTCGCCGAGCTGAACCGGTTCGGCATCGGGCGTAACGACCGGGTGGCGATGGTGGTGCCGAACGGGCCGGAGATGGCGGCGGGGTTCGTCGCCATCGCCTGCGGGGCGACCACCGCGCCGCTCAATCCGGCCTATAAAGCGGAAGAATTCGAGTTTTATCTGACGGACCTGCAGGCAAAGGCGCTGGTCATCCAGCAGGGTATGGACAGCCCGGCCCGCGCCGTTGCCGCCGGCAAGAACATTCCGGTCATCGAGCTGATCCCGGACGGCCCTGCAGGCGGTTTCACGCTCGCTCCCCTGCAACCGCTGGCCGGCGTCGCTCAGCATCCTGGCGCGGCGGAGGCACAGGATTTGGCGCTGGTGCTGCACACCTCCGGCACCACCTCGCGGCCGAAAATCGTTCCCTTGCGCCATATCAACGTCACCGCCTCGGCCTATCATATCGGCGATTGTCTGGCGCTGACACCGGACGATGTTTGTTTGAATATCATGCCTTTATTCCATATTCATGGCCTTATCGCGGCGACCCTGGCCTCGCTCGCCGCCGGCGGCTCGGTGGTCTGCACCCCCGGCTTCAACGCTTTCCGATTTTTCGCCCAATTCGAGGACGCGCGGCCGAGCTGGTACACCGCGGTGCCCACGATGCACCAGGCGATCGAGGGGCTGGCCGCGCGCAACCGGGAGATCATCGCCGGCGGCCGACTGCGGTTCATCCGTTCTTCCTCCGCCTCGCTGCCGCCGCAGGTGATGGAGGCGGTGGAGTGCGCGTTCGGTGTGCCGGTGATCGAGTCGTACGGCATGACCGAAGCGGCGCACCAGATGGCGTCCAACCCGCTGCCGCCAAAGCCGCATTTCGCCGGCTCGGTGGGCGTCGCGGCGGGGCCGGATATCGCGGTGATGGACGAAACCGGACAAATCCTGCCGCAGGGCGAGCTCGGCGAGATCGTGATCCGCGGGCGCAACGTCACCGCCGGCTATGAGAATAATCCCGCCGCCAACGCGGCCGCGTTCGTCGATGGCTGGTTTCGCACCGGCGATCAGGGTTTTCTGGACGCGCAGGGGTATTTGCGCCTGACCGGCCGTTTGAAGGAGCTGATCAACCGCGGCGGCGAGAAGATCAGTCCGATCGAGGTCGACACCATCCTGATGGACCACCCCGCGGTCGAGCAGGCGCTGACCTTCGCCATGCCGCACCCGAAACTCGGCGAGGAGGTGGCCTGCGCGATCGTGCTGCGCGAGGGCCTGGCTGCCACCGATCACGAGCTGCGCGACTTCGCCGGTAGCAGGCTGGCGGCGTTCAAGGTGCCCCGCAAGATTATATTTTTGCTGGAAATACCGAAAGGCGCCACCGGAAAGCTGATGCGCATCGGGCTGGCGGAAAAACTCGGCCTCAGCGGATGAAGATCGCGATTTTTGGCGCCGGGGCCATCGGTGGCCTGCTCGGCGTCAGGCTGGCCGCTTCCGGCGCGGATGTGACCTTCATCGCCCGGGGCCCGCATCTGGCGGCGATGCAGGAAAACGGCGTGACCTTGAAATCCGGCGGGGAAACCCTCGTGGTCCGCCCGCGATGCCTGGCGGATGCCGGCGAAGCGGGCGTGCAGGATTATGTCGTGGTCACGCTGAAGGCGCATTCGCTGCCGGCCGCCGCACCCGATATCGCCCGCATGATGGGCCCGGAAACTGCGCTGGTGACCGGGATCAACGGCGTGCCCTACTGGTATTTCCATGGCCTGAATGGCCCCTGGCGCGACCGGCGCGTGGAATCGGTCGATCCCGGCGGAAAATTATGGCAAATCCTGCCGCCGTCGCAGGCGATCGGCGCGGTGGTCTACCCGGCGGCCGAGGTAACCGCGCCGGGGGTGATCGAGCACAGCTACGGCGACCGCTTCAGTCTCGGCGAGCCCGATGGCAGCCGCAGCCCGCGGGTGGAGGCGCTGTCGAAGGCGCTGATCGCCGCCGGGCTGAAGGCCCCGGTGCGGCCGAAAATCCGCGACGAGATCTGGATCAAGCTCTGGGGCAATCTGGCGTTCAATCCGCTCTCGGCGCTGACTTTGTCCACTCTGGACCGCCTGGCCGGCCAGGCGGATTTGCGCGACACCGCGCGGGCAATGATGCTGGAGGCAAAAACGGTGGCCGAGGCGCTGGGCGTGCGCTTCGCCATCGACGTCGAAAAACGCATCGACGGCGCCGCCGAGGTGGGGATGCACAAAACCTCGATGCTGCAGGATTTGGAACGCGGCCGCCCGATGGAGATCGACGCGCTGCTCGGCGCGGTGGTAGAATTTGGCGGCGTGGTCGGCCAGTCCATGCCGATCTGCCGCGCGGTGCTGTCGCTGCTGCGCGAA
>JAYTXR010000268.1:0-4632 GCA_043742865.1 Acetobacteraceae bacterium
CTCATTTCCTGGCCGCAACCGCCGTCGAACCAAAGCTCAATTCCTCCGGCGATTGGATCGGCGAAACCGGCGTGGCGTCGTTCTATGGCCGCGCCCATCAGGGCAAACGCACCGCCGGTGGCAGCCGCTTCAACCAAATGGCGCTGACCGCCGCACATCCCTGGCTGCCGTTCGGCACCAAGATCCTGGTAACCGTGCAGCGCACCGGGCGGGAAGTGGTGGTCACGATCACCGACCGGCTGCCATCGGGGCGGCGGGCGATCGACGTATCCCTTGCCGCGGCCCGCGCACTGGGCTTTGTCGGCCAGGGTCTGGCCGCGGTCTCGCTGGTGTCGTTCTCGCCGGTGTCGTTCGCGGCCCGCTGATCCGGGCTCCGATTGGAGCCGGATTCCCCCGTCGCCTACTTCGTGCCATGCTGCCGGCAAATCCGGGGAGGCACGACGCATGCAACACGACGTTCAGGGCAACCCGCTCACCGCCGCCTCCGCCGAGGCGGCGTCGGCATTCGATGGCGTGATCGCCGGCTATCTAGGCTATCGCGCCGATATGCCGAGGCGGATGGAGGCGTTGTTCGCCGCCGATCCGGCCATGCCGTTCGCGCATCTGCTGAAGGGCGTGCTCGCCATGCTGTCCTATAAGCAGTCGATGGTGCCGGTGGCGCAGGAGGCGGCCGACGCCGCCCGTCCGCTATGCGCGTCGGCCACGCGGCGCGAGCAGGCGCATCTGGCCGCCCTCGATGCCTGGATCGCCGGCGCGCCTGACCGGGCGGCGGCGATGTGGGAGCAGATCCTGCAGGATCATCCGCGCGACGTGCTGGCGTTCCGGCTGGCGCATTTCGTCCATTTCTGGCTGGGCCGGCCGGACCGGATGCTCGCTTCGGTGCTGTCGACCGAACCGCATTGGAGCGAGACTGTGCCCGGCTATGGCTCCCTGCTCGGCTGCAGCTGCTTCGCGCTCGAGGAATGCGGCCGCTACACCGAGGCCGAGGCGGCCGGGCGGGAGGCGATCGCGCGCGATCCTACCGACCTCTGGGCCGCCCATGGCGTCGCGCATGTGATGGAGATGCAAGGCAGGCGCGGCGAGGGGATCGCCTGGGTCGAGGACTTGGCAGGCCACTGGGAGGGGGCGAACAACCTGCAGCACCATCTGTTCTGGCACGCGGCGATGTTCCACCTGGAGCAAGGCGACACGGCTCGGGTGCTGGCGCTGTACGACGAGCGGTTCCGCAATCTGGCCTCGCCGCTGGTGCAGGCGTTGCCCGATCTTTACATCGACCTGCAGAACGCGGCCTCGATGCTGTTCCGGCTGAGGCGCCAGGGCGTCGATGTCGGCGAACGCTGGGGTGAGGTGGCGGACCATGCGGAGGCGCGGATTGGCGACTGCCTGTCCGGCTTCACTTTGCCGCATCTGATGATGGCGCTGGCAGCAACCGGGCGGCAGGCGGCAATGGAGCGGATGCTGGCCGCGATGCGCCAGTTCGCGACGGCCAACACCCCCAACGCGGCGCTGGTGCGCGATTACGCGCTACCGGTCAGCGCGGCGGTGGCGGCGCATGGGCGCGGCGAATACGCGCAGGCGGTGGCGTTGATGCGTCCGGCGCTGGGCGGCATGTACCGGCTGGGCGGCAGTCATGCGCAGCAGGACGTGCTGGAGCAGTTGTTCCTGGATGCGGCGGTCAAGGCCGGCCAGTCTGGCGATGCGAGGATGCTGCTGGAGCGCGTGGCCGGCCGCCACAAACTGCCGCCGGCCCGACGGATCGGCTATGCCGCGGCGGCTCGGGAACTGGCGTTTACGTAGCAGGTTAAGGTTGGGCTCCGACCCAACCCGCCAGGGGCCAAGCCCCTGGGCTTTATTGATAAAACAAGGTCCAGGAACTTGGCCCCGGCCGGGTCCCGGCGGAGCTGGCAAAGGTTCCGGCCGGCCGCCTTCGCCGGTTGGAATGCCGGCGGAGGGAGAGCCCGGCCTTTCTTGACTACCGCCGCCACCAACCCCGCTTCTTCTCCGCCGGGGGTTCCGCCGCGGCGTCGATGAGGATGGGCCGAAGGACCGGGCCGGCGATCGGCTCGGCTTCGGCTGCCGAAGCTTGGACGGACTCCGCTTCCGGTGCCGGCTCGGGTTCCGCCGGTGGCGCCGACCGGATCGGCACAACGATCACGCTGGCGGCAACCGGTTCCGGATGCGCCGGTTCGGGAGGGGCGGATTCCACCACCACCTCCTGCGGTAGGATAGCCTCCGCGATCGGCGTTGCCGGTTCGGTAGGTGTCGGCACGAAGACTGGCGCCTGAGCGGTCGCCGAATGGGCGGCTTGTTCCTCGGCCCGCTCCAACGCGTCAAAAATATCGTAACCGCGGCCACCGAACGGATTGGCCGGGGTGGGACCGTCATAAGCTGTCGGCATATCCGGTTGCTCGGCACCAGGCTCCGACAGTGAGGCCGGCGTGTCCTCGTCGCGCCGCCGGCGGCGTCCGCCCCGGCGCCCGCGGCGGCGGCGCTGGGCTTCCTCATCCTCCGTGCCGGGCGCGACCTCGGTCTCGACGGCAGCTTCGGCCGATGCCGGCTTCGCGTCCTCTGGGCCAGCCACGCTGCCCGCCTCGTCGGTCGTCTCCTCGCCACTCGCGCTTTGCGGGGCGGAAGGGTCGGGTGTGCCGTCCTCGCGGCGGCCGCCCCGGCGACGGCGGCGGCGCTTGCGCTGGCTGACCTCGGATTCCGTTTCGGATGCTCCCCCAGCAGCGGCATCGGCGGCGCCTTCTGGGGCGTCGTCCGCCTCCTCCGGTCCATCCTCGGCCGCATAATCGGCGGTCTCGACCCCATTCTCGTCGTCGATTTCCGCATCCGTGACCGCCGACAGCGTCGGCCAGGCATCCGGGACGATGGCTGCGGGGCCTTCGCCGGGCATCTGCGCGCGCACCCGCTCGATGCGGATATTCGGCGGGTTCAGGCTTTCGTCGCTGGCGAAGGTCACGCCTATGCCGTAGCGCGCCTCGATCCCAATCAGCCGCTCGCGCTTGTGGTTCAGCACATACAGCGCGATGGAGGTCGCGGCATGCACCACGATCTCGGCCGAGCGGCGCTTGGCGCCCTCCTCCTCGATCGCGCGCAGCACCTGGATCGCGGCACTTTCGGTGCTGCGGACATGACCCAGGCCGCCGCAATGCGGACAGGCGACGAAGCTGGTTTCGGCCAGGCTGGGCCGCAGCCGCTGGCGCGACATCTCCAGCAGCCCGAAATGGCTGATCTGGCCGACCTGGATGCGCGCCCGGTCGTTCTTCAGCGCCTCCTTCAGCCGGCGCTCGACCATGGCGTTGTGCTTCTTCGCCTCCATGTCGATGAAGTCGATGACAATCAGGCCCGCCAGATCACGCAGGCGCAGCTGGCGGGCGACCTCCTCGGCGGCCTCCAGGTTGGTGCGCAAAGCGGTCTCCTCGATGCCGCGCTCGCGGGTCGAACGCCCCGAGTTGACGTCCACCGCGACCAGCGCCTCGGCCTGGTTGATGACCAGATAGCCGCCGGATTTCAGCTGCACCGTCGGGCTCATCATCGCGTCGAGTTGAGCATCGACCTGATGGCGGGCGAAAAGCGGCTGGCCGTTCGGGTCGCGCCAGAGCTGCACCTTTTTGGCGTGGGTCGGCATCAGCATGCGCATGAAGTCATGCGCCGCACGCCAGCCTTCCTCGCCATCGACCAGGATATCGTCGACATCGCGCGAATAGACGTCGCGGATCGCCCGCTTGATCAGCGAGGCCTCCTCGTAGATCAGTGCCGGCGCCACCGAGCGCATGGTGTGTTCGCGGATATCGTCCCACAGCCGCATCAGATATTCGCAGTCGCGCTTGATCTCTGGTTTTGGCCGCTGCGCGCCGGCGGTGCGCACGATCAGGCCCATGCCCTTGGGAATGGCCAGTTCGGTGGTGATCTCCTTCAGTCGGCGGCGATCGGCGGCAGAGGTGATTTTCCGGGATATGCCGCCCCCGCGGGGCGAATTCGGCATCAGCACAGAGAACCGGCCGGCCAGCGAGATATAGGTGGTCAGCGCGGCGCCCTTGGTGCCGCGTTCTTCCTTGACCACCTGGATCAGCAGGATCTGACGGCGGCGGATGACTTCCTGGATGCGGTAGTTGCGCAGCATGCGCGAGGACCGGCGGCGGGAGGCCTCCTCGGCGTCGTTGCCTTCGAACTGGTCGCTTTCGCCGCCGAGCGTTTCGGGGGGGGCTGCGTCGTCGACGGTGGTTTCGATGGTGTTTTCGTCGCCGTCGCTGTCGCCGTTGGTTTGGGCCTCGTCGTCGACGGCACCTTCGGCGTCGCCCGCGAAGACCACGCCGGGGGGCAGGGCGTCGGACGCCTCCGCAGCGGCGGCGAGCTCGGCGCCCTCCGCCTCGGGGTCGCCGTAGCGGGTTTCGGTGGGCATCATGGCCGGCTGGGCGGGGCCGGTGCGGGGGGCTTGGTCGGTGATCGGGGTCTCGACCGACGGCTGCTCCGGGGCCGGGATTTCGACGCCTGGAGTCTCGGGGGAGGGGATCTCGGGCGTCGGAGTTTCGGGCGCCAGGGTCTCGGGCGCCGGGATCTCGGGCGGCGATTCCGGGGCGGCCCCGGCTTCGATGTCGGGAGGCGGGGCGGCGATGATCTCGATTTCCG
>JAYTXR010000269.1:0-2491 GCA_043742865.1 Acetobacteraceae bacterium
CCCGCCGCACGCTTCCTCGCAGCCCTCGCCGAACACGAGATCGCCGAACGCGACCGTCGCCGCCTGGCACGCCATCTCGCCGAGGCGCAGTTGCTACCGGGAAAGACCCTCGATTGCTTCGACTTCGACGTGGTGCCGATGATCTCCAAGGCGCATGTGCTGGCGATCTGTGCCGGCGACAGCTGGATCGACAAGGGCGCCAATCTGATCCTCATCGGTGGACCTGGCGGAGGCAAGACGCATATGGCCTCCGCCATCGGTCTGGCGCTGGTGGAAAACGGCTGGCGCGTGCTGTTCACCCGCACCTCCGATCTGGTGCAGAGACTTCAGGTGGCGCGGCGCGAACTAGCATTGGAAGCGGCCATCACCAGGCTCGATCGCTTCGACCTGCTGATCCTCGATGACCTGGCCTATGTCAGCAAGGATCAGGCGGAAACCTCCGTCTTGTTCGAACTGATCAGCGCTCGCTACGAACGCCGCTCAACATTGATCACCGCCAATCAGCCGTTCGGCGCCTGGGGCAAAGTCTTCCCGGATCCCGCCATGACGCTGGCTGCGGTCGATCGCCTCATCCATCACGCCACGATCTTCGAAATCAACGTCGACAGCTACCGCCGTCGTGCAGCTCTCGAGCGAAAGCAGAAGGGCGCCGGACGACCGCAGAGCTACGCGACAATCAAGGATCTGGAAGTCATGTCGCCGCGCGACAATCAAACCGAAACTTAGGGCTTGCAAGCGACAATCAGACCAGACAGCATCGTTCCCGTTGCGGTCACAGTTTCTCATCCTGATTGACGCATTTTCTCACCCAGATTGTCGCGCCATACAATGTGAGAACCGTATTGCCTCATCCAGGAATGCTCCCAGCCGGGCCGGGCATTACCTCGTCCGCGCGGATCGTTTGCAACAATCGCACCGGGTCGGGTGGCGTGGATCGCCGTCACGTGGCGCCGCACCTCGTCGCTGGTCCGCGTATCTGCCATCAGCCGCTGATGAGGCGTGGCCGGCGGATGATACTTTTTCTTGACCTTCGCGCTATCCCGGCCTTTCCCTGCGAGCTTGAAGGACGGCTGGAAGAAGTTCACGAATAACCGCAAGGCTGCGTACAGCCGCGTCAACGCCGCCGCCGCCGCCTCCAGCCCCTCGTAACGCCGATACCCCACGGTGCGCCTGACCACGGCGCCGTTTTTCTGCTCGATCCAGGCCTGATCGTTCTTGCGGTATAGACGGCACCGCGTGAACACCAACTCGGCTTCCTCGCAGTAGGTTTTGACGGTCTCGTTCATGAATACACTGTCGTTGTCGGTGCCGAACCCCGGCAGTGCGAATGGCATGCGTTTCCGAACCTCGCTCAATACCTCGATCCGCAGATGCTGCTCGCGCACCAGCAACGGCGCGCACTCCATCCAGCCCGTCGCGATGTCCGTCAGCGTCAGGGTTTGCACGAAGCTGCCCTTCGCCCACGGCCCGCTATGCGCCACGAGATCCGCCTCGACGAACCCAGGCGCCGGATCGTCTCAGCCGTCAAACGTTCGCACCGGAACATTGCGCCCGATCGCCGCCGAAGGTGGCGCGTGACGGCGTTTTCTGCCTCCACCCGGCTCCCGGACCTCACGCAGCGCCCGGTCGATCGTGGCGGCGCTCATCGTAAGCAAACCCACCCGAACCTCCGGCGCCAGCTGAAGATGGCCATGCCGTTCCATCGCCTCGATCAGGATCGGCGCCAACGGCCGCAGCCGCTTACCGCAAACCCGGGCCAATGCTTCCCAAATCACGATCAGCGCCTCGCGCACGGCATCCTTATTGAGGCGCCGCGCCGGCCGAGGGCCGGACCACCGGGCGGGCTGCCCGGCGCGCAAAAGACGCATCGCGTGCTTGCGATGCGGGCCACTCACCGCCGCAAATTCATCCAGGATCCGCCCGCGTTCCTTCCAATGGCTCGAGGCATACCGTCGCGCCAGCGCAACTACCAACTCGTCTCCTGCCGCCATCCTGATCTGCCCCATGTCCACCCCCGCCGATGCACTCCGGTGAGGAGCAAGTTAAATGATGCAACAGGTCAACTCAGGGGAACATTTCAGGCGAGGCAATGCGCAAACGAATTCTGGCTGAACGATGACCAGTGCGTGGCGATAGAACCGCTGCTTCCGGTTGGGCGACGCGGCGTGCGACCGTAGCGCCGGCGGAAAAGGGGGTCTCCGCCCAGGCGATCAGGCGCAGCCGGGGCGGGCGGACAACCAAAATCCACGCCGTCGCTGACCGTCTTGGACGCCTGACCCGTTTCAACCTCACCGCGGGCCAGATGGGTGATTGCCCCGCGGCCCTCACGTATGAACAGGAAGCTTGAATCAGGTGACCCCGAGCCGGGGCAAGCGATAATTTGAGTTCCGCGCCTAGAGCATGATGAGTTTAGCTTGAAGCATATCCGGAGTTCTGGAGGTATCGGCCGCACTCGTCTGGCTTGAAGTGGTCGAGTAGCTCTCCGCTGCGC
>JAYTXR010000270.1:0-4226 GCA_043742865.1 Acetobacteraceae bacterium
TGGCGAGGCGCTGGGGCCGCTGCACGGCCTGCCGGTCGGAATCAAGGATCTGGAGGACGCAGCCGGCCTTCGCACCACCCATGGCAGCCCGATTTTCCGGGATTTTGTGGCTCCCAAGGACCAGGGCTCGGTCGGGCGGGTGCGGGAAGCCGGAGGCGTTATCCTCGGCAAGACCAACACGCCGGAATTCGGCGCCGGCGCCAACACGCGCAACACCGTCTATGGCGTCACCGGCAATCCGTTTGATCCGGAAAAATCCGCCGCCGGGTCCTCCGGCGGCTCGGCGGTGGCGCTGGCCACGGGGATGGTCCCGCTGGCCACCGGGTCCGACACCGGCGGCTCGCTGCGCAATCCCGCCTCGTTCAACGGCATCGTCGGCTTCCGTCCCAGCCCCGGCGTAGTGACGTCCGAGAAGCGCGCGTTGGGCTGGACGCCGCTCTCGGTGCTGGGGCCGATGGCGCGGACCGTCGGCGATATTGCGCTGCTGCTGTCGGTGATGGCCGGCGATGACAAGCGCGACCCGCTGGCCACCACGATCAATGGCCGTCAGGTGCGCCATCCCGGCGATTTTTACCCGACGCCACCGATCGACCTGTCCCGGCTGCGCGTCGCGCTAACCCCCGATTTCGGCTTCGCCCCCACCGAGTTGCAGATCAGCGCGGCATTCACCGACAAGACCGGCCTGTTTCGCGGCGTGTTCGCCCGGGCGGAGGATACCACCCCCGATTGCCGCGACTGCGACACCGCCTTCGAGGTGCTGCGCGCGCAGGGTTACCTCGCCACCCATCTGGAAAACACCCGCACCCGGCCACAGGATGTCGGCCCCAACGTCACCGCCAATGTCGAGGAGGGCTTGCGCTACTCGGCCCTCGACGTGGCCGTGGCGCATGCCAACCAGACCGCAATGTATCGGCGCTGGCAGGCGTTCTTCGATGATTTTGATGTCATCCTGACCCCGGCGATCACCATCAGTCCGCGATCCTGGCGCGAGCTGTATCCGGCCGAGATCGACGGCAAGCGGACCCGAACTTATTTCCACTGGTTGGCGCTGGCCTATGCGGTGACCCTGGTCGGCCATCCCGCCATTTCGTTGCCGATGGGAGCCGACCGCTTCGGCATGCCGTTCGGCCTGCAGATCGTCGGCCCGCGCGGCGGCGACGCCCGCGTGCTGGCGGTCGCCTTGGCGCTGGAACGGCTGCTGGCCGCGGACCCGCGCACCGCCCGCCCAATCCCGGATTTGGCCAGGCTGAAGGCGGCCAGGCCGATCCGCGACAGCGAGGCGTTTTTCGGGTTCGGCTAGTCAGGCTGCTACAGCACTCGGATTGCGAGCACGGTGACATCGTCGGCCTGCTCGGCACCGTCGCCGAACCGCATCACCTGGTTGACCAGATGGCCGATCAGCGCTTCGGCGGAGGCGCCCTTTTGCGTGTCGAGATCCGCCTGCACCCGTTCCAACGTGTAGAACTCGCCTTGCGGGTTCATCATTTCCGGCAATCCGTCGGTGATCACCACGATCCCATCCCCACGGTTCAGATGCAGCGTGGAGTCGGCGTGCATGGCGTCTTCCATCACCCCGAGCGGCATCGCCGGCCGGCTGTCCAGCTCGTGGGCGGCGCCATCGGCCGGCAGCAGATAGGGGCGGACATGCCCGGCATTGGTATAGACGAGCGCGCCGGTGGGCAGGTCCAAAAAACCGATGAACAGTGTAATGAACATGCAGAGCGGGTTGTTCTTGCAAAGCTCGGCGTTCACCACCGCCAGCAATTCGGATGGTTTGGGCGCGACACCGGCGGCGGCGGTGAATTGCAGCGTCAGGGCGCGCAGCAGGCTGCGGGCACGGGCCATGAACAGCGCGGCCGGCATGCCCTTGCCCGATACGTCGCCGACGATGAAGCACAGCGTATCCGCCCCGGCCTGAAAGCAATCGTACAGATCACCGCCCACCTCGCGCGCCGGATGCATCGCGCCGTGGGTTTCCACGATCAGCTGGCGACCGTCGCGAATTCGCTCATAGCGGGGGAATTCGGTCGGCACCATGCTGATCTGCTGGCGCGCGGCCTCCGCCATCTCACTCTCCAGCCTGGTTAGCTGGCGGCGCAGCTCGCTGCGCAGCGCCCGCTTTTCCAGCACCGAGCCCAGCCGCGCGCGCAGCAGGATGGGATTGAAAGGCTTGGGCAGATAATCCTCGGCTCCGAGCTCGATGCAGCGCACCACGGTATCGATCTCGGTGGAGGCCGAAATCATGATTACCGGCAGCGCCTCCAACTGGTTGGTGGTTCGCAGCGCTTCCAGCACCTCGATGCCGTTCATGCGCGGCATCATCACGTCCAGCAGAACGGCGTCGAAGCTTTCGGTCCCGGTCGCTGCTCCAATCGCTGCCATCGCCTCGATCCCGTCCTCAGCGAAGGCGACATTGCCATATCCCAGGCGTTTCAGCCGCCGGGCCAGCACGTCGCGGTTGTCGGCGTTGTCATCGACGATCAGCAACCTGGCATCCTGGACCGGCACTGGCAGAAAAATCCTCCGGAAACTCGGCGTACCCGATGCGCTGGACAGGATGAGCCCGCGGCATGTTATTGAATAGACCGTCCGGCAAGAACCGGGGAAGCGCAGGAGAAGTTCCGTTTGATGGCCATGATTGTAGAGCAGCTCGATACAGGCATCGTCCGGGCCGTGCTAAACGGCCGGCTGGACATCGCCGGCGCGGATCAGATCGATTTGCGCTTTAGCGTGCTTGCCGGCGCCAACCGCGCCGTGATCGTCGACATGGCGGCGGTCAGCTTCCTCGCCTCCATCGGCATCCGCACCTTGCTGATCGGCGCCAAGGCCATCCAGCGCCGCGGCGGCAGGATGGTGCTGTTGCGCCCGACCCCTGCAGTCGAGAAGGTGTTGTTCGTCTCCGGTGTGGCCGATCTGATGCCGATCTTTCACGACGATGAGGCCGCCCTCGCCGCGGTCACGGCATGAAGCTTAGGGGCAGATATATCCGGCCCCGCCCGGCGCCTTAAAGCAGCCGACCGATTCCGGGAACACCAGTTTCGGCAGCCACAGGATCACGTTCGGAAAGAAGATCGTAAACGCGATGGTGGCGAAAAAGATGACATAGATCGGCAACGACGCCTTCAGCGCGGTGGCGAACCGCACGCCGATGAATTTGGACGCCATCAGCAGCGCCAGCCCATAGGGCGGCGTGATCAGCCCGAACGCCAGCGTCACGATCAGCACCACGCCCATATGCACGCCGTTGATGTTGCCGGCCTCGGTCAGCACGTTGACCACCGGCATGAAGATGATGATCGCAGGGATCGGCTCGATGAAATCGCCAACGATGACGAACACCAGCACCAGGCTGAACATGATCAGCTGCGGATCGGTGCCGGCGAAATCGCCGATCCAGCCGGCCACCACGATCGGTCCGCGCAGATAGGCCAGCAGCCAGCCGAACGCGGAGGCAGCCCCGATGGTGATCATCGGCAGCGAGTAGATCAGCCCGGCATGGACGAAATCGCGCGGCACCAGCTTCATGTGGCCGGGGTTCAGCAGCGGGATCACGATCACCAGGATATAGGCGATGGCGATCACGCCGGCCTCGGTCGGGGTGAACCAACCGCTCAGGATGCCGCCGAGCAGGATCAGCGGGATCATCAGCGGCAGCGCGGCTGCCCGCGCGGCGCTTGCCAGCTGACCGACACTCGCGCGCGGACGGCGCATGCCGGCGGGGCCAAAGAAATAGCAGTAGATCATCAGCCCGATGCCCACCATCAGCCCCGGCACGATCCCGCCCAGGAACAGCCCCGCGATCGAGACATTGCCGATCGCGCCATAGACAACGGCCATGATGCTGGGCGGCACCAGGGCGGCGATGGTCGAGGCGGCGGCAATCAACGCGGCGACAAATTCCGGCCGATAGCCTTCCCGCGCCATCGGCTGGGCCATGGTGCGGCTGAGCACCGCCACATCGGCCGAGGACGAGCCGGACATGCCGGAGAAGAACATCGAGAACACCGTGGTGACCTGCGCCAGCCCGCCGCGGATGTGGCCGACCAGCGCTTGGGACAGCTCGGCGATACGGATCACCACATTGGCCGAAGTCATCAGCTCGCCGACCAGCAGGAAGAACGGGATCGCCATCAGCGCTTCGGAATCGACGCCGTTGAACACCTGGCCGATCATCGATTCGAAGCTGATCGGGGTCATCGCGGTGCCGACCAGCACCCCGGCGATCA
>JAYTXR010000271.1:0-2420 GCA_043742865.1 Acetobacteraceae bacterium
CCTTCGCGCCGTGCAGCCGCACATCGATCGTGTAGATCAGCTGGATCGCCGATTTCCGGCGCGCGTCCACGCCGCGGCGAAACACCGTGTAGCCGAGCAGCGCGTCCTCCGGCACCGCCAGCCGGGCCAGCATCGCCGCCATCAGCTCCGCCGCCGTGTGATCGAGCGGCAATTTCAGTTCGGTCAGGCGCAGCATGATCGTTTCCAGCTTCAACACGGCGATCCGGAGTTTAGCCGCCGCTGGCGCTTCTGCTACCATGATGGCGGCTCCGCGCCTGAACCTTCGAGGATATGACCGTTTTCACCGTCCGGCCCGACCAGCGCCTGGAAACCAGCCAGGCCGGCAGACGACGGATGCGGCTGCGTTCCAGGCTCCGGATCGAGCTGGGTCTGCTGGGCTCCGGTCTGTTGCATCTGCTGGTGCTGCTGGCGATCCTGCTGACGATGCTGCCCCATCCGCCGCAGGAGCCGGCCTCGTCGAACCCGGTCACGGTTATCTTCGAGCCGAGCCTGCCCAGTTCCCGCCAGGACCAGCCTCCAGGCAGTCCCATTGCCGCCGCACCGGATGCCGGGCCGCAAATACCGCCGCCTCCGGGCATCGAGGCCATCCCGGCCCCACCGCCCGCCGCCGGCGCGGCGCGGGCCGAGCCTTTGCCGGTTCCCCCGCCGCCGCCCGTCCTGACATCGCCCGCGCCCACACCCGTGCCCCTGCCCGCGCCCAGCGCCGCGGCCCCGATTTTGCGCCCGCCGCTACCCCGGCCGCCAGCATTGCACCCCCGGTCGGAACCCGGCCGCGCCGCGCAGCCGGCCGAGTCGTCGCTGTCGGCACCGATGCAATTCTCGTTCGGCGGCGCCACGGTCGACGCGCTGGGCCGCCGACCGACCGGGCGGCGCAACGCCATCGACCCGACCATCGGCCCCGACATCGCCACCCAGGTGGGCTCGCCGCCGACCGACCTCCACCGCCCCGACGCCTCCATCAAGGTCACCGGCGCCCAGGTCGGCTCGGACTGGGCCGCCATGCTGCATGCCTGGTGGAACCAGCACGGCTACTACCCGCCGCAGGCGGCGCAGAACGGCGAGGACGGCACGGTCCGCATCCATGTGCTGGTGGATCGCTACGGTCATGTGCTGGGCGTCGACCTGATCGGCAAATCCGGCTCGCAATGGCTCGACCTCGCCGCCCAGGCGGTGTTTCGCGGCGCCACCCTGCCGCCGTTTCCCCCCGCCACGCCCGAACCGCGCGCCGATCTGGAGCTGACGATCCGCTATCTGCTCGACCGGCGCTGAGTGTTTTATTGCCTCTGGCGTTCCACCGGTGGCGGTCCGGTCTGAATGCGTTCGAGCAGCGCTCGCCGGCCCAGTTCGGCGGCCGACACAGCGGTCTCGGGCGCGGCCGGGGTCGGCAGGGCCGCCGAGCGTGCCGCGGCATCGAAGGCCGGCCGCACCACCAGCGGACCGTCGGGACCGACCAGCGTTACCTGACCGGCACCAATGGATTGTACGACATAGGCACCGATCCGGGCGCCTTCACCGGCAATAACGGTCTTTGTGCCCGCCGCGCCGGCGAAGATCGCGCGGGTCTGCGATCCGCTGACCATGACACCGGAAAGCCGCGGCAGACCGCCCCCGGCGGAGGCACTCGCCGCCGCGCCGCGTGGCGGCCGCCGCGTCGGGCTGAACAGCGGGCGATCCAGAATGGTCGACACCCATTGCGGTGAAAAATCGGCTCGCGCAGCCGCGTCGCCCCCCGTTGCGCCCCCGATTGCGCCCCCCGTTGGCTGGCGCAAGAGAGCGATCGGTGCTTTCGGCCCAGGGCCGAGCATTTGCTTCTCCAGGATGAGCGTCAGCACCAGGGCCAGCGCCAGCGCGCCGAGGCCGGCCGATAAAATCCGGTTCATCGCGGACACGGCGCCGCCGGAGCCGCCGTTAGCCCGGCATCGGTTCGAGCGGCCATGGAAGTCATCGCGGATGCACCCGATCGCTGCAATCCAGCAGGATTATAGGAATGGAACTTCCATGACGAAAGACCACTGCACCAACCTTTTTTGCGGTCGCGTGACTGAACACTCCGATTATCGAGACGGTTATGCACCCGACACAACAACGTGAACACAAACTGCTGCATCCGGAATGCGTCTTCGCCCGTAACCTTTCCGGAAGACAGCGTTCGGCTTCAATTACGGATGGCCTGCTTTCCGATTTGATCTGAAACCCCTCCAAAAGGATTGCAGCGGATGACGACCAAGAACGATGACGGCCTGAACGATAACAGACTGAACGATAACGGACTGGGTAGCCTCGATCGCCGCGGCATGTTGCGGGGCACCGGGATGGGTGCGCTCGCGATCGGGGCCTTCGCCGGTGTCGGCACGATGCTCGCCGGATCCAAACCGGCGGCGGCCGCGGTCAATGATGCG
>JAYTXR010000272.1:0-1866 GCA_043742865.1 Acetobacteraceae bacterium
TGCGGAGCGATCCGTCTCCGAGTGCTACGAATGGAAGGCTTAGGTGCCGCCCCGATGGGTAACGCTTCGCTCACCCATCCTACGCTTGCTTTGCGAGGCTCGGACGCTGCCTGGGTTTCCAGAAGCACCCTAGATTTGCCCGTCAGATCGGGAAATTTTTGCGTTTGAGTTATTATATTTAATTATATATACTAACAATATGGACAATTTCCCGAACCCCCATTCTGTCCCTGAAACTGCCGCCTTGCCCAATTGGGCGCGGCTGCTCCCCAGGGATGCGTTTGCCGAGATCATTTTGGTGCTGCGTGGGGCGTTGCCGCCGCCGGGGTTGGACGATCCGGACGCGATGGCGTGGCAGGACTGGGCGCGGCGGGATCGGGCGGCGATGGCGGCGGTGGCGGCCTTGCTGCCGGAGAATGCCGCCGAGGGGCGGCTGGCTGCGCGGTTCGTGGTGGCCGATGCGTGGTCGATGGACTGCCTGCGCCTGGCCCGGGAACGCCGGCACGAGCCGGACACCGCGCAAAAATGCGCGGCGCAGGCGATGAGCCTGATGCGGGAAAGCAACAGCGCGCTACGCCTCCTGCTGCGGCTACAGGCGGCGCGTCGCCTGACCGAGAAAGACGCGGCGGCGGCGGACCGTGCGGCCTGGGTCGAGCACGGCGCCGGGGCTGCCATGGGCGAGGCGCTGGGCCTCGACCTCGCCGAGCCCGAGGAGCCGATTGCGCCGCTCCCCGAGACAATCAGAGACGTCGGAAAATTCAGACGAGACGCGGATAACGGGCTGAATTCCCTGTTCACGCGTCCTGAGACGGCGCCGAGACTCTGGCCGGAATCGGTCCGGGAGGCGACCCGGGGTGGAGCGGCTGGCGTCGAATCGTACCCGACCTGAGCCGTCACAGGTTACGCTGGCTTTGCGAGGCCCGGGCGCTGCCTGGGTTTCTTTCCAGGTATCACCGCAGCTGGGTCGCCACCGCGCTGACGCTATTGAACGGCGAGCCGTTGATCAGCTTGGTGCTGACCACGGTATAAACCAGCACCTGCTTCTCCTCGTCGATCGCCCGGTGCACCTGGAAAGTCTTGAAGAACAGCGAGGCCGAGGTGAACGCGATCACCTCGCTTTTCGGCAACCCCGCCGGAATGGTCACCGGGCCGACCGCGCGGCAGGCGATGGAGAACCGGCTCGGGTCCTCGGCCAGGCCTAACCCGCCCTTGACGCCGCCGGTCTCCGCCCGCGACAGGTAGCAGGACACGTTGGCGACCTTGGGGTCGTCGTACCGATCGACGACGATCTTGTCGTTCGGGCCGAGCCAGCGGAACGTCGTGCTGATCGCATCGATGCGGGTCTGCGCGGCGCCGGGGCTCGCCAAAAACGGCATCGCGGCCAGGGCCAGGACCGCGGAAACGAGGAAGCGGCGGGACATTGGGAGCTCCTTTTGCCAGGGGATCGGACCCTGGTACACGGCCCCGCATCGGGTTGCCAGCTTGGAGAAGCTACCTTGGAGACGCCGGCTTCAGCAGATCAGGCCGGAGCCGGCTTCGGCGCCGCCCAGCTGCACGGTCTCGATCACCAGGCAGCCGCCGAACGGCACGCCGGGTTCCAGCGTCAGTTCCAGCGGGCGCAGGCGCGAGCCATGGACGCCAGGACGCGCGGAAGCGAACTGGGTGGCGCCGTCTTCCCAGCCACCGGCCGGGGTCATGCCGGTCAGCGCCGACTGGCAGGCGCCGAGCGACAGCAGCGCCGCCAGAACCAGGGGGGTGACGGCTTTGCGGCCTTGCGCCGATACGCCGAGGCTCGCTTTTTCGTGAAACGACTGCTTGGCCCGATTGATCGTCATCGTGGTGCTCCCTGGGGTTCAGGGGGCCAGG
>JAYTXR010000273.1:0-18061 GCA_043742865.1 Acetobacteraceae bacterium
TGGCCGCCTGCCCCAACCCGGATATCCTGGTCAACAACGCCGGCGGCCCGCCGCGCGGCGATTTTCGCGACTGGACCCGCGAGCACTGGATCGCCGCGGTCGATGCCAACATGCTGACGCCCATTTTCCTGATCAAGGCGGTGGTGGACGGCATGTGCGAGCGGAAGTTCGGCCGCATCGTCAACATCACCTCGGCTTCCGTAAAATCGCCGATCGCCGAGCTTGGCATGAGCAACGGCGCGCGGGCCGGGCTGACCGGCTTCATCGGCGGCCTGTCGCGCCAGGTGGCGAAGCATAATGTGACCATCAACGGGCTGTTGCCCGGCCCGTTCCTGACCGACCGGCTGCGCGGGGGTTTCCAGGAGGCGGCTTCGCGCAGCAACCGCCCGATCGACGAGATCATCGCCGAACGCTCCGCCGGCTCGCCGGCCGGGCGGGTCGGCGATCCGGCGGAATTCGGCGAGGCCTGCGCGTTCCTGTGCGCCGCGTCCTCGGGCTTCATCGTCGGCCAGAACCTGCTGCTGGACGGCGGCGGCTTTAATTCCACGATGGGATAAATCCCTGAACACCGCACTTGGGTCTTGCCGCGCCGCATGACCTGCACCTACGGTTCCGATTGGAATGATCGAACCGTAGGAGTGGGCATGCGCAGGCGTTTCTGGCTGGATGGCGTTATGACTGGCGTTATTCTGGCAACTGCGTTGGCCGGTCCGCTCAGCCCCGCCGCCCTGGCGCAGAAATCTGCCGATACCCTGCGGTTCACTACCCGCAACGCCATCCCCAATGTCGATCCCTATTACAACCAGCTGCGCGAGGGGCTCATTCTCGCGCATCAGGCCTGGGATTATCTGCTCTACCGGGACCCCGAGACGTTTCGGATCAAGCCGCTGCTGGCGGAATCCTATAAATGGATCGACGACACCACGCTGGAATTCGCGCTGCGCGCGGGCGTTACCTTCCATAACGGCGACCCCTTCACCGCCGATGACGTGGTCTACACGATCAACACCGTCATCAAGGACAAGCAGGTCTCGGTACCGAGCAATTATCTCTATCTGGCCGGGGCGGAAAAGATCGACGATCTGCATGTGCGGGTGAAGCTGGCGCGCATCTTCCCGGCCGCGCTGGAATACCTGGCGATGACGCTGCCGATCTGGCCGCAAGCCTATCGGCAGAAAGTCGGCGCCGAGGAATATGCCCGCCACCCGATCGGCGCCGGCCCCTACAAGATCACCAAGGTGGACGGCATCACCGAGATCGATCTGGAACGTTATGACGGCTATTACGAGGGCAGTCCGAAAGGCCGCCCGGCGATCCGGCGGATCATCTTCCATGAGGTGACCGATGCGGCGACCGAAATGGCCGAATTACTCGGCGGGCGCGCCGACCTGATCTGGAAATTCAGCCCCGACCAGTTCGACTCGGTCGCGCGGATGCCGAACCTGGCGGCGAGCCGTTCGGAGTCGATGCGGATCTCCTATCTTGCTCCGGATGCGGCCGGGCGGACCGGTCCGAACCCGCTGACCAACGAGAAGGTGCGCCAGGCGCTGATCCTGGCCATCGATCGCGCCACCATGGCCAAACAACTGATGCAGGGCGATAGCCGGCCATTGGATGCCCCGTGCTACCCGACCCAGTTCGGCTGCGACGCCACCGCGGCAACGCATTACCCATACGATCCGGCGCGCGCCCGCGCGCTGCTGATCGAGGCCGGCTACCCCAACGGGTTCGATACCGAACTGGTCAGCTATGAGCTGACGCAGTTCTCCGGCGCCATCCAGGGGTATCTGAAGGCGGTCGGCATCAATGCCCGGGTCACCACCCTGCAGGTCGGCGCCCAGATCCAGCGCGTCCAGGAAGGCAAGGCGCCGATCGACGAAGGCAACTGGGGCAGCTACTCGATCAACGACGTGTCGGCGATCCTGCCGCAATACTTCACCGGCGGCCCCGCGGACCAAACCCGCGACCCCGAAATAAAGCGGCTGGTCGTGGCCGGCGGCAGCACCACCGATCCGGATGAGCGGCGGCAGAATTACAGCGAGGCGATCCGGCTGATAACCGCGCACGCCTACTGGGTGCCGATGGTCACCCATTCGATTACCTACGGCCTGTCCAAGGAACTAAACTTCAAACCATTCCCCGACGAATTGCTGCGGTTTTATTTGGCCAGCTGGAAGTAAGGAAGGCGAGGGGCTCTGCCCCCTCGACTCCCGCCAGAGGCAAGCCTCTGGACACCCGGCTGTTTTTGAAGGAATGGGGTTTCCAAAGGGCGAGCCCTTTGGCGGGGTTCGAAGGGGCAGAGCCCCTCGCCTTGCTCACGCCAGCAGACACTCAGGCGACAAGGCTTCCGGCGATTGGGTCCGGCAACGCGCAACGGCGATCGGGCAGCGCGGGTGGAAGCGGCAGCCGCCGGGGATATTGGCGGGATCGGGGTAGCTGTCGCCGAGGCCGACATCGGGAATGCCGAGGCCCGGTTCGGGCGTCAGCACCGAGGCCAGCAAGGCGCGGGTGTAGGGGTGGCGGGGGTTGCGAAACAGCGCGTCGGTTGCCGCCCGCTCGACGATGCGGCCGAGATACATCACCGCCACCTCGGTCGCGATATGCTCCACCACCGCCAGATTATGGCTGATGAACAGATAGGTCAGGCCCAGCTCGCGGCGCAATTCGGCCAGCAGGTTCAGGATCTGCGCCTGCACCGACACATCGAGCGCGCTGGTCGGCTCGTCGCAGACGACGATGCGCGGGCGCAGCACCAGCGCGCGCGCGATCGCCACCCGCTGGCGCTGGCCGCCGGATAGCTGGCCGGGCAGGCGGTCGGCCATATCGCCTGGCAGGCCGACGCGGGCCAGCATCTCCATCACCCGGTCGCGCCGCTTCGACCGGGGAATATCGCCCTGGGCCGCGAGCGGTAGGGCGACGATCTGGGCAACCGTGCGACGTGGGTTCAGCGAGGAAAACGGGTCCTGGAACACCGGCTGGATCAGCCGCGCCCGTTCGCGCCGGTCCATGAATTGCAGCCGGCGACCGTCGATCCGCACCTCGCCCGCGCTGGCCGGCAGCAGGCCGAGGATGATCCGCGCCAGCGTGGTTTTGCCGCAGCCCGATTCGCCGACGATGCCGAGCACCTCGCCTTGCGCCAGGGTGAACGACACGCCATCCACCGCGCGCACCGGACGCCTGGGCGCGAACATTCCGGTTCTGGTTTGAAACACCCGGCGGACATTCTCGACCGTGATCGCGGCACTCATTGCCAGTCCGCCGGCAGCACGCAGCGATACGCATGGTCGGGCGTGGCCGGGCGTAACGCGACATCCTGCGCGCAGGCGGGCCGCGCGTGGGAGCATCGTTCGCGGAATCCGCAGCCGGCAAAGCCGGGGAAAATGCGCGGCACGGTGCCGGGAATGCTGCCGAGCGGCGCATCGCGGCGCAGCTTCCCGGGGATGGGGATGCAATCGAGCAGGCCACGCGTGTAGGGATGCGTGGGTGCGGCGAACAACGCCGCGGCGGTCGCGGTTTCCACGACCTGGCCGGCATACATCACCGACACGCGGTCCGCCATGCGCGCGACGATCCCCAGATCATGCGTGATCAGCAGCAGCGCCAGCCCGAACTCGCGCTGCAGCGTCTGCAGCAGGCGAAGGATCTGGGCCTGCACGGTCACGTCCAGCGCCGTGGTCGGCTCATCGGCGATCAGCAATTCCGGGTCGCACATCAGCGCCATGGCGATCATCACCCGCTGGCGCAGCCCGCCCGAGAGCTGGTGCGGAAACTGCGCGAGGCGCAGGCCGGGGGCGGTGATGCCGACCCGCCCGAGCAATTCCGCGGCGCGGTCCCGCGCCGCCCCGCGGCTCGCGCCCCGGTGGCGGACGAAGATTTCGGCCAGCTGCGAGCCGATCGTGTAGGCCGGGTTCAGGCTGGTCGTCGGCTCCTGGAAGATCATCGCCATCCGCGCGCCGCGCAGCCTGGCCATGCCGCGCTCGCCAAGCCGGGTCAGGTCCTGGTCCTGAAAGCGCAGCACCTCGGCGCGGCGTTCGGCGCCGCGCGCCAGCAGGCCCATCACCGCGAGGGCGGAGACCGATTTTCCGCAGCCGGATTCGCCGACCAGGCAATGGGTTTCCCCGCGCTGAACTTGCAACGAAATGCCGCGCACCGCCGCCACCTTGCCGGCAAAGGTCACGCCCAGATTGCCGATTTCCAGCACCGCGGCCACGCTCAGACGCGCTCCGCCCGCAGCATGTCGCGAAGCCCGTCGCCGAGCAGATTGATGCCCAGCACCAGCACGAACAGCGTGATGCCGGGCACCATGATTACCCAGGGGCTGAAGAACATGTAGTCCTTGCCCTCGGCGATCATCAGCCCCCAGGACGGCAGCGGCGAGGGCACGCCAAGGCCGAGGAACGACAGCGTCGCCTCCAGCAGGATCGCCAGCGCCATCTCCAGGGTCGCGACCACCAGCAGATGGGGAAAAATATTCGGCAGCACCTCGCGTAGCAGGATATGCGCCAGCGACGCGCCGGACGCGCGGGCGGCGGCGATATAGTCGAGGTTGCGCACCTGCATCGTGGTGGTGCGCGCCACCACCGCGAAGCGGTCCCACAGCAGCAGCCCCAAGGTCAGGATCACCAGGCTCAGCGAACTGCCGAGCAGCGCCACCACGGTCAGCGCCACCAGGATCAGCGGTATCGACAACCGGCAGGTGATGACGAACATCACCCCATCGTCCACCCGGCCGCCGAAAAATCCGCCGAGCACGCCGAGCGCGATGCCGATGGAACCGGAGGTAACGACGGTCAGAATCCCGATCAGCATGGAAATCCGCGCGCCATAGATCAGCCGCGAAAAATAGTCGCGCCCGAGCTGGTCGGTGCCGAGCAGGTTTGCCGGGGTGCCGCCAACCATCCATCGCGGCGGCACGACACGGTGCATCAGGTCCTGGGCGAACGGATCCTGCGGCGCCAGCAGCGGCGCGAAGATCGCCACCAGCAGCACGGCACCGACGATCGTTACACCAAGTCCGGTCGCGAAATGACGCAGCTTCAACTGGCGCGCAGCCGCGGATCGAGCATTGCGTTCATCAGATCGGCGAGCAGGGTGAGAAAAATATACAGCATCGCCAGGATCATCACGACCGCCTGCACCACCGGGAAATCGTTCCGGCTGATCGACTCCCAGGCCAGATAGCCGATGCCCGGCAGCGCGAATACCGTTTCGATCACGATCGACCCTCCCAGCATGAAGCCCAGCTGCACCGCCGCGATCGACACCACCGGCATCGCCGCGTTGCGCAGCGCGTGTTTCAGCACGATGCTCGCCCGGCTCAGTCCCTTGGCCCGCGCGGTGCGGATATAGTCGGCCGCCAGCGCGTCCACCATGCCGGCCCGGGTCAGCCGCATCAGCGCCGGGATGGCGGAGAACGCCAGCACGATGGCCGGCAGGATATAGCCGCGCCAGCTCTCGATGCCCGAGATCGGCAGCCATTGCAGGTTCAGCCCGAACCAGATGATCAAAATCAGCGACAGCCAGAAACTCGGCATCGCCTGACCCACCAGCGCCAGCAGCATGATCCCCCGGTCAGCGCCGGTACCTTCCCGCATCGCCGCCAGAATGCCGAGCGGGATCGCCACCGCCAGCGCGATCGCCAGGCCGGACAGTCCCAGGGTCAGGGTCACCGGCAGGCGGGCGCGGATCAACCCGGACACCTTCACGTGGTACAGGTACGACCGGCCGAGATCGCCGGTGGCGGCGGCGGCGGCCCAGTCCAGGAATTGCCGGCTCAGCGGTCGGTCCAAGCCGTAATTCCGGCGGATCAGGATCACGTCGTCGGCGGTGGCGTTTGGCCCGGCGATCGAGGCCGCCAGGTCACCGGACAGGCGCGTCAGCGCGAAACTGACCACCAGCACGGTCAGGCAGACCAGAAGCGCGAGCACTGCCCGGCGGAATACGAATACCAGCATTGCAACCGATATTGGTGCCAGACCTTGGCAGGAGCAAGCGCCGCCGGTTTGGGTCCGGCTTTGCAGGACGGGCGCCGGCGTTCAAGATGTTGGCAAGCAAGAACCACCGGAGGGCCGTCCATGAAAATCGTCTCGATCGAGACCTGGCACACCAGCATCCCGTTCGACATGGGCGCCAAGCCGGTCCGTTTTGGCGGTGTCGGCTGGCAATCCATGCAGACGCTGTGGATGCGGGTGGTCACCGACCAGGGTCTGGAGGGCTGGGGCGAGGGTTTCGGCCATGCCAGCTGCCCCGCCACCCGCGCGGTGATCGACACCCAGCTGGCGCCGATGCTGCTCGGGCAGGACGCCAGCGACATCGCCGGGCTGCGCCAGCGCCTGACGCAGAGCCTGCATCTTTTCGGCCGCAACGGGCCGCATATCCATGCGCTGTCGGCGCTCGACATCGCGCTCTGGGACATCGCCGGTAAGGCGGCCGGGATGCCGATCTGGCGATTGCTCGGCGGCACGCCGGTTGGCGACCTGCCCGCCTATGCCAGCCTGTTGCGCTACGGCTCGCCGGAACTGGTCGCCTCGGCCTGCGAGCGGGTGCTCTCGCGTGGCTACCGCGACGTCAAGCTGCACGAGATCGACACGCCTGGGGTGCAGGCGGCACGGCGCGCGATCGGGCCGGACGCCAGGCTGATGGTGGATGTGAACTGCCCCTGGACGGTCGCCCAGGCCATCGCCATGGCGCGCGAATTCCACTCCAGCGACCTCGAATGGCTGGAGGAGCCGGTCTGGCCGCCCGAGGACATGGACGGGCTGGCGCGGGTGCGCCGCGAGGGCGGCATCCGCATCTCGGCCGGCGAGAATTCCGGCGGGATCTGGGAGTTTCGGAAAATGTTCGAGGCTGGCGCGCTGGACAACGCCCAGCCCAGCGTGACCAAGATCGGCGGCATTTCCGCGATGGTCGAAATCGCCGCGCTGGCGAAGGTTTTCGGCGTGCGCCTGGTGCCGCACAACGCCTATTTCGGCCCCGGCAGTCTGGCCTCGCTGCATGTCAACGCCGCCCTGGCGCCGGCGGTGCCGTATGAGCGGCTATTCGTGGATCTGGAGGCGCATCCGTATCACGAGGCAATTCTGGCGCCTCAGGGCCGCGTCATTGTGCCGGACGGCCCCGGATTGGGGCGCGACCCGGATATGGCGGTGCTGCGCCGCTACGCGATAAACGAGCCGACCATCACGGGCGGCGCGAGCAATATCGCCTGAGGCTGCTTTAACCGGCGTCAGTCCTGCGCTTCCAGCTCCACCCGCGCCGCGGCCAGGCGTTCGCGCTCTTCGGGGCTGACTTGCGGGAAATTCAGGTCGAGCCGGCCCAGCGCCTCGTTCATCGCCGCGACGACGATCAGCCGGGTGAACCATTTGTTGTCCGCCGGCACGACATACCAGGGCGCGTTGGGGCTCGCGGTGGCGCCGATCGCCGCCTCGTAATATCGCTGGTAATCGTCCCAGTAGCTGCGCTCGGCGAGGTCGGCGGAACTGAATTTCCAGTTCTTCTCCGGCTCGTCGAGCCGGCTGAGGAAGCGCCGCTTCTGTTCGTCCCTGGACAGGTTCAGGAAGAATTTCAGGATCACCGTGCCCTGGCGCGCCAGGTACAGCTCGTGCGCGGCGATGGCCTCCAGGCGTTGCTTCCAGAAATGCCTGGATTGCACTTCCGCCGGAAGGCGCTGGGCCTTCAGCACGCCGGGATGCACGCGCACGACCAGCACTTCCTCGTAATAGCTGCGGTTGAAGATGCCGATCCTGCCGCGGGCGGGCAGGGCGGCGTTGGCACGCCACAGAAAATCATGCGCCAGCGCCTCCGGCCCGGGGGTCTTGAACGAGGTGATCTGCACGCCCTGCGGGTTCACCCCGGACATCACATGCTTGATGGTGCCGTCCTTGCCGGCGGCGTCCATGGCCTGGAACAGGCAGAGCATCGCCCATTCGTCCTGGGCGTAGAGCTTTTCCTGCTGTTGGGACAAACGCTCCACGCCATGCGCCAGCAGGATCGCGGCATCCTTCTTGTCGATCAAATGGCCGCCGGTATCGCCCGGGTCGTGATCGCGCAGACGGAATTTCCCGCCATCCTCGACCCGGTAGCGGGCGAGCAGCTTGCGCACGGCCTTGGGCGAGAGGTCGTGCTTTTCGGTAACGGCTTGCAGGACGGCGTTCGGCTTGGCCATTTGGTTTCCTTTCGACGGCTGCCCATAAAGATGGGCATGATGCCAGAGAAACTATGCCAGAGGAGACCAACGCTACCCATCCGGGATTTGAAACCGTATCGATACCGGGCAGTGATCCGACAGCCGTTCTTTCCACTCCGCGCCTTGTTCGCGGTACATCGTCACCCGCAACGTCTCCGGCTGCATCCAGGCGGCCGCGGCGCCGCCGGCGAGGATATGGTCGATGAAGCCGCCGCCGCCCCAGCACGGGCTCGACAACCCCTCGGTGGCGCGGGCCAGCGGGGCGGCCTGGCGCAAGGCGGCCAGCAGCTGGTCGCGCCCGTCCATCCAGCGATTGAAATCGCCCAGAATGACAAACGGCACCCCCTCCTCGCGGCGCTGGGCGATCCAGCCCTGCAAGGCGGGGATTTGCAGCCGCAAGGTCTCGCAGGACGGGCGGGTGGAGCGGCTTAGCGGCTCATCGCGACAGCCGGTTTTCAGATGCACCGTCAGAATGCGCAGAAACCCGCCCGGCATATGTAACGTGATATCGGCGCCGCTGCGCAGCGGATGGCGCGCCTGCGGGAACGGCACCAGGGCCACCAGATCGGGGTTGACCGTGAAATCGATGCCGTTGCGCACCACCAGACCGACCCGCTGCACGACGCGATCGCGGGTCATGTGGATCGTGTAGCGGTCCGGGGGGAAAATCCGCGCGGCGATTTCGGGGCCGTCCACCTCCTGGATGGCGATCACATCGGCCGCGAGCCGGTCCGCATACAAGGCGAGCAGGGCAATATCGGCGGCTTGCTTGGGCACCACGTCGGCCGGCAAAGCGGGGTCGCCGGCCGGTTTGTCGGTCAGCCATTCGAGGTTCCAGGTGGCGAGTTTTAAGGTCGCCGCCTGAGCAGGAAGCACTAAGAATTGCAGCCAAACCAACGCAAACAGCCCAAGGCCAGGAAAACGCATGTTGTATCGCCTTTTTTGTGCAGTGGGACGGCGGCGGCGGGTTATACTAACCGGCCTAGCCACTGACCGTTCGAAAAAGAGTCTTGGGCTCTTCCTCCACGGGCATTCCAACTGTCCCAAACGGGCCAGACGGAACCTTTGCCAGCTCCGCTCCTGGACCTCATCTTCTGGATAAGTATCGGGTTTCCAAAGGGCGACTGCCCTTTGGCGGGTCCAGGGCAGAGCCCTGGTCTTCCCTATGCTGAAAGTCAGTATTCATGACGATTGGTATTACAGTAGCATCGGATAAAGCTCGGACCCGGCTGCCGTAACTTGATCTGCTGTCGCGGGGTCCAGCGTCTGAACGCCGCAGCGCCGCAGGAAATCGGCGATGGCGTCGAACTCGGCCGGTGGGCGAGTGATGTCGGCTTCCTCGCCCGCGGGCACCCAGATCACCGTCTCGTAGCGCGCCCGCGTCAGCAGGACCCGATAGGTGTTGATCTGGTACGCGATCGCCGCCTCGCCGCGCGGATGTTGCCAGAGTGTGCCGGCGAACGACCGGACCCGCCATTGCGGCTGGTCGGCCCGGCGGATCAGGTCATTGCCCCAGCACAGCCCGACATAGTCGAGTTCCAGCCCCTGACAGGCGAACTGGGTGGCCGGCAGTTCCAGCGCGTCGGACGCCCGGACATCCGGCCAGCTTTTCAGGAACCAACTGGCCACGGCTTTTTCATCCAAATGCGGAAAATTCGATGAGACGCCCTCGGCTTGCAGCCGTTTGGCGCCGGCGCTGCACACCAGCCCCGCCCGTCGGTTGCCGCGGGCAACATTGCGCAGGAATGACCGCATGCAAGCCAGCGAGCGCGTCAGCAAAAACGGCACCCCGCCGGCGTTTGCCGCGATGTCTGCGGCACAAGCCGCGTCACCGTGCAGCACGGCGTCAACCCAGGGCGACGCGGCGGCAGATTGGATCGAGCGCACGGGCACGTTCAGATGTAGCACAGGATCGGTCTGCAATGCCGCCGGCGCTGCCGCAAACAGGCGCTGGCGCGGGTCGGTGGCTTGCAGCACGCCAGGGGGCGCGCGCACCTGCCATTGCGGGCGCGCCTGCAATGCCTCGCCCCACGCAGCCAGGCCCGCTTCGCCGGTATTGATCTCCTGCCCGGTGCCGACCAGGGCTATGATCGCCGCCCAATCCTGGTGGCGATGCAGAATATCGAGGAACAGCGCCGCCTCGCTTTCGGCGAGGTCGAATTTCCGCCGCGCATAGTCGGCGTCCCACGCACGCTGCGCTTCGTCGAACACGATGACATGCTCATGCGGCGGCACATCGCGGGCCAGGTTGTCGCGCAAAAATCCCATCAGCGGCTGAATGGCGCTCTCGGTCTCCTGTCGTGCCATGCGGAGGCTGCGGCCCTGACGGTTTGCGTCCCGCGCCAGGGCTTCGCGCATGACGTAAACCAGAGGCAGGTTGCCGGTCAGAAAGGCCGCGCCGTCTTCAGCCCCGAACACCGCGTTCAGGCCGCACAAAGTCTTGCCGGCGCCGGGGATGCCGGTCACGAACAGGATCAGATGCAGGCCCTGCGTGCGCGCCTGCGTGATCGCGGCGCGGATGGCGTCGGTGGTGCCGGTAAGATTGCCGACATCCGCCCGCGCCATCGCGATGTCCGCGACACCGTGACGCTGATACAGCATGGTCGCGGCTTCCACGATCGTTGGTACGGGCCGGTAGGGCGCCGCCTCCCACGCCCTGGCATCGAGTTTTTGGCACGCCGGCGGTACGCGGTGGGCGATTTCCCGCAGCAGGGGCGCCAGCATCGCCCCGGTGGCATCCAGCACCGGCGTCACGCCATGCCAGAACAACGGCCAGTCGGTGATCCCCGGCTTCGCGCCGGTCGAAACCAAGATCGGCACCACGGGATGTGCCCGGCTGGCGGCATGGAAATCGAACAGATCAAGCGCATAATCCTCCGCCTGCCGGCGGTCCATCGGGGTGAACGAGCCGAGCCCGACTTTGAATTCGAGCACCAGGATGCAGCTTTCGCCGATCAGCACACAGTCGATCCGCCGGCCCAGCCGGAGCAGCGGATATTCCAGCAGCACACGCCATTCGCCAGGCAGATCCCGCACCCCATCCTGGAGCAGGGTAATCTGCCGGCGCCAGGCGATGATCTGGGTTGCGTGGGTAACTGAATGCGCCTGGACCAGGCGCCGCGCCAGCGCCCCGACAATCTGATCCGGGTCGGCCTCAGCCAATTCCAACTTTGTGCCGGACCACCAGGCCCACATCTGCTGCTCCTCAGCCGCCGCTCGAGAAATACAACTATCGAGAGTAATCGACTACTCCTTTCCGCAACCCGTGGAACAGGAAGTGGAGAGAGGTATTTCCAGACCACGGCCGGATGTGGTTAGCACTGCCGATCGCAGCATAGTGGAGATGACGCTAATGGAATTCCGGATGAATTTCGGCCAGATGACGAAGCCAGCTTGCTGGGGTGCCCTGGCATTGACCGCATTGCTGGTGCAGGGCTGCGAACCGGCGCGTCCGGGGGCATCCGCGACGCGGCTCTATGCGATCGACCAGGTCGGCGGGGCGAAAACCTGCAATGTGCCGAAGGCCAAGCCAGCCAGCGGCCAGATCACCGACATGACGATGACCATGGCCAATGACGGCGGCTATTGCGGCGCGCTGGTGTCCCAGGCCAATGGGGCATTCTCGGCCGGGCTGCTGACCTCGCGGCCGAAAAGCGGCAAGGTCTATGTGCATGCGGTCGGCGACGAGACGCGGATCGACTACACCCCGGACAAGAACTTCGCCGGTCAGGACAGCTTCGTGGTCAAGCTGGTGCCCGGCGACGGCTCGGTTCGGGTCAATGTCGCGGTCGCCAAGCCGGAAGCCGTCGCGAAATAGGCCGTCGCGTTGCCGGGTCAGGAACAGGTCCTGCCCCGGCAATCGCCGGGATCAGGACTTCTTCTTGGCGGTGGACACTTTCGTCGCCTTGCCGGCCGGCGCCGGCCCGGGGCAGGCGCCGATCGAGGCCGGGATCAGATCCTTGCCCGCCGCATAAATCGGCAGATCGGCGGGGTTGGGCAGAGCCATCACCTCGGTGAACAGCGTCGCGTTGCGGGCGCAGAAATCGCCGCCCTGCGCCAGCCCGAACCGCGACTGGGAGTTCGCGAGGTCGGTGGCATAGCGGTCATATTCGGTCTGTCCGCGGCTGCCGTAATGGGATTTGAAATAGCCGCTCAGCGAGCGGTCGGTCTCGACCAGCTTCGGCTGATAGCGCCGCACGAAATTATTGTACGGCTCGCGATTGTTACAGGTGGTGGCCACCACCATCAGCGTCGTCTTCAGCGCGATCATCTCGAACGCCGCCTGGTCCGCGGCGTTCGGGCATTCCTGCGCCGCCATCGCCGAACTGCCCAGCAGGCTGCCAGCCGCCGTCAGACTACGTAGGAATCGCCGCATGTGTGTCTCCAATTGCCATAGATGAGCCCCGACCGACCTGCGGGTTGGGGCAGATATGCCGCCATTCGCCGCCCGCCGTCCACCGTCAAGCGCGCGCGCCGCGTCAGGTTCCCTCGACCAGCCGGAACCGGGCGCGAATAACCGCATCGTCGCGCAACGCCGCCCGGATCGCGGCTTCGCCGGCGGCGGTTGCCGGGACCGCGACGATTTCGGCGAAGAACGGCACCTCGCCACGCACCCGCTGCAGGAACAACCGCGACAGCGACTCCGCCACCGGCCCGCGCGGCAGGCAGCAGGCGCAGCCGCTGACATGCGCGAGGGTCCCGGGCAGCATGAAATGCGCCTGCGTGACCGCTGCGGGCGCGCCATCCCACCCCTCGATCAGCAGCGCGGCATCGACCCCCGCCGCCATTGCGGCGGTGCCGATCCGCAGCTTCACCCGTGCATCCGGACGGGCATCCGAAAATATCGCCATCCTCTGGACATAAGGATATATTTATGTCATTGCAAGGTGATGGACCGCCTGCTCATTGCGTTGCGCGCCACCGCCGAGCCGACCCGCCTGCGATTGCTGGCGCTGGCGGCGCGTGGGGCGTTCTGCGTCATGGAATTCACCGAAATCCTCGGCCAGTCGCAGCCCCGGCTGTCGCGCCATCTGAAGCTGCTCGGCGATGCCGGGCTGCTGGAGCGGGTGCGCGAGGGCGCACAGGTCTGGTTCACCTTGCCCGCCGGGAATGGCGGGGCGCTGGTGCGCGACCTGCTGGCGCGGCTGGCGGAGGACGATCAAACCCTGGCCGCCGATCGCCGCCAGGCCGCCAGGGTGCTGGCCGAACGCGCCCGGGTCGCCTCGGAAAGCTTCCGCCGGCAGGGGGCGGATTGGGACGAGATGCGCGCGCTGGATCTGCCGGCCGCCGCGGTCGAAGCGGCGCTGCTGGGCCTGATCGCGCAAAACGCCGGACGGCTGATCGATATCGGCACCGGCACCGGCCGGCTGCTGGAATTATTGGCGCCGCATATTTCCCAGGGCCTGGGCGTGGACGCGTCCAAGCAGATGCTGGCCCTGGCCCGTTCGCGGCTGTCGCGGGCCGATCTGGCGCATTGCGCGGTTCGCCAGGCCGACATGTACCGCTTGCCGCTGTTCGATGCCGGCTATGATGTGGCCCTGTTGCACATGGTGCTGCATCACGCGGAATCGCCGGAAAGCGTGCTGGCCGAAGCGGTCCGCGTGCTGCGGCCGGGTGGGATGTTGGTGGTGGTCGATCTGGCCCCGCATGACCGGCCCGACCTCGCCGAAAGGCTGGCCCATCTGTGGCCGGGTTTTTCCGACGCCACGATGCGCCAGCTACTGACCGGCGCCGGCCTGACCCTGGGCGAACCGATCGCCGTGCCGGGATCGCTGCAGATGACGATTTGGCCGGCCCATCGCCCGCAACCGGCCGACGCCCCCAGATCGCTGGAACCCGCCCAAATGAACGAGACATCATGACCCGTCCTCATCTACTCGACGCGCTGGCTGACCAGGTTCTGCTCTGCGACGGCGGCATGGGATCGCGCGTGCAGGCGCTGACCCTGGATGTGGACAAGGATTACTGGGGCCAGGAGAACTGCACCGACGTGCTGAGCCTGTCGCGGCCCGATCTGGTGCGCGAAATCCACCGCGGCTATTTCGAGGCCGGCGCCGACATGGTGGAGACCAACACGTTCGGCGCGTCCCCGGTCACGCTCGGCGAGTTCGGCCTGACCGACCGCGCCTATGAGATCAACAAGGTCTCGGCCGAGTTGGCGCGCGAAGCGGCGGAAAGCTTTTCCGACAGCCGCCATCGCTGGGTGATCGGCAGCGTCGGGCCCGGCACCAAGCTGCCCTCGCTCGGCAACATCGAGTATGACCCGCTGGAAGCGTGCCTGGCCGAACAATGCCGCGGGCTGATCGCCGGCGGCGTGGACGCCATCCTGATCGAGACCTGCCAGGACACGCTGCAGATCAAGGCCGCGGTCAACGGCGCGAAGATCGCCCGGCTGGCCGCCGGCAAGGACACGCCGATCTTCGTGCAGGTTACCGTGGAAACCACCGGCACGCTGCTGGTCGGCCCCGACATCGCCGCCGCCGCGACCGTGATCGAGGCGCTGGATGTGCCGCTGATCGGGCTGAACTGCGCCACCGGGCCGCAGGAGATGGCCGAGCATGTCCGCTGGCTGGCCGCCAACTGGCCGGGGCTGCTGTCGATCCAGCCCAATGCCGGCCTGCCGGAGCTGGTGGACGGCCACACCCGCTATCCGCTGGGTGCGGAGGAAATGGCCAGCTGGATCGAGCGCTTCGTTGCCGAGGACGGCATGAATTTGATCGGCGGCTGCTGCGGCACATCCATCCCGCACATCCAGGCGCTGGACGCGATGCTGCGCCGGCGTGGCTCCAGCGGGGGCGGCGGGTTTCGCCCGACGCCGGTGCGGAGAAATCCGGTCTGGATCCCCTCGGTCGCCTCGTTGTACCAGCAGGTCTCGCTGCGTCAGGAGAACGCGTTCTTCGCCATCGGCGAGCGCTGCAACGCCAACGGCTCGAAGAAATGGCGCCAGGCGCAGGAAACCGCCGACTGGGATGGCTGCGTCGCCATGGGCCGCGAGCAGATCGGCGAGGGCTCCAACAGCCTGGACATCTGCACCGCCTTTGTCGGCCGCGACGAAACTTTCGAGATGAACGAAATCATCCGCCGCTTCACCAGCTCGGTGAATTCGCCGCTCGTGATCGACAGCACCGAAACCCCGGTGATCGAGGCGGCGCTGAAGCTGCATGGCGGCAAGCCGATCATCAACTCGATCAATTTCGAGGATGGCGAGGGCCATGCGCATGACCGGCTGGTGCTGGCGAAGAAATTCGGCGCATCGATCATCGCGCTGACCATCGATGAGGTCGGCATGGCGAAAACCGCCGAGGACAAATTGCGCATCGCCACGCGGCTGGTCGATTTCGCCTGCAACCAACACGGCCTGCGCCAGTCGGATCTGCTGATCGACCCGCTGACCTTCACCATCGCCACCGGCAACGAGGATGACCGCAAGCTGGGTCAATGGACGCTGGAGGGGATCAAGCTGATCCGCGACGCGTTCCCCGATATCCAGATTATTCTGGGCCTGTCCAATATCAGCTTCGGCCTGAACCCGGCCGCGCGCGCGGTGCTGAATTCGGTGTTTCTGGATCACGCGGTCCGCGCCGGCATGACCGGGGCGATCGTGCATGTCTCGAAAATCCGCCCGCTGCATCTGATCGCGCCGGAGGAAGTCAAAATCGCCGAGGATCTGATCTTCGACCGGCGCGCCGAGGGTTACGATCCGCTGCATAAATTGCTGGAGGTGTTCGCCGACCGCAAGCTGGCCGACGCCACGGTGAAGAAGCGCGCCGAGACCGTCGAGGGCCGGCTGAAGGACCGCATCGTCGACGGCGACCGCAAGGGTCTCGGCGACGAACTCGATGAGGCGATGCTGACCAACGAGCCGCTCGACATCATCAATAATTTTCTGCTCGATGGCATGAAAGTGGTCGGCGAGTTGTTCGGTGCCGGCAAGATGCAGCTGCCCTTCGTGCTGCAAAGTGCGGAGACCATGAAGGCCGCGGTGGCACATCTGGAACCGCATATGGAACGGGCGGCGGGCCAGGAAAAAGGCACCATTGTGCTGGCCACGGTGAAGGGCGACGTGCACGACATCGGCAAAAACCTGGTCGACATCATCCTGACCAATAACGGCTATCGCGTAGTCAATCTCGGCATCAAGGTGAAGCTGGCCGACATGATCGCCGCGGTGCACGAACACCGCGCCCACGCCATCGGCATGTCCGGCCTGCTGGTGAAATCCACCGTGGTGATGCGCGAGAATTTGGAGGAAATGTCACGTCAGGGGCTGGAGGTTCCGGTGCTGCTGGGCGGGGCGGCGCTGACGCGCAACTATGTGGAGGATGATTGCGTCCGTGCCTATGCCTCGGGTCGCGTCGCCTATGCCCGCGATGCGTTTGACGGGCTGCATCTGATGGACAAGGTGACCGGCAACGGCTTTGACGATTATCTGGCGGCAACCCAGGCCAAGCGTGCCGGCAAGGCGCGCAACACCAAGCGCACGCTGGGCCAGGCCGATGCGAAGGCGTTCCAGCCGGTCGATGTGCTGGCGGTGCGCGCCCGCCGCCACCGGCTGACGCGCGATGTGCCGGTGGTGGTGCCGCCGTTCTGGGGTGCGCGCATTCTGCAGGCGCCGGCCAAGGCGATCGTTCCGTTCGTCAATGAACGCAGCCTGTACCAATTCCAGTGGGGCTTTCGCAAACAGGGCCGCACGCTGGAGGAATTCCTGGGTTGGGCCAAGCAGGAACTGCGCCCGGTGATGCGCCGGATGCTGACGATCTGCGAGCAGCAGGAAATCCTGCAGCCGCAATCGGCCTATGGCTATTGGAAGGCGGCCGGGCAGGGCAATGATCTGATCCTGTTCGACCAGGACGGCACCACCGAACTGACCCGCTTCGCCCTGCCGCGCCAGCCAAAGGAAGACGGTGAATGCATCGCCGATTTTTTCCGCGACGTGGACGACGCCGAGCGCGACGTGATCGGGCTTCAGGTGGTTACGGTTGGCCAGAAAGCCTCCGACACCGCGCGGGTCTGGTTCGAGGATAATCGCTACCAGGATTACCTGTACCTGCACGGCCTGTCGGTGGAGATGGCGGAGGGCATGGCCGAATACACCCATAAACGCATCCGCGCTGAACTCGGCTTCGCCGCCGAGGACGACCGCGACATGGAGAAGATGCTGTCCCAGGGCTACCGAGGCTCGCGCTACTCGTTTGGCTACCCGGCCTGTCCGAAGCTGGAAGACCAGGAGGCCCTGTTAAAACTGCTGGGCGCGGAGCGGATCGGCGTGAGCCTGTCCGACGAGTCCCAGCTGCACCCCGAGCAATCCACCAGCGCGATCGTGGTGCTGAACCCGAAGGCGAAGTATTTTTCGGTATAGAGGTCGACCTGATCGGCAATTGCTACAATCGATGCAAAGCGGCCCTCGGTAGCCGTAGCCCAACCAGCCGCGAGGCGCCGAAAGAAGACTGGCAAATTTCGGGCCGAGGGCGCAGAAAGCTGTCTTGTATTCAGCTTGCCGTGGCGCGTCGGTTCGAGCCCGCCGGAGCGCCGTGTCACTGGGTCGGGCCCGACCTGTGCAGCACATGCGCCCTGACTGCCTTCTAAATCACAACTTAGCAACGGCAGCGACGACCGACGTTATGACGCTGATAACGGTTGCTGCCGTACCAACTGCTTTGACGATAGCGTCGATCTGCTTCTTTTGATTGTCGAGCGTGGCCGTAGTCTGCTTAACCGTCGCAATGGCCCCATTGAGAGAATCAATGTCGGTCATCGTGCGTAATCCAACCAGCTGCTCTTCCAAGAGGTTGGCGTTCCAGAACGGGCCACTGAGTTGCTGAACAATGCTCATTTTGCCAGCGACTGCTGCGTCGTGCTGGGCAGTTTGGAGTTTAGCGA
>JAYTXR010000274.1:0-9510 GCA_043742865.1 Acetobacteraceae bacterium
CAGAACCACCGACGCGCGCACCTGCCCGGCCAGGCTGGCGGCAAAATGCCGTGCCGCGATCGCCGGCAGCATCATCAGCCCGACCGACATCAGCGTGCCCAAGGCAGCGAACCCGCCGACCACCGACAGCACCACCAGCGCCAGGAAGGCCAGATGCCACACCCCTCCCCGCCCGGCATTCGCGGCGAGGAAGCCGGGATCGAGGCTTTCCAGGATCAACGGCCGCCAGATCAGCGCCAGACCCGGCAGCGCGACGCAGGCCACCCCGGCCATGCAGAGCAGCGCCGTGTCGTCCACCGCCAGCACGCTGCCGAACAGCAGATGCGACAGATCCACGCCGCGTTGCGCCGACAGCAGCGCCACCCCCAGCGCCAGCGCCAGCAGATAGGCGCCGGCGAGTTGGCTGTCCTCGCGCCCGCCGGTGGCGCGCGTCAGCCAGCCGGCCAGCAGCGCCACGCCCAGGCCGGCCAGCACCCCGCCCAGCCCCATCGCCCAGAACGACAGACCCCCCGCCATGGCGCCGAGCGCGATGCCGGGCAGGATGCCGTGCTGCAGCACGTCGCTCATCAGACTCATGCGCCGCAGCACCAGAAACACCCCCAGCGGCGGGCCGGCCAGCGACAGGGCGATGCAGCCGGCCAGCGCCCGGCGCATGAAACCGAACTCAAACGGGACGAACAGAAGATCGTGCATTCAGGGGATCAAGCCGCCGGGCGGCATAGCACCGCCGGCTCTCTCGCTTCGTCCCAGATCTCCATGCCCAGGCGCGCGCGCCGGATCGTCTCGGGCGTCAGGCAGGCGGCGGTGGCGCCCCAGGCGATCGGGGTGCCGGCCAGCAGCAGGATTTCGGGGAACGCGCGCTGGATCAGATGCAAATCATGCAGCACCGCGATCACGGTGCGTCCGGCCGCGTGCCAGGCCAGCACCAGCCCGAGCAAATCCTCCGCGGTGCGCTCATCCACCGCGGTGAACGGTTCGTCGAGCAGCAAAATCGGCGCATTCTGCACGATCAGCCGGGCGAACAGAGCGCGCTGAAACTGCCCAGCCGACAGGCTGCCGACGGCGCGAGCGGCCAGCTCGATCAATCCGACCGCTGCCAGCGCGTCTCGGACGGCCTCGCGCTGCGCCGGACTCTGGCCCCGAAAGGCGCCGATCTGTGACCACTGGCCAAGCGCCACCATATCCTGGCATGAGATCGGAAAGCTGCGGTCGAGCTGGCTGGCCTGCGCCAGCAGGGCAATCTGCCCATTGGCCCGCCTGACATCCATACGCCCGACATCGATACGCCCCCCGTCGGGCCGATGCAGCCCGGCGAGCGCGCGCAGCAGCGTGGTCTTGCCGGCCCCGTTCGGCCCGGCGATTGCGGTCAGGCTGCCGGGGCCGAAACGGCCGGACAGGCCGGAGACGGCGATTTGCCCGTCATAGGAAAGCGTCAGATCCTGAACCCCGATCGACGGCGGCATCATCGTATCGCCCAGGCCACCACCAGCCACAGCGCAGCCAACAGCAATGCCGCCAGCGTCAGCCGGGCGCCGAGCGGCGCAAGGGGGGATAAGGGGTCGATCATGGTTACTTTATAACATTCCAATTCTTGCCGGTGAAAGGGGGTTCGAAAAAGGGGGGCGTGCGCGCCAATGGGCGACGTCATATGTTCGCCCGATGACCGACCGATCCTTCGACGACGCCGCGCGGCACGCGCTGCGGTTCCATCGCGCCATCGCCACCTCGCTGCTGGTCGGGATGGCCGTGCTGACCCTGGCGACCTACGCCATGCCACCCGGCCTGTACAAGGAACTGCTGCAGGCCGCCGCCAAGGCCGGTTTCGTCGGCGGCATCGCCGACTGGTTCGCGGTCACCGCGCTGTTCCGCCATCCGCTCGGCATTCCGATCCCGCACACCGCGATCCTGCCGAACCAGAAGGAACGGCTCGGCCGCGCGCTGGGCCGCTTCGTCGCCACCCATGTCTTCACCCAGCACGAGGTAGCCGGCGTGCTGCGCAAGCTGGACCTGCCCGCCATAATCCGCCGCTTCCTCGCCGACCCCGGCTCATCGCGTCCGGCCGCGGTGGCTCTGGCCGCCAGCCTGCCGCGGCTGCTGGCAACGGTGGAGGACGGCCGCGCCCGGCGCGTGGTGGCGCGTGTGGTGCCACGCATCCTCGGCGGCCCCGGCGCTGGGCGCGTGGTCGCCCGCGCGCTGCACGGCCTGGTCGCCAGCGGCCGGCATCAGGAGGTGTTCGGCTTCATCCTCGGCCAGTTCAAGACCTTGCTGGCCAGCAAGGAGGATACGCTGCGCGTCGCCATCGAGGAGCGGGTGCGCGAGCAGGGCGGCCGGCTGGTCGGCTGGGCGGTCGGCGCGATGGTCGCCAAGCGGACGCTGAATGTGCTGAACGCCGAGCTCGACAAGCTGGAACCCGACGGCTCCGAACTGCGCGCCGCGTTCGACGAATGGGTGAAGCGCGAGATCATCCGGATGGAGGAAGACCCCGCCCGCGCCGCCGAGATCGGGGCGGCGATCCGCCGGGTGGTGGCGCATGAGACGATCCAGGCCTGGCTGTGGGATGTCTGGGCCCGGCTACGCCTGGCGCTGGAGGCGGATGCGGGCCGCCCGAACGGGCGCACGGTAGAATTCCTGGAAACCGCCTTCGCCAATCTCGGCGTCCTGCTCGAACAGGACCCAGCCGCGCGGGACCGGGTGCAGAAAGCGGCGGAGAGCATCGTCGGTGGATTGCTGCCGGCGGCGCAGGCGCAATTATCCGATTTTATCGCCGGCGTGGTGGCGAGCTGGGACACCGAAACCCTCACCGACCGGCTGGAACTCAGCGTCGGCAAGGATTTGCAGTATGTCCGGGTGAACGGCACCCTGGTCGGATTTCTGGTCGGCGGGTTCCTTTTCCTCGCGCTGCACGCGATATTCGGCCATGTCAGCTTTTAAGGAGTCGGCAATGCTGCGGCTTTCCGTTCTTGATCAGTCCACGGTGGTGACCGGGCGCTCGCCGGACGCCTCAATCCGCGAAAGCCTGGCGCTGGCCAAACACGCCGAGGCCCTCGGCTATGCGCGCTACTGGGTCGCCGAACACCACAATTCCGACAGCATCGCCGGTTCGGCGCCCGAAATCCTGATCGCCGCCATCGCCGCGACCACGCAGCGCATTCGGGTCGGCAGCGCCGGCGTGATGCTGCCGCATTACTCGGCGCTGAAGGTGGCCGAGCAGTTCCGCGTGCTGGAGGCGATCGCGCCGGGACGGATCGACCTCGGCCTGGGCCGCGCGCCGGGCTCGGACGGGCGCACCGCATATGCGCTGAACCCCAACGCCGACACCGCCGCCGAGCATTTCCCGTCTGCGGTGCGCGATCTGCTGAACTGGCTGGCCGGGGAGAAACTGGTGGACGGTCATCCGTTCCGCGACATCGCCGCCCAGCCGCAGGGTCCGACCACGCCGGAAACCTGGATCCTCGGCAGTTCCGATTTCGGCGCCCAGGTGGCGGCGCATTTCGGCCTGCCGCATTGCTTCGCCCATTTCATCAGCGAACGCGGCGCCGCCCAGACGTTGCAGCTCTATCGGGAAACCTACCGCCCCAGCGCGCGCCATCCCGAACCGCTCGGCGCGATCTGCGTTTGGGCGCTGGCGGCGGAAACCGAGGCGGAGGCGCGCCGGCTGTTCTCCTCGCGCGCACTGGCCAGGCTGAACCGCGACCGCGGCATTTTTTCGCCATTGGCCTCCCCGGAGGAAGCCGAGACCTATCCGTACACCGATGCCGAGCGCGCCCATATCGAGCGGATCGCCGAGCGGGCGATTTTTGGCACACCGGCGATGGTCGCACGCAAGCTGCGCGAGATCGCCGGGGAGTGCGGCGTGCAGGAAGTGGCGGTGCTGACCGCCGCGCACGACCCGGCCGCGCGACGGCGATCCTACACGCTGCTGGCGCGGGAGTTCGGCATGGTGACGGCGGAACTCGCAGCGGCTTAGCGGCGGATCCGCCAGAGCTGGACGCGGTAGGCAACCCAGGCCACCGCCGAGGCGGCCAGCACGACCGGGATCAACGCCAGCGCGAACCATAGCGCCAGCGCCGCGGCACCCAGCAATCCGGCCAGCACCGCGACGACAATCGCAGCCCGGCCGATGCGTTCGGCCAGCGGCAAATTGCTGCCGGCGAACTGCGGCTGGAATTGCGGACCGCGCGGCGGCCAGGATCCCTGGGAAGGCCGGGAGCCCTGAAAAGGCCGGGAGCCCTGGGGGGGATCGACGAACTCGCCTTCCCGCGTCATGTCGATGGTCAGCTTTTTGCGGTTTTCCATGATTCTCCCAGAATGGCGGTGCGCGCTCGGCACTTCAAGCCTATGCCCCGCCGCGTGTCCGAACGATAATCCCGGTGCAACCAGGAGGACAGACAAATGATCCAAGGCGCCCGAACCCCCCTCACCGTCGATCTGACCGGATTGCGGGTTGCGCTGACCGCCGGCGCCAACGGCATCGGCAAGGTCATGGCCGATTCCTTTGCCGCCTGCGGCGCGGATGTGTTCGTCTCCGACATCGACGAGGCCTCGCTCGCCGCCTGCGGCCATGCCGGCATGCGCGCCGATGCCGGGATCGTGGCCGATTGCGAGGGTTTCGTCGACGCCGCGATCCATCATCTCAAGGGATTGGACGTCCTGATCAACAATGCCGGCATCGCGGGTCCGACCAAGCTGGTCGAGCACGTGACGCCGGAGGAACTGGAAGCCACGCTGCGCATCGATGTCGCCAGCATGTTCCATTGTTCGCGCCGCGCCATCCCCGCCCTGCGCGCTGCCGGCGGCGGCGCGATCCTCAATCTGAGCTCGGCCGCCGGGCGCTTCGGCTTTCCGCTGCGCGCGCCCTATGCGGCGGCGAAATGGGGGGTGATCGGCTTCACCAAATCGCTGTCGATCGAACTCGGCCCGGACGGCGTGCGGGTGAACGCCATCCTGCCCGGCCCGGTAGACGGCCCCCGCATCCGCGCGGTGATCAAGGCCAAGGCCCAGGCGGCCAGCATCTCCGAAAACCAAATGACCGAGATGACCGTCGCCACCACCAGCTTAAAGGCCTTCGTGACCCAACAGGACATCGCCAACATGGCGCTGTACCTGGCCAGCCCGTTCGGCACCACAATCAGCGGTCAGGCGATCAGCGTGGACGCGGACATGCAGTATTTGATGTAACCCGCCCCCGGGGCCGCCGCCGCCGCCGCCCCGGCAACGATCCCGCAGGCTCAGCCCGCGTGCGGTTGCGCGCCGTTGGAGTAGAGTTTCGCCCGCATCATGGCGATGTTGTCCAACTGGCCGCGCCGCCTGCGGCCGCGCTCTGCCGCCTCGGATTTCGAGTTGTGCATCACACGCATCAGCTTGGCGTGCATCTCGGCGTCGGCCATCTGCCCGTCGATCCACGCGCGCATACTGCGCTGGCCGTTGGCCGGACCGAGATTGTGGATCGTCGGCGGCTGGCCCGGATCGACATACAGCAATTGCTGCCATTGATCGGTCGCCTGATCCACCCAGGAGATGTAGCCGCCTGGCCGGATCTGCCGCGGCGCGGTCAGCGCGCCGGTGAAGCTGTAGCGGGTGCCGGGGGTGACCATCGGGTCGTAGAAACGCGGCGTCAGGAAGTCCGAGACCAGCACGCCGTTAATCGAGTAGCCGTAATTATTCGCCTCACAGGGGTCACAGGCCTCGACCAGATAGTTGAACTGCCCGATGCCGTCCTGGATATTGCCGCCGACGATCTCGATCGACACCGAGGATTGCATGCGGTTGCCGGACGGATCGACCAGCATTTCCAGCGTCTCGTGGCTGGCATCGATGCTCCAGGTGTCATCGCCCGGGGTGGCGATCACCTTGGCGTAAGGCTGGTTGTGTTTGTCGAGGTGAAAGCCGCCTTCCCCCGGCGGCAGATTCGCCACCAGTTGCACCGGCCACACCCCGGCCGGAACCCGGGTCGTATGCGGCAGGTATTGTACGCCGGCCTGCACGTTCCAGAACTGCGGCAGGTCGCGGGTAACCTGGATATTCAGCGCCGCCGCGACTGCCTGCACCATCCCGGGATCGATCTTGCCGGTCGTGTCCATCAAACCAATTTGAATGAGCGACATTCTAACCTCCCTGTGACAGACCCTCGCGGGTTGCGAGGGCGCCTGCATATAGGAAGCCGGGCCTGGCTACTATGAACTTCATCACACTGTGAAATGGCTTGTTGGCCCATTGGCCCGGCGCGTTCGCACGCGCGTAGGGGTGGTTGCACGGGCGCGGCGCGTGGCTTTGTCGCCCACGCGCCGGCGCGTTCGCACGCGCGTAGGGGTGGTTGCCCTGGCAATCCACCATCCCTGACCCGGCACCGGGGTGGGTTGCTAGGGCAACCCGCCCTACAGGCTAGCCGCCCAGCGCCTTGACCATCGTGCTGCCCAGCGCCGCGGGGCTTTCGGCCACGTGAATACCGGCCAGCCGCATGGCCTCGAACTTCGCCGCCGCGGTGTCGCGTCCGCCGGAGATCACCGCCCCGGCATGGCCCATCCGCCGGCCCGGAGGGGCGGTGGCGCCGGCGATGAAGCCCACGGTCGGCTTCTTGACCTTGTTCCGGGCCAAAAACTCGGCCGCCAAAATCTCGCTCTGGCCGCCGATCTCGCCGATCATGATGATCTGTTTGGTCTCGGGATCGGCCAGGAACATCTCCAGCACCTCGATGAAATCGGTGCCCTTCACCGGATCGCCGCCGATGCCGACGCAGGTGGTCTGCCCCAGCCCCGCCGCGGTGGTCTGCGCCACCGCCTCATAGGTCAGGGTGCCCGAGCGCGAGACGATGCCGACACTGCCGCGGCGATGGATGTGGCCGGGCATGATGCCGATCTTGCAGGCATCGGGGGTGATGACGCCAGGGCAGTTCGGCCCGATCAGGCGGGATTTGCTGCCCGACAGCGCCCGCTTGACCCGCACCATGTCCAGCACCGGAATGCCCTCGGTGATGCAGATGATCAGCGCGATCTCGGCATCGATCGCCTCCAGGATCGCATCCGCGGCGAAGGGCGGCGGCACGTAGATCGCGGTGGCGTCGGCGCCGACCTGCTCCACCGCCTGCGCGACGGTATCGAACACCGGCAGGTCCAGATGGCGGCTACCGCCTTTGCCGGGGGTCACGCCGCCGGTCATCTTGGTGCCGTAGGCGATCGCCTGTTCGGAGTGGAACGTGCCCTGCGCGCCGGTGAATCCCTGGCAGATGACGCGGGTGTTGGCGTCGATCAGAACGGCCATTATGCGGCTTCCTTCACGGCCTTGACCACTTTTTCAGCGGCGTCGGCAAGATTATCGGCGGAGATGATCGGCAGGCCGGATTTGGCCATGATCTCCTTGCCCAAGGCGACGTTGGTGCCTTCCAGCCGCACCACCAGCGGCACGTTCAGATGCACCTCGCGTGCCGCCTCCACCACGCCCTCGGCGATCACGTCGCAGCGCATGATGCCGCCGAAGATGTTGACCAGGATGCCTTCGACATTCGGGTCCGACAGGATGATCTTGAACGCCGCCGACACCCGCTCCTTGGTGGCGCCGCCGCCCACGTCCAGGAAGTTGGCCGGCGAGGAGCCGTACAGTTTGATGATGTCCATGGTCGCCATCGCCAGGCCGGCGCCATTCACCATGCAGCCGATCTGGCCATCCAGCGCCACGTAGTTCAGCGCGTATTTCGCCGCCTCCAGTTCCTTCGGGTCTTCCTCGGCCTCGTCGCGCAGCTTTTCGATCTCGGGATGGCGGTACAGCGCGCTGTCGTCGAAGCTGACCTTGGCATCGAGCGCGATCACCTCGCCCGCACCGGTGACCACCAGCGGATTGATCTCGACAATGGCGCAGTCGAGTTCGAGGAAGGCGCGATACATCGCCAGCACGAATTTGGTGAAGGTGCTGATCTGCTTGCCCTCCAGCCCCAGCCCGAAGGCCAGCTTGCGGGCATGAAAGCCGGAGATGCCGGAAGCCGGGTCCACCGCGACGCGCAGGATCTTCTCGGGGTTGTTTTCGGCGACATGCTCGATCTCCATCCCGCCCTCGGTGGAGGCGACGATGGTGACGCGCGAGCTGTCCCGATCGACCAGCAAGGACAGATAAAGTTCGCGTTTGATGTCGCAGCCGGCTTCGACATAGATCCGGTGGACGCGCTTGCCGTGCTCGCCGGTCTGCTTCGTGACCAGCGTGTGACCGATCATCGCCTCGGCCGCGGCGCGCACTTCGGCCACCGAGCGCGCCAGCCGCACCCCGCCCTTGCCGGTCGGGTCGTCGGCGAAATGCCCGGCACCGCGCCCGCCGGCATGGATCTGCGATTTCACCACATACACCGGACCCGGCAGTTTCCCCGCCGCGGCCTCCGCCTCCTCCGGCGTCCAGGCCACATAGCCGTCCAGCACGGCCACGCCGTAGGTCTTCAGCAGCTCTTTGGCCTGGTATTCATGGATATTCATCTTGGCGGCCTTTGCTTGAGGGGATCAGCCAATCAGCTTCTTGGCGGCATCGACCAGTTCGCGCACGGCGGCACAGGATTTGTCGAACGCGGCCTGCTCGGCTGCGGTCAGCTTGATCTCGACGATGCGCTCGATGCCGCCGGCGCCGATCACCACCGGGACGCCGACATACATATCTTTCTGGCCGTATTCGCCGGTCAGGTAGGCCGCACAGGGAAGCACGCGCTTCTTGTCGAGCAGATACGCCTCCGCCATGGCGATCGCCGAGGCGGCGGGAGCGTAGAACGCGCTGCCGCGCTCCAGCAATTTGACGATCTCGCCGCCGCCATTGGCGGTGCGGGCGCAGATGGCGTCGATCTTCGCCTGGGTGGTCCAGCCCATCGCGATCAGATCGGGCACCGGAATGCCGGCAACCGTGGAGTAGCGGGTCAGCGGCACCATGGTGTCGCCGTGGCCGCCGAGCACGAAGGCCGTGACGTCCTCGACCGAGACGTTGAATTCATGCGCCAGGAACAGCCGGAAGCGCGAGCTGTCCAGCACCCCGGCCATGCCGACAACCTTGTTGGCGGGCAGGCCGGATTTTTCCTTCATCACCCAGACCATCGCATCGAGCGGGTTGGTGATGACGATGACGAACGCATTCGGACAATGCGCCTTGATGCCAGCCGCCACTTCGGCGATCACGCCGGCGTTCTTGCCAATCAGATCGTCGCGCGACATCCCCGGCATGCGCGGGAAGCCGGCGGTGACGATCACCACGTCCGAGCCGGCGATGGCGGCATAATCGGACCCGCCGGTCATCAGGCTGTCGAACCCATCGACCGGGCCGGACTGCATCAAATCCAGCGCCTTGCCGGCGGCAACCCCGCCGAACACGTCAAACAGCACGACGTCGCCGAGTTCCTTCAGGCCGATCAGATGGGCAAGCGTGCCGCCGATATTGCCAGCGCCGATGAGCGCGATCTTGTTGCGGGCCATGAGGGGATCCTTACCGAAGGCGGGACAAAAACCGATTTGTTATAACGCCGCCCGCGAGCACCCGGCAGCCCGAAAGGCA
>JAYTXR010000275.1:0-6865 GCA_043742865.1 Acetobacteraceae bacterium
GACCTGGCTCGCCTGCCGATTGCCGAAATCGGGCCGGTGCTGGAGCACGACAAGCTGTTTCCGGACCGGGCGAATATCGGATTTGTGCAAATGCTGGCGCCGGACCGGCTGGCGTTGCGGGTTTGGGAACGCGGCGCCGGGCTGACGCTGGCCTGTGGCTCCGGGGCCTGCGCGGCGCTGGTGAACGCGCATCGGCGCGGCCTGGCCGGACGGCGCGCCACGGTCATCGTCGATGGCGGCGAGCTGGAGATCGAGTGGCGGCAGGACGGCCACGTGTTGATGACCGGGCCGGTCGCCATCGCCTTCACCGGTGACATCGATCTGTCTGCGTGCCCCGCATGAGCCTCGACATCCTCACCTTCGGCTGCCGGCTGAACACCTACGAATCCGAAGTCATGCGCGGGCACGCCGCCGGCCAGCACGACACGATCATCGTCAACACCTGCGCTGTCACCGCCGAGGCCGAACGCCAGGCTCGCCAGGCCATCCGCCGGGCGCATCGCGAGCGGCCGGAGGCGCGCATCGTGGTTACCGGCTGTGCCGCGCAGATCAACCCGCTTGCCTGGGCCGGCCTGCCCGGCGTGACACGGGTGCTGGGGAATATCGAAAAACTACAGCCGCAGAGCTGGGCCCCGGATGCTGGCGGCGCCGTGTCCGACATCATGGCCGCAACAGAAACGGCGGCGCATCTGGTGACCGAGTTCGCCGGCCGTGCCCGCGCCTTCGTGCAGGTGCAGCAGGGCTGCGACCATCGCTGCACGTTTTGCATCATCCCGTTCGGCCGCGGCCCATCGCGCTCGGTGCCGATCGGCGCCATCGTCGAACAGGTCCGCACGCTGGTCGCCGGCGGCTATCACGAGGTGGTGCTGACCGGGGTGGACATCACCAGCTTCGGGTCGGACCTGCCGGGCGCTCCCCGGCTCGGGCAGATGGTGCGCAGGCTGCTGGCGCTGGTGCCGGGATTGCCGCGGCTGCGGCTTTCTTCGCTGGATCCGGCGGCGATCGATGACGATCTATGGCGCCTGATCGCGGACGAACCGCGGCTGATGCCGCATCTGCATCTGTCGCTACAGGCGGGCAGCGACCTGATCCTCAAGCGCATGAAGCGGCGGCATCTGACCGGCGATGCGCGCTCGGTGATCGCTCGCGCCCGGCAGTTGCGGCCGGGTATCGCCTTTGGCGCCGATCTGATCACGGGGTTCCCGACCGAGACCGAAGCGCTGTTCCAGGAGACGCTGGATTTCGTCGCCGAAACCGAGCTGACCTTCCTGCACGTGTTTCCGTACAGCGAGCGTCCGGACACGCCCGCCGCGCGCATGCCGCCGGTGCCCAGGCAGGCCCGACGCGAACGCGCGTCGCGCTTGCGCGAGGTCGGCCGGCTCGGCGCAGGGCGCTTCTTCGCGACCCAGATCGATCGGGAGATCGCGGTGCTGGCGGAGACCGAGACCAGCGGACATTGCGAACATTTCGCCCCCGTGCGGTTGGCGGCGCCGGTGACCCCCGGACAGATCACCCGGGCGCGGGTGCGCGAGGCGAATGATGTGTGTCTGGTAGCCGAGCCAATCTGATGGCACCGACCTGATGGCAATCGGAGCGTTCTTTTCCCGGCTCAAGGAAGGGCTGACGCGCAGCACCCAAAAGCTGACCGAGGGCATCACCGCGGTCTTCAAGAAACGCCGGCTGGATGAGGCGGCGCTGGAGGAACTCGAAGATCTGTTGATATCGGCCGATCTGGGTCCGGCGGTGGCGGCCCGGGTGATCGCCGGGTTTCGCCGCACCCGCTTCGGCAAGGAGGTCACGGAAGAGGAAATCCGCGCCACCCTGTCCGAGGAGATTGCCGCGATCCTGGCACCCGTTGCCCGAAAGCTGGAGATCGACCGGACCCTGAAGCCGCATGTGGTGCTGATGGTCGGTGTCAACGGCACCGGCAAGACCACCACCATCGGCAAGCTGGCGCAGACCTACGCCGATCAGGGCCTTTCCGTCATGCTGGTGGCGGGAGACACCTTCCGGGCGGCTGCCGTCGAGCAGCTGCAAATCTGGGGCGAACGAACCGGCTGCACGGTAATGTCGGGCAGCGCCAACGCGGACGCCGCCGGGGTGGCGTTCGATGCCCTGACCAAGGCGCGGGCCGTCGGCACGGATCTATTGCTGGTCGATACCGCCGGACGGCTGCACAATAAATCCGTGCTGATGGAGGAACTCCGGAAAATCATCCGTGTCATCCGAAAAGTGGATCCGACCGCGCCCCATTCGGTGCTGCTGGTGCTGGACGCGACCACCGGACAGAACGCGTTGCAGCAGGTCCGGGTGTTCAAGGACATGGTGGACATTTCCGGCCTGGTGGTCACCAAGCTCGACGGCTCCGCCCGCGGCGGCGTGGTGGTGGCATTGGCCGAGGCGTTCGGCCTGCCGGTACACGCGGTCGGCGTCGGCGAACAGGCCGGCGATTTGCGCCCGTTCGATGCCGCCGATTTTGCCCGTGGGTTGGTCGGGACCTGAGGTTCACCCGCGTTCAGCCGGCGTTAATCTTATCCGGTTAAGCTCCTCCCATGCTTTCGACCCATTCCCTTTCGGCCTTCACCGCCCCGTTCACCGAAACAGCGTCGGCAGGTCGGGCGCAACCGGTGCGCGAGGCGCGGGATATCGGCCGGCAAGGTCAAAATGCGGCTGCGGGATTGAACGCCAGCCCGCTCTCGCCAAACCAGGGTCCGGCGGCACCGGGGCCGGGTGTCCGGCTCCCGCGCGGTTCGATCCTAGATCTATCGGTCTGACGCCAATCCTGCCAGCGCGTCGGCAACGCGCACCGCGATCCGCTCGGCGACACGCTGCTTGGACAGACGCGGCCAGTCCTCGACCCCCGCCGCCGTGACCAGGTGGACGGTGTTTTCCTCGCCCCCCATGATGCCGCTGGCCGGCGATACGTCGTTGGCCAAGATCCAGTCGCAGCCTTTGCGCCGCAGCTTGGCCGTCGCGTTGGCCAACAGATCGTCGGTCTCCGCGGCAAAGCCCACCACCAAACGCGGACGCGATGGCCCAACTTCCGACAAGATCGCCAGGATATCCGGATTGGGCAGCAGATCGAGCGCCGGGGCCGCGGCACCCGGCTGCTTCTTGATCTTGCCCTGGGCGGCATTCGCCACTCGCCAGTCCGCGACCGCGGCGGCGCAGACCGCAATATCCGCTGGCAGCGCCGCCAGCGCCGCGTCCAGCATCTGCTGCGCGGTCTCCACCCGCCGGACCCTCACACCCGCGGGATCGGGCACCGATACCGGACCGGTAATCAGCGTGACCCGCGCGCCCAGCGCTGCCAGCGCCGCGGCGATCGCATGGCCTTGTTTGCCGCTGCTGCGGTTGGCGATGTAGCGGACCGGATCAATAGGCTCATGTGTCGGACCGCTGGTGACGATCGCATGCCGGCCCGCCAACGGTTTTTCCGCACTCAACAAAGCCCGGATCGCGGCCAGGATGGCGTCCGGCTCGGACATCCGGCCGGGACCGTATTCGTGGCAGGCCATGGCCCCCTCGTCGGGGCCCACCACCGACACGCCGCGGGACCGCAACAGCAGGATGTTCGCCTGGGTCGCCGCATGCTGCCACATCCGCACATTCATCGCCGGCGCCACCAGCATCGGCTTATCGGTCGCCAGCAACACCGTGGCGGCCAGATCATTCGCCATACCCGCCGCCATCCGCGCCAACAGATCGGCGGTGGCGGGCACCACGACCAGCAGATCGGCGCTGCGGGAGAGCTGGATATGCCCCATCTCGCTCTCGTCGGTCAGCGAGAACAGATCGGAAAAAACCTTGGACTCCGATAGCGCCTGCAACGATAGCGGGGTGACGAACTGCCGCCCCGCCTCGGTCAGCACGCAGGTCACGCCGCACTCCTGGGCCCGCAGCAGCCGGATCAGTTCGTGCACCTTGAACGCGGCGATGCCGCCGGCGACGATCAGCAGGACGCGCTTGCCCGCCAAACCGCTCATAACCGCCATCCCAGGTGGATGGCCGCTATTCCACCCGACAGGTTTCGCACGCCAACCCGGGCAAAGCCGGCACGGCGCAGCATGGCGGCCAGTTCCTCCTGATCGGGAAACATCCGGATGCTCTCGGCAAGATAGCGGTAGCTGGCCTCGTCCTGCGCCACCATCCGCCCCAGCAGCGGCATTACCTTGAACGACCAGGCCTCATAGACCGGCGCCAGGGCCGCGACCCGCATTTTGCTGAACTCCAGGCACAGGAACCGCCCGCCCGGCCGCAGCACCCGGCGGGCTTCGCTCAGCACGGCGTCCTTGTCGGTGCAATTGCGCAGGCCAAAGGCGATCGACACCCGATCGACGCAGCAATCGGGTAGCGGCAATGCCTCCGCATCGGCCACCAGAAAGGTGACATCGGCAGAAAAACCGCGCTCTAGCGCCCGGTCGCGGCCCACCGACAGCATGCTGGAATTGATGTCCGACAGCAGCACCGGACCCCCGCCCGCGCGCAGCCAGGCGAAACTGATATCCCCGGTGCCGCCCGCCAGGTCGAGCAGCGTCGCCCCGGGCCGAGGATCGAGCGCAGTCGTGAAAACACGCTTCCAGGCCCGGTGGATGCCCAGCGACATCAGATCGTTCATTAGGTCATAGCGGCTCGCCACGCGGTCGAAAACCGCGCGCACCATCGGTTTTTTTTCGGCCAGAGGCACCTTGCGGAAGCCGAAATCGGTCACTGGCTCGCCGGACCGGGAACCGGATTGGGGATTGTCGCTCATACCAACCCGTGTATAGCCTGCGCGGACCCTTGCCGGAACTCCCCCCATTCCCGAGCTGCCAGAAGTCGAGACGGTGATGCGCGGCCTGCAGGCGAAGTTGCAGGGCCGGCGGATCGCGCGCGCCGAAATCCGCCGCCCGGACCTGCGCTGGCCGTTTCCCCCCGGCCTGGCCGCGCGCCTGACCGGCGCCGATATCCTCAGTTTTCGCCGGCGCGCCAAATATATCCTGATGCGACTATCGGGCGGCGACAGCGTGTTGATCCATCTCGGCATGTCCGGCCGCATGCTGATCGAGCCCGCCGGCCGCAACGATCCCGACCCGCCGCACGAGCACATGATGCTGCAAACCGAGCCGGGGATCGGGCGGGAGGCCGCAGATTGCTGGCGGGTCGGCTTCATCGATCCGCGCCGCTTTGGCTCGGTCCATCTGCTGCGCACCGACGCCGAGGATACCTATCGCCTGTTGGCCGGGCTGGGGCCGGAGCCGCTGGGCGATGATTTTTCCGTGGCCAGCCTGTCGGCAGCGCTTGCCGGCAAGCGCACGCCGATCAAGGCCGCCCTGCTGGACCAAAAAACTGTCGCTGGCTTAGGCAATATCTATGTCTGCGAGGCGCTGTTCCGGGCCCGCATCAGCCCATTGCGCCAGGCCCACACCCTTCCCGGAGCCCGCGCCGCCCGGTTGGTGCCGGCAATCAAAGCCACCCTACGTGAAGCGATCGCCGCGGGCGGATCGAGCCTGCGCGATTATGTACAGCCCGACGGCGGATTGGGCTATTTTCAGCACGCCTGGAAAGTGTACGGACGGGAAGGCGAAGCCTGCCCCGATTGCGCCGCCTGTCCCGATTGCTCCGCCTGCCCGGGGGTCAGGCGTATTGTCCAGTCCGGTCGCAGCACGTTCTACTGCGCGCGGGTACAGCGTTAGGCTGGACCCCCCACCGGCTGGCGGCTAGAAGCGCCAGACCAGAAACCGGAGACCCAAGATGGCCGACATGGCAACTATGATCCTCGTCGAGACGCATGGCCGCGTCGGGATGATCCGCCTGAACCGTCCGGCGGCGCTGAACGCGCTGTGCGACCAGATGATGGACGAGATGGGGGCCCAGCTGCTGGCATTCGACGCGGACCCGGCGATCGGCGCCATCATGCTGACCGGCTCGGACCGCGCCTTCGCCGCCGGTGCGGACATCAAGGAAATGCGCGACCGGTCGTATCCCTCCGCCTATCTGGAAAACTTCATCGGCAAGCGCTGGGAAACCATCCTGCGCATTCAAAAGCCGGTGCTTGCCGCGGTTGCCGGCTTCGCGCTCGGCGGCGGCTGCGAGCTGGCGATGATGTGCGACATGATCGTCGCCGCCGACACGGCGAAATTCGGCCAACCGGAAATCAATCTCGGCGTGATCCCCGGTGCCGGCGGCACCCAGCGCCTGACCCGGGCGGTGGGCAAGTCCAAAGCGATGGACCTGGTGCTGACCGCGCGGATGATGGACGCCGCGGAAGCCGAACGCGCCAACCTGGTCAGCCGCGTGTTCCCGGCCGATCAGCTGATCGTCGAGGCGCTGAAGATCGCCGAACGGATCGCCAACCTGTCTCCGGTTGCCGTGGCGATGGCCAAGCAAGCGGTCAACCGCGCCTTCGAGACGACGCTGCACGAAGGTGTGATGCACGAGCGGGCGCTTTTCCTGTCGCTGTTCGGCACCCACGATCAGCGCGAAGGCATGTCGGCGTTTGTCGAAAAGCGCAAGCCAGCCTTCAACCTCGGTTAACGATGGTTGGAACTCGCGGGGCACGTGTGCGTGATACTGTCCCATCGCACGCCCCGGTTCCTTGACTCAAGCCCGGCCTCTGCATAAAACGCTCCCCTTCCGCTGCCTCGCTTGGTTCTAATAGCGCCCACATTTTACCAGATCGAAAAGAACACATGGCCAACACCGCCTCCGCGCGCAAGCGCATTCGCCAGAACGTCGTTCGCGCCGCGCGCAACCAGGCGCGCAAGTCGCGCATGCGCACCTTTATCAAGAAGGTCGAAATGGCAATCGCCGGCGGCGACAAAGTGGCGGCTTCTGCCGCGCTGCGGGCCGCTCAGCCTGAAATGCAGCGCGCCGCCGATAAGGG
>JAYTXR010000276.1:0-7176 GCA_043742865.1 Acetobacteraceae bacterium
CGGGCTGGTGACGGATGCCGCGCATTGGCCATACTCGTCGTTCCATCGATGTGTGGCCAAGGGCCTCTACCCCGTGGGATGGGCTGGGGGAACGATAGAGGCCGTTGATGCCGGAGAGCCGCTGTGGAGCGATCCGCCGGCGTGACCTCCGAGCGCTGCAAACGGGAAGCTGAGGTGCCGCCGCGATGGGTAACGCTTCGCTCACCCATCCTACGCTTGCTACCCAACCCGCTCGCGGCTGCCATCAGCGAGTTCGAAGCGTGGATGCAGGGCGAACTGCTGGCAGAACAGGCCCGCAGCACGCCCACCACACCACTCTACCACTATACCGGGGAGGCTGCCCTGCGCGGTATCCTTGAACATCGCAGGCCGTGGTGCTTCAGTCATAGCCAGCAGTCGGACGACACCGAGGTCAAATATTCGTTCGACATCGCACGCAAGGTGATCGGATGTGAGATTGCCCGCGGCAATCCGGCCGTCAAATCCATCCTGACGGGCCTGGACGGACTCCTCACCAGCAACCCGATGGGCAAGACGTTCGATTTCTATTTCTTCAGCCTGAGCCACCACCGCGACCATGCGCGGCAGTGGACCGAATACGGCGATCAGAGGAAGGGTTTCGCCATTACCTTCGCGCCCGCGCTGTTTCAGCCAGACCGGACTGATCTGCTACCGGTGCCCAACGAAAACGTCTTCGTTGGCCAGGTCATCTATGGCAACGACAAGACAGCTACCCGGCACCGCCGCGGCTTCCGCAAGCTTACGGAGATCATCGCACGCGTTCAGAAGGCCCACCCGCACCTTGTTCAGGGCCGGAACCTTCGGACCTGGTTCGACGAGATGAATAAGGCATTCATCGCTGGTCTTCTGATCTGGAATTGCCTAACGGCGAAGTCCGAAGGATTTCGGGACGAGCAGGAAACCCGATTCATCATCATGGGCGTTTGCATACTGTTTGACGGCATCCGCAAGCAGCACAACGGGCGGAAGTACGTTGAAACGCCTCTGCCGCTATCGGAGCCCGGGAACATCACCGAGATCATCGTCGGTGCGGACGCCCCCATTGGGGCCGAGGCGATGGTGACGGGGTTGCTGGACAGCTTCGGCTATCCGCAAGGTATTCCGGTTACGCGCTCTACGAAGCCAGCGATGCCGGGCTAGTCTAATGCGCCATACTCTCCCGCGAGTCTGTGCAGCGTCGTCAGCGTCAAATCATCATCCAATCTTGGACGGGCAGGCTCCGTCTTGCAGTGTCTGCTTGGCCAGCTCTTCGATCCCGAAACGGACCGTCTCTGCATCTCCCATCCCGGCTATCCACCTCTTGCTGGCTCGCGTCCGCTGTCGAGCATCGCCCGAAGTGGCCGAACGACCGCGATGGGCTCAAACCAGCCGTCGAGGGCGCGAGTGTCTTGCGTCCGCTCCCCACCCAAAGCGGCCGGTCAGCCCGGAATATCGCCCCACGAGGTCACCCGCCGGACCCGCAGTGCGATCACCGGCAACGCCTCGATCCGCATCGCCCAGTACTGCGGGTAGCGGTCGCGCAGCAGCGCCTGCGCCCGGTCATGCTCCGCGCCATCCGCCAGAATTTCCGCCGGGCCGCGCAGCAGGACCCAGGTCAGCCGAGTCCAGTCCTCATCGTAACGGTCCACGCAGACCGCGATATTCGGGTTCTGCAAGATGTTGGCCAGCCGCTTCAGGGGTTTCGCCGACACCCGCTTGGGTTTCTCGTCGATGGTGATGTACAGCGCGTCGCCCCCGATCGCGTAGCACACGGGCACCACATGGGGCGCGCCAGTGGCGTCCGCAGTGGCGAGATGGCCGACGCGGGCGGCGTCCAGAAAACGACGCACTGGCTCCGTCAGCATCCGCCCGTCCCCGCCAACCAGCCCATCTCCCAGAACGCCGCCTCCAGCCGCGTAGCGGCGCGGAACGTGGTGAGCAAATCGGCGTAGCGCGCCTCCGCCCCCCGCGCCTGGCCCATTCGCTCCATGGCCTCGATCGCCCTTGTGGCCAAGGCGATGTAGTCGGGGCTGGTATAGGCCTCGATCCAGGCGGCGTAGGGGTTGCCCTCGCGCGGCGTGGCCGGATCGTCGCGCAGCCGGGCGGCGATCTCAGCGTAGCCGACCACGCAGGGGATCAGCGCCGCCTCCAGATCCAGCCGGTCGCCGGCCAGGCCGCGGTCCAGCACGAAGCGGGTATAGGCGATGGTTTCCAGCGCCTCCGGCTCGGCCTGCATGTCCGCCTCCGACAGCCCCCATTCGGCGCAATAGCGGACATGCAGCGGCATCTCCACATCGACGATCGCCGAGACCGCGGCGGCGGCTTCGCGGAGTTCGGTCAGCGTGGCGCTCTTGTAGCCAGCCAGCGCGTAGGCGCGGGCAAACTGGATCAGGAACAGGTAATCCTGCTTCAGGTAATGCTGGAACGCCGGCTTTGGCAGCGTGCCGGCCCCCAGCGCGCGGACGAAGCGGTGATCGACATACCGGTTCCAGTCTTCGCCCGCATCCTGGCGCAGGCGGCCGAACAGGCCGTGCCGCAACGGCAAAAGGCTACGCATCGCCGGCTCCTTCAAACGATCCGGGGATGTGGTATGGGATAGGCAATCAAGCCGCAAGCGGGGGAAATCATCCATGCCGAACCAACAACGCGTCGCCATCCTCACCGGCGCCGGGCGCGGCATCGGCCGGGCGATGACGCTCGGACTGCTCGCCAGCGGCATCCGCGTGCTCGGCGTCGATCGGGATCGCGCGCCGCTCGAGGAGCTGGCCGATTTCGCCTCCCAACGCCAGGTCGGCGCCGGGCTGGAAATCCTGCAGGCGGATTTAACCCATGAGCCGGCGATCGCCGACATCCTGGCCGCCACGTTGCAGCGCTTCGGCCGGGTGGACATCCTGGTCAACAACGCCGGCATCGGCCAGGGCAGTATCCGCGCCGATAGCTGGCTGAACCCGATCCGCTTCTGGGACGTGGAGCCGGCGCAGTGGCAGCGTTTCATCGCCGTGCACAGCAACGCGCCGTTCCTGCTGTCGCGCGTGGTGGCGCCGCTGCTGATGGCGCAGGGTTGGGGCCGGATCGTCAATGTCACCACCAGCCTGGGCACCATGACCCGCGGCGGCTATGCGCCCTATGGCCCCACCAAGGCGACCACGGAGGCGCTGACCTCGGTGATGGCCTATGATCTGGAGGGCACCGGCGTCACCGCCAACGTGCTGGTGCCGGGCGGCGTGACCAACACCGACATCGTGCCCTCCGATTCCGGGATCGACCGCGGGCGGATGCTGCAACCCGAGATCATGGCGGCACCATTGCAATATCTGGTTTCCGACGCCGCCGACCATATCAGCGGCCAGCGCTTCCTCGCCGCCCATTGGGACGCCTCCCTGCCGCCGGCCGAAGCGGCGGCCAAGGCTGGCGCTCCGGTCGCCTGGCGCAGCATTGCCACGCTGCCGATCGTGCCAGAGTAAGCCGGCCTTATGGTTCGAAGACGATCTGCACCCTGGGGCTCGGATAGCGGCCGATGCCGAATTCCACCACCTTGCCGGCGCTGTCGACGTTGATGTTCTCGGCCACCAGCACCGGGCGGGACCGCGGGGTGCGCAGCAGCTCCGCCTCCTCGGCATTCGGCATGCGCGCGGTAACGCGGCTGGATTGGCGCAGATAATCGTCAATGCCGACCGATTTGAGCGCCTCGGTGATGCTGGCGGCGTGGCCCAGCGCCTCCTGCAGGCCGCGCAGCCGGGCGGGGAAATAATGACTGGTCAGGCTGACGGGGCGGCCGTCGGCGAGGCCCAGGCGTTCCAGCAGCACCACCTTGCCGCCGGGGCGGATGCGCAGGCCGGCGGCGATGGCCGGGTCGGCTTGCAGCTCGCGCAGTTGCAGCACCCGCCCGGAAGGTTCCTTGTTGTGCCGACGGATCCATTCGGAAAAACGGGTGCGCGACGACACGATATAGTCGATGACGTCCTCGGCGACGAAGGACCCCCTGCCCTGCTCAACCCGCAGCAGACCGCCGCGAGACAGTTCCTCGATCGCCCGGCGGACGGTGTGGCGGTTGACCCCGAAGCGGACGGCCATTTCCGCCTCGGTCGGCAGGCGGGCACCGGGCGCATGAACGCCGGAGGCGATTTCCTGACGCAATTCGTTGGCGATCCGTCGCCATAGCGCGACGCCATCCTGGCGGGTCCCATATTGATCGTTCATTCAAATGTCATCCATGCGGCCGGCCTTCCCGTGCGAGGAAGGCTTGACGATAGTCGGGCCGGGGAGTATTTGTCTAGATGTCTAAATGACTGGAAGCGAGATGACCGACGCCAATGTCTCCGATAGCGGGGATCTTCCCGATATCGTGCCAACCCCCGGGCGGCAGCATTGGATGGCGGTGCTGGCACGCGCCAGCGCCAAGGATATCCTGGCCTGTCTGGCCGAATGCCCCGATCTGCCGCCCTATCGCCGGCTGCGCGGACCGCAGGCCGGACTGGTGATGGTGCGGGGACGCCAGGGCGGCGGTGGGGCGGCGTTCAACCTCGGGGAAATGACCGTGACGCGCTGCACGGTGCGCACCGAATGCGGCTGGACCGGACATGCCTATGTCGCCGGACGCGACCCCAGGCAGGCGGAACTGGCGGCGGTTCTGGATGCGTTGCTGCAGGACCCGGCGCGAACCGGCCTGCTGGGGCGGAGGGTCATCGAAAAGCTGGAATCGGCGCAGCGCGGACGGCGGGAGCACACCGCACGCAAGGCCGCGGCGACCAAGGTGCAGTTCTTTACTCTTGCAACCATGCGGACCTGATGACAGCGGATATCGACCTGCCGGGCTTCGCCGATCCCGCCCGCGGGGCGCAGCGGAGCTTCCGGGCGCTGCTGGCGGCGATGTCGCGTCCGGGCAGCCTGCACCAACTGGGTGCGGAGCTTTCCCCGCCCGCCGGCCTGGATGGCGCCACGGCGGCGGTGTTGCTCACTCTGGCGGATAGTGAAACTACTTTATGGCTGGACCCCGGGCTGGCAGCGGCACGAAACTGGATCGCGTTTCACTGCGGCACCGCCTTCGCCAAAACGCCGGAGCAGGCCGGGTTCGTGGTCGCCACCCGGCTGCCCGACCTCGGCGCGCTGGATACCGGCACCGACGAAGCCCCCGAGCAGGCGAGCACGGCGATCGTCCAGGTGGCGGCGCTGGGGGAGGGTCCGGCTTATCGTCTCGCCGGCCCTGGCCTCGCCGCACCGGCGATGCTGCGCGTGCGCGGACTGCCGGATGATTTCATCGTCCGTTGGCAAGCCAACCAGGCACTCTATCCGCGCGGGGTGGATCTGATGCTGTGCGCCGGCACGGTGCTGGCGGCGTTGCCGCGCAGCGTGCGCATCGAGGCGGGCTGATGGCCTATGTCGCGGTCAAGGGCGGCGAGCAGGCAATCGACAACGCCCATGCCTGGCTGGCGGAAACCCGGCGCGGCGACCCGGCCATTGCCGAGTTGCAAGTGGAACAGATCGCCGCTCAGCTCGGCCGTGCGGTGGACCGCGCGATGGGCGAGGGATCACTGTACGACCGCGAGCTGGCGGCGCTGGCGATCCGCCAGGCCCAGGGCGACCTGATCGAGGCGGCGTTCCTGCTGCGCGCCTATCGCACCACGCTGCCGCGCTTTGCCTATTCCACCCCGGTGGATACCGCGAACATGGCCATCGCGCGGCGGATTTCCGCGGTGTTCAAGGATCTGCCGGGTGGGCAGATGCTTGGACCGACCTATGACTACACCCACCGGCTGATCGATTTTTCGACACCAGCAGACGTCACGCCGGCGCCGGAAGCGCCGGCCGAGGATGGGTTCGTGCCGCGGGTGCACGACATCCTCGGCGAGGAGGGGTTGATCGAAGCCGACCACCAGAATGACCAGGAGCCCGGCGACCTGACGCGCGAGCCGTTGGCGTTTCCGGCCGGGCGCGATGTGCGGCTGCAGGCGCTGGCGCGCGGCGATGAGGGGTTTCTGCTGGCGTTGGGCTACTCCACCCAACGCGGCTATGGCGGCACCCACCCGTTCGCCGGCGAAATTCGCCAGGGCGAGGTCGCGGTGGAAATCACCCCGGCCGAACTCGGCTTTGCCATCGATATCGGCGATATCTCGTTGACCGAGTGCCAGATGGTAAACCAGTTCACCGGCTCCAAAACGACGCCACCGCAGTTCACCCGCGGCTACGGGCTGGTGTTCGGCGTCTCCGACCGCCGCGCCATGGCGATGGCCCTGGTCGACCGGGCCATGCGGGCAAGCGAGCTGGGCGAGGCTGTGACCGCGCCGGCGCAGGACATCGAGTTCGTGCTGTCGCATGCCGACAACATCGAGGCGACCGGATTTGTCGAGCACCTGAAACTGCCGCATTACGTCGATTTTCAGAGCGAGCTGGAAAATCTCCGGCGGATGCGCCGGGAAGCAGCCGAATGACCGCGCCGATGGATGGTTACAATTTTGCCTATCTGGACGAGCAGACCAAGCGGATGATCCGCCGCGCGCTGCTGAAGGCGGTGGCGATCCCCGGCCATCAGATCCCGTTCGGCTCGCGCGAGATGCCGCTGCCCTATGGCTGGGGCACCGGCGGCATTCAGGTGACCGCCGCGGTGCTGGGCGAGAACGATGTGCTGAAGGTGATCGACCAGGGGGCCGACGACACCACCAACGCGGTCGCCATCCGCCGCTTCTTCGCTCGCACCGCGGGGGTCGCGACCACCACCCGCACCGCGGAGGCCAGCGTGATCCAGACCCGGCACCGCATTCCCGAACTGGCGCTGCGCGAAGACCAGATCCTGGTCTATCAGGTGCCGATGCCCGAGCCGATGGCCAAGCTGGAACCCAGCCGCGCCGAAACCCGGCGCATGCACGGTCTGGCGGATTACGGCCTGATGCAGGTGAAACTATATGAGGATATCGCCCGGTTCGGGCAGATTTCGATCAGCTACGATTATCCGGTCCTGGTGCATTCCCGCTACCTGATGTCGCCCAGTCCGATCCCGGCCTTCGATAACCCCAAGCTGCACCGGATGGCGGCGTTGCAGCTGTTCGGCGCCGGGCGGGAAAAGCGGCTCTATGCCATCCCGCCCTATACCGATGTGCGCTCGCTGGATTTCGATGACCATCCATTCCGCGCCATCCGTGCGCCGCATCCCTGCGGACTGTGCGGCTCGGCGGATTCGTA